>NZ_CP117430.1:6277116-6590972 GCF_030687395.1 Pseudomonas wuhanensis | reverse complement strand
GCACTGCTGCCAAAGTTCCACTGACACGGATATCCCCTAAGTTGAAAGCCGGTGAGGCAAAAACAAGCGGTCATTGTAGCGACCAGACGTCCACTTATCCACATGCAGGTTGCGCACAGGGCATGATTTATCAATGCGTTAACCCCCGAAAAGAAGACCAACGGTATGTGCATAAGCTCTGTGGATAACCGCCCATGAGGGCACTGGACAAGCGGGGGCGAAACTCGGTGGATAACCTGCCTGTGGATAACTAGCCTTTCCACACACAGCTTATCCGACAGCGCAGCACAGGCTGATCACTGTTTTCCACTGTAGTTGTCATTCTCTGTACATCACGGTTTAGAAGGGCTTAAGGTAGTTATCCACAGATGATCGTGCCCCTAGCTTTTATAAGCTTTACAGAAAAGCTTTAAATAATTCCCTTCTTTATTTCTATATCTAGCGAACGACCTTCGGGCGAGCAAATCGTCTGGAGATCTATTTATAAGGAAACGCTGGTTGGAAATTGACCTAGAGGCTTGCTTTCTCTAGAATCCCCGGTCTCTTAAAACGGGGGCCATTCCGGCCCGTTGTGGACGAACCAGGTAACACGACAATGAAACGTACTTTCCAACCAAGCACTATCAAACGCGCTCGTACCCACGGTTTCCGTGCTCGCATGGCTACCAAGAACGGTCGTGCCGTCCTGTCGCGTCGTCGCGCCAAAGGTCGTGCGCGTCTGGCAGTTTGATAATCCGGCACTGGAGGTGAGTCAGGACTTCAGTCGGGAAAAGCGTCTGCTTACTCCCCGGCATTTCAAGGCAGTCTTTGACTCCCCTACCGGCAAGGTTCCGGGGAAAAATCTCCTGCTCCTTGCGCGCAATAACGATCTTGATCACCCCCGTCTCGGGCTGGTTATCGGGAAAAAGAGCGTAAAGCTCTCCGTCGAGCGCAATCGCCTCAAACGTCTGATGCGCGAATCGTTTCGCCTGAACCAGGATTTACTGGTCGGTTGGGACATTGTTATCGTCGCGCGCAAAGGTTTGGGTGACGTAGAAAGCCCCGAATTGATTCAGCATTTCGACAAACTCTGGAAACGTCTGGCACGCAGCAAGCCGGTACCAGCAGTCAAAACCGAAACTGTAGGGGTAGACAGTCCCGATGCGTAAACTGGCGCTCGTTCCGATCCAGTTTTATCGCTATGCCATCAGTCCCATGATGGCCAGTCACTGTCGTTTCTACCCCAGTTGTTCCTGCTACGCGTATGAAGCCATAGAAAATCATGGCCTTCTGCGCGGTGGCTGGCTGACCTTTCGTCGTTTAGGTCGCTGTCATCCGTGGAATCCCGGTGGTTATGACCCGGTTCCATCTATCCCTACCTCCCGTTCTTCTTCGATGGCCGAGTAATCATGGATATCAAACGCACGATCCTGATCGTCGCCCTGGCAATCGTGTCCTACGTTATGGTCCTTAAATGGAACCAGGACTATGGCCAGGCTGCCCTGCCGACTCAGAATGTTGCTTCCAGTACTACCGCACCGGGCCTACCGGATACGGCGACTGGCAATAATGCTTCTGTCAGTGACGACATTCCACGCGCCGCAAGCGATACCAGTGCAACTGCACCTGCTGAAACACCAGTAGCTGCAAGCAAAGACCTCATCCAGATCAAAACGGATGTGCTCAACCTGGCAATCGATCCACAAGGTGGCGATGTTGCCCAGTTGACGTTGCCGCTGTATCCACGTCGCCAGGACCACCCGGAAATTCCATTCCAGCTGTTTGATAACGGCAACGAGCGGACTTATCTGGCTCAGAGTGGCCTGATCGGCACCAACGGTCCGGACGCAAGTCCTGCCGGTCGTCCGGTTTATTCCTCCGAGAAGAAGATTTATCAACTGGCTGACGGTCAAGACCAATTGGTCGCGGACCTGAAGTTCAGCAAGGACGGCGTCAACTACATCAAGCGTTTCACGCTGAAACGTGGCCTGTATGACGTTACCGTTTCCTACCTGATCGACAACCAGAGCGCTCAGCCCTGGTCCGGTGCAATGTTCGCGCAACTGAAGCGTGATGCCAGCTCCGATCCTTCTTCCAGCACCGCCACCGGCACCGCGACTTACCTGGGCGCCGCCCTGTGGACAAGTAACGAGCCGTACAAGAAAGTGTCGATGAGCGACATGGACAAGGCTCAGCTGAAAGAAACCGTCACCGGTGGTTGGGTTGCCTGGTTGCAGCACTACTTCGTGACTGCGTGGATTCCGGTCAAGGGCGAAAACAACATCGTCCAGACCCGTAAAGACAGCAAAGGCAACTACATCATTGGCTACACCGCCCCGGCAATGACTGTCGCACCGGGTGCGAAAGCTGAAACCAGCGCCGTTCTGTACGCCGGTCCGAAAAGCCAGGCTGTGCTGAAAGAGTTGTCCCCAGGTCTGGAACTGACCGTCGACTACGGCATTCTGTGGTTCATTGCCCAACCAATCTTCTGGTTGCTGCAACATATCCACGCGCTGGTCGGTAACTGGGGTTGGTCGATCATCTTCCTGACCATGCTGATCAAGGGGATTTTCTTCCCACTGTCGGCTGCCAGCTACAAATCCATGGCGCGCATGCGTGCAGTGGCACCGAAACTGGCCGCGCTGAAAGAGCAACATGGCGACGACCGGCAGAAAATGTCGCAAGCCATGATGGAGCTGTACAAGAAAGAGAAGATCAATCCGCTGGGTGGCTGCTTGCCAATCCTGGTGCAGATGCCGGTTTTCCTTTCGCTGTACTGGGTTCTGCTGGAAAGCGTGGAAATGCGCCAGGCGCCGTTCATGCTGTGGATTACTGACCTGTCGATCAAGGATCCGTTCTTCATTCTGCCGATCATCATGGGCGCAACCATGTTTATCCAGCAGCAGTTGAACCCGACTCCTCCGGATCCGATGCAGGCGAAGGTCATGAAAATGATGCCAATCATCTTCACCTTCTTCTTCCTGTGGTTCCCGGCAGGTCTGGTGCTGTACTGGGTTGTGAACAACGTGCTGTCCATCGCACAACAGTGGTACATCACGCGTAAGATCGAAGCGGCTACCAAAAAAGCCGAGGCGTAACTTACTCTGTGGATAACCACTCAAAACGCCCCCTAGTGGGGCGTTTTGCTATCTGTCACTTTTGTCTGGATACCGGTTTATGAGCGTTCCTCGTGAAACCATCGCGGCCGTCGCCACCGCTCAAGGTCGCGGCGGTGTGGGCATCGTCCGTATTTCTGGGCCGCTGGCGAGTCTGGCGGCCAAAGCCATCAGCGGTCGCGAACTGAAACCGCGGTTTGCCCATTACGGCCCGTTCCTCAGTGCAAACGAAGAGGTGCTGGACGAAGGCATCGCGCTATATTTCCCCGGACCGAACTCGTTCACCGGCGAAGATGTGCTTGAGCTGCAGGGCCACGGCGGGCCAATCGTTCTGGATATGCTGCTCAAGCGTTGCCTGGAACTGGGCTGTCGTCTGGCCCGGCCGGGTGAATTCAGCGAGCGCGCCTTCCTCAACGACAAGCTCGATCTGGCTCAGGCCGAAGCCATTGCCGACTTGATCGAGGCAAGTTCTGCACAGGCGGCACGAAATGCCCTGCGTTCGTTACAGGGTGCGTTTTCCCAGCGTGTACATAACCTCACCGAGCAACTGATAGGCCTGCGCATTTACGTCGAAGCAGCCATCGACTTCCCCGAAGAAGAAATCGACTTCCTTGCCGATGGCCACGTGCTGAGCATGCTCGACAAAGTGCGCGACGAATTATCCACAGTGCTGCGTGAAGCTGGCCAAGGGGCTTTGCTGCGCGATGGCATGACCGTGGTCATCGCCGGTCGGCCGAATGCCGGCAAGTCCAGCCTGCTGAATGCCTTGGCCGGACGTGAAGCCGCGATCGTGACCGAGATTGCCGGCACTACCCGGGACATTCTTCGCGAACATATCCACATCGATGGCATGCCGTTGCACGTGGTCGACACTGCCGGCCTGCGCGATACCGATGATCAGGTGGAAAAAATTGGTGTCGAACGGGCATTAAAAGCCATTGGTGAAGCAGATCGGGTACTGCTGGTGGTTGACGCCACGGCTCCCGAGGCCCTTGATCCCTTTGCCTTGTGGCCTGAATTTCTTGAAATACGTCCGGATCCGGCAAAAGTTACCCTTATCCGCAACAAGGCTGACCTGACGGGGGAAGCGATTGCCCTGGAGGTCAGTGATGATGGCCATGTCACAATCAGTCTCAGTGCCAAATCCGCCGGTATGGGGCTTGAACTGTTACGCGAGCATCTCAAGGCGTGCATGGGTTACGAACAGACCTCCGAAAGCAGCTTCAGTGCACGCAGGCGTCACCTGGAGGCACTGCGTCATGCGAGTGCGTCCCTAGAGCATGGCCGTGCGCAGCTGACGTTAGCGGGTGCTGGTGAGCTATTGGCCGAAGATTTGCGGCAGGCGCAGCAGTCTTTGGGCGAAATCACCGGCGCATTCAGCTCCGATGATCTGCTGGGAAGGATCTTTTCCAGCTTCTGTATCGGTAAATAGTCCCTTCCGCAGTTCACAGACAGGCCATTCGGGCCTGTCTGTTCTCTCCTTTTCTGAAATTTTTCCCCAGTGCCGAGCAGATTCTTCGCTTGAGCGGATTTCCCTTGCCCGGGATTTGCTCATTCGGCGGCTTTTCTGTGGATTAAGCCCTGTGAATAAGTGCCGCTAAGGGCAGTTGATAACAAGGCTTGGAAACTGAAGATAACCACCTCTGTGGATAACCACCCCTTTCATCCACAGGCTTAAACCGGTTATCCAATGGCCTCCTTGGCATATGACCACAGGGTTTTGAATCTCTGTACATATTGAAAATAAAGGGCTGTATAAATCTATCCACAGAAAGGTGGCTCAGTAGAAATAAACATAAAAACAAAGATTTAATAAATTTCTCTCTTTTTAATTTCTATAACCTCGACTTCTCCACAGCTGGTTAAATTTTGTGCAAAGGGTTCTTTAGGAAGGGCGAAGTCCCTATACTTGCCGACCAGGTCCAAAAACCTGAGCTCAAACTATTTCCGGATTACCTGACTGAAGCAGGCACGAGGTGCGTGGTGGATTTCCCTTCCCGTTTTGAAGTCATCGTCATCGGCGGCGGTCATGCCGGTACCGAGGCAGCACTGGCGTCAGCACGTATGGGGGCAAAAACCCTGTTGCTGACGCATAACGTGGAAACCCTCGGTGCCATGAGTTGCAACCCAGCCATTGGCGGGATTGGTAAAAGCCATTTGGTTAAAGAAATCGATGCCCTGGGCGGCGCGATGGCCATGGCTACCGATAAAGGTGGTATCCAGTTTCGCGTATTGAACAGCCGCAAAGGCCCCGCCGTGCGTGCAACCCGCGCTCAGGCAGATCGGGTTCTGTACAAGGCCGCTGTCCGCGAAGCGTTGGAAAACCAGCCGAACCTGTGGATATTTCAACAAGCTGCTGACGACCTCATCGTCGAACAGGAACAAGTGCGCGGTGTTGTCACCCAAATGGGCCTGCGTTTCTTCGCAGATTCCGTGGTGTTGACCACTGGTACCTTCCTCGGCGGACTTATCCACATCGGCATGCAGAATTATTCCGGCGGTCGCGCCGGTGATCCGCCGTCGATTGCGCTGGCTCATCGCCTGCGCGAACTGCCGTTGCGGGTCGGTCGCCTGAAAACCGGTACACCACCGCGTATCGACGGTCGCACTGTGGATTTTTCGGTAATGACCGAGCAGGCAGGGGATACGCCGATTCCGGTGATGTCGTTCATGGGGTCCAAAGAGCAGCATCCGAAACAGGTCAGCTGCTGGATTACCCACACCAATTCGCGGACCCACGAAATCATTGCCGCGAACCTCGACCGTTCGCCAATGTATTCCGATGCAGGCTTGATTGAAGGCATCGGTCCGCGTTATTGCCCGTCGATCGAAGACAAAATCCACCGTTTTGCCGACAAGGAAAGCCACCAGGTCTTCATCGAACCGGAAGGTTTGACCACCCACGAGCTGTACCCGAACGGGATATCCACATCCTTGCCGTTCGATGTGCAATTGCAAATCGTGCAATCGATCCGCGGCATGGAAAACGCACACATCGTTCGCCCGGGCTACGCCATCGAGTACGACTACTTCGACCCGCGTGACCTGAAGTACAGCCTGGAAACCAAAGTGATCGGCGGTCTGTTCTTCGCCGGGCAAATCAACGGCACCACCGGTTACGAAGAAGCCGGCGCCCAGGGTTTGCTGGCTGGAGCCAACGCCGCACTGCTCGCTCAGGGCAAAGATGCCTGGTGCCCGCGTCGCGACGAGGCGTACATCGGCGTTTTGGTCGATGACCTGATTACCCTGGGTACCCAGGAACCGTATCGGATGTTCACGTCCCGCGCCGAATACCGTTTGATCCTGCGCGAAGACAACGCCGACCTGCGTTTGACCGAAAAAGGTCGCGAATTGGGTCTGGTGGATGACGTGCGTTGGGCAGCGTTCTGCAAGAAGCGCGAAAGCATCGATCTGGAAGAGCAACGCCTGAAAAGTACCTGGGTTCGCCCAGGCACCGAGCAGGGCGATGCGATTTCCGAGACGTTCGGTACGCCGCTGACCCACGAATACAATTTGCTCAACCTGCTGAGCCGTCCGGAAATCGACTACGCTGGTCTGATCGCCGTGACAGGTGGGGGCGCAGAAGATCCACAGGTCGCCGAACAGGTCGAAATCAAGACCAAATACGCCGGTTACATCGATCGCCAACAGGATGAAATCGCACGTCTGCGGGCCAGCGAAGACACCAAACTGCCTGTGGATATCGATTACACGAACATCTCCGGTCTCTCGAAAGAGATCCAGAGCAAGCTCGGCTCGACCCGTCCAGAGACCCTGGGCCAGGCGTCGCGTATTCCGGGCGTAACCCCGGCAGCGATTTCGCTGTTGATGATTCATTTGAAAAAACGCGGCGCGGGCCGTCAGTTGGAGCAAAGCGCTTGAGTTCGTTGGTCACCTCGCAACACGCCGAAGAGTTATCCACAGGTGCTCGCCAGCTCGGTGTCAGCCTGACGGAAGCCCAGCATGCACAGCTGCTGGGTTATCTGGCCCTGTTGATAAAATGGAACAAGGCCTACAACCTCACGGCAGTGCGTGATCCGGACGAAATGGTTTCACGGCATTTGCTCGACAGCCTGAGCGTTATGTCCTTCATCGAAAACGGCCGTTGGCTGGATGTGGGCAGTGGTGGCGGCATGCCAGGGATTCCCCTGGCGATCCTGTTTCCCGAGTCGCAAGTGACCTGCCTGGACAGCAACGGCAAGAAAACCCGCTTCCTGACCCAGGTCAAACTCGAACTCAAACTGGATAACCTGCAAGTTATCCACAGTCGCGTCGAAGCCTTCCAGCCTGAACTGCCATTCAACGGGATCATTTCCCGTGCGTTCAGCAGCATGGAGAACTTCAGCAACTGGACTCGCCATTTGGGCGACGCCGAAACACGTTGGCTGGCAATGAAGGGCGTTCATCCCGCCGATGAGCTGGTAGCATTGCCGGCAGACTTCCACCTCGATAGCGAACACGCCCTGGCCGTACCCGGTTGCCAAGGCCAACGCCATCTGCTGATACTGCGCCGCACGGCATGATTGGGAACACAAGCAAGAATGGCTAAGGTATTCGCGATAGCGAACCAAAAGGGTGGTGTGGGCAAGACCACCACCTGCATCAACCTCGCAGCTTCCCTGGTCGCTACCAAGCGTCGGGTGCTGTTGATCGATCTCGATCCACAGGGCAACGCCACCATGGGTAGCGGTGTGGATAAACACGGCCTGGAAAACTCGGTCTACGACCTGCTGATAGGCGAATGCGATCTGGCCCAGGCTATGCACTATTCCGAGCACGGCGGTTATCAATTGCTGCCGGCCAACCGCGACCTGACCGCGGCCGAAGTCGTTCTGCTGGAAATGCAGATGAAGGAAAGTCGTCTGCGCAGTGCGTTGGCGCCGATCCGTGAAAACTACGATTACATTTTGATCGACTGCCCGCCGTCGCTGTCGATGTTGACGCTCAACGCGCTGGTTGCCGCCGACGGGGTGATTATCCCCATGCAGTGCGAGTACTTCGCGCTCGAAGGGCTGAGCGACCTTGTGGATAACATCAAGCGCATTGCCGAACTGCTGAACCCGAACCTGAAAGTCGAAGGCTTGTTGCGGACCATGTACGACCCGCGCCTGAGCCTGATGAACGACGTCTCGGCGCAGCTCAAGGAACACTTTGGCGATCAGCTCTACGACACCGTGATTCCGCGCAACATCCGTCTGGCCGAAGCGCCAAGCTATGGCATGCCGGCGCTGGCGTACGACAAATCATCGCGGGGCGCGATTGCCTATCTGGCATTGGCTGGCGAGATGGTTCGCCGTCAGCGCAAAAACTCACGCACCGCCGCTGCTCAGGCAACTTAAGGAATCCCCATGGCCGTCAAGAAACGAGGTCTCGGACGTGGACTGGATGCACTGCTGAGTGGTCCGACTGTCAGCTCGCTGGAAGAGCAAGCGGTACAGGCCGATCAGCGTGAGCTGCAGCACCTGCCCCTGGACCTGATTCAGCGTGGCAAATACCAGCCGCGTCGGGACATGGATCCTCAGGCGCTGGAAGAGCTGGCGCAGTCGATCAGGGCCCAGGGCGTGATGCAGCCGATCGTGGTTCGCCCGATCGGCAGCGGGCGCTTCGAAATCATCGCCGGCGAACGCCGCTGGCGTGCCAGCCAGCAGGCTGGCCAGGAAACCATCCCGGCGATGGTTCGTGATGTGCCGGATGAAACCGCCATCGCGATGGCGCTGATCGAGAATATCCAGCGCGAAGACCTCAATCCGATCGAAGAAGCGGTGGCCTTGCAGCGTTTGCAGCAGGAATTCCAGCTGACTCAGCAACAAGTGGCCGAGGCTGTGGGTAAGTCCCGCGTCACCGTCGCCAACCTGTTGCGTCTGATTGCGCTGCCGGAAGTGATCAAAACCATGCTGTCTCACGGCGACCTGGAAATGGGTCATGCCCGTGCCTTGCTCGGTTTGCCGGAAAATCAACAAGTTGAAGGGGCGCGACATGTTGTCGCACGAGGGCTGACTGTGCGCCAGACTGAAGCACTGGTTCGCCAGTGGTTGAGTGGCAAGCCGGAGCCTGTGGAACCTGCAAAACCGGACCCGGATATCGCCCGACTCGAGCAGCGTCTGGCCGAGCGCCTAGGCTCTGCGGTGCAGATCCGCCACGGAAAGAAGGGTAAGGGGCAGTTGGTGATCGGCTACAACTCTCTTGATGAGCTTCAAGGTGTGCTCGCACACATCCGCTGAAACAATTCCTCATGTAGCGTGAAGCCGGAAATCACTACCTGACAGTTGAATAGGGGCAGAACCGCCCCTATACTCTGCGCGCATTTTGTCGGCACAAATTATGCCAGGTTATTGAGTTCTGGCAGCCGACCATTGGGGAGCGAAAGAGATGGAAAACCGCACGCCAGACCGCTTGCCGTTCCATCGCCTGGCAGTTTTTCCGGTGTTAATGGCTCAATTTGTCGTTTTGCTGATTGCCGCTTTGGCGCTCTGGCAATGGCATGGAGTCGTTGCCGGGTACTCAGGACTCTGCGGAGGCCTGATAGCCTTGCTTCCCAATATTTATTTCGCTCACAGGGCATTTCGGTTTTCCGGCGCCCGAGCAGCTCAAGCCATCGTCCGGTCTTTTTATGCCGGCGAGGCGGGCAAACTGATTTTGACGGCAGTGCTGTTTGCATTGACGTTTGCAGGTGTGAAGCCATTGGCGCCGTTAGCAGTATTCGGCGTCTTCGTGCTGACCCAACTGGTTAGCTGGTTCGCTCCCCTGCTAATGAGAACAAGACTTTCGAGACCTTAGGGCGTTTGAGGCAACCATGGCAGAGACAACCGCTTCGGGCTATATCCAGCACCACTTGCAGAACCTGACCTTCGGTCAGCACCCAACTGGCGGGTGGGGTTTTGCCCACACCGCAGCAGAAGCCAAAGAAATGGGCTTCTGGGCTTTCCACGTCGATACTCTCGGCTGGTCGGTTGCGTTGGGTCTGATTTTCGTTCTTCTTTTCCGCATGGCGGCAAAGAAGGCGACTTCCGGTCAGCCTGGTGCTTTGCAGAACTTCGTTGAAGTATTGGTCGAATTCGTCGATGGCAGCGTGAAAGACAGCTTCCATGGCCGTAGCCCGGTGATTGCACCACTGGCGCTGACCATCTTCGTCTGGGTCTTCCTGATGAATGCCGTAGACCTGATTCCGGTTGACTGGATTCCTCAAGTAGCCATGTTGATCTCCGGCGATGCGCACATTCCGTTCCGCGCCGTATCGACCACTGACCCGAACGCTACCCTGGGCATGGCCCTGTCGGTATTCGCGTTGATCATTTTCTACAGCATCAAGGTCAAGGGTATCGGCGGTTTCATCGGCGAACTGACCCTGCACCCGTTCGGCAGCAAGAACATCTTCGTTCAAGCCCTGCTTATTCCGGTGAACTTCCTGCTTGAGTTCGTGACACTGATTGCCAAGCCAATCTCGTTGGCACTGCGTCTGTTCGGCAACATGTATGCCGGCGAACTGGTCTTCATTCTGATTGCTGTGATGTTCGGCAGCGGTCTGCTCTGGCTTAGCGGCCTGGGCGTAGTTCTGCAGTGGGCGTGGGCTGTGTTCCACATCCTGATCATCACCCTGCAGGCGTTTATCTTCATGATGCTGACCATCGTTTACCTGTCGATGGCGCACGAAGAGAACCATTAAGACCAGTCTCGACTAGTCTGATGTCCCACCCGGTAACACGGGTGGGTGCCCGAACAGGGCTATGAAACGATTTGTTTTACCGCTTTAAAATCTAAAAAACCTAAACCATACGACGTAAAAGTCGGGAGGAAAGATGGAAACTGTAGTTGGTCTAACCGCTATCGCTGTTGCACTGTTGATCGGCCTGGGCGCACTGGGTACCGCAATTGGTTTCGGCCTGTTGGGCGGCAAGTTCCTGGAAGGCGCAGCGCGTCAGCCAGAAATGGTTCCAATGCTGCAAGTCAAAATGTTCATCGTTGCCGGTCTGCTCGACGCCGTGACCATGATCGGTGTTGGTATCGCTCTGTTCTTCACCTTCGCGAACCCATTCGTTGGTCAACTCGCTGGCTAATCACTCGAATCGTCGAGTGATTAGTGTGTTGTGCAACGAACGAGCGAGGTGTTGGCGTGAACATTAATGCAACCCTGATTGGCCAGTCCGTTGCGTTCTTAATTTTTGTACTTTTTTGCATGAAGTTCGTATGGCCTCCGGTCATCGCGGCTTTGCACGAACGTCAGAAGAAGATCGCGGATGGACTGGACGCTGCCGCCCGAGCAGCTCGCGACCTGGAGTTGGCCCAAGATAAAGCGGGTCAACAACTGCGCGAAGCGAAAGCTCAGGCAGCCGAAATCATTGAGCAAGCCAAGAAGCGCGGTAACCAGATCGTTGAAGAGGCTGTTGAAAAAGCCCGTATCGACGCTGACCGTGTGAAGGTTCAGGCTCAGGCCGAGATCGAGCAGGAACTGAACAGTGTCAAAGACGCGCTGCGTGCCCAACTGGGTGCACTGGCTGTCGGCGGCGCCGAGAAGATCCTGGGTGCCACAATCGATCAAAACGCGCACGCGGAGCTGGTAAACAAACTGGCTGCTGAAATTTAAGCGAGGGCGATCATGGCAGAATTGACCACGTTGGCCCGACCTTACGCTAAGGCAGCCTTCGAGCACGCCCAGGCCCACCAGCAACTGGCCTCTTGGTCAGCCATGCTCGGCCTGGCTGCAGCAGTGTCGCAAGACGACACCATGCAGCGCGTGCTCAAGGCCCCGCGACTGACGAGCGCAAACAAGGCCGCCACGTTTATCGACGTGTGCGGCGACAAGTTTGATGCCAAGGCACAGAACTTCATTCACGTCGTTGCCGAAAACGACCGTCTCCCGCTTTTGCCGGAGATATCCGCTCTGTTCGACCTGTACAAGGCTGAACAAGAGAAGTCGGTAGACGTTGAAGTGACCAGTGCTTTTGCATTGAACCAAGAACAGCAAGACAAACTCGCCAAGGTTCTCAGTGCACGACTCAACCGGGAAGTGCGCCTGCAAGTCGAGGAAGACAAATCCCTGATTGGGGGCATTGTCATCCGCGCCGGCGACCTGGTTATCGATGGCTCGGTTCGCGGCAAACTCGCGAACCTTGCCGAAGCATTGAAATCTTGAGTTTGAAGGGGCAGCAGAGCAATGCAGCAACTCAATCCTTCCGAAATAAGTGAAATTATCAAGGGCCGCATCGACAAGCTCGATGTGACCTCCCAAGCCCGTAACGAAGGCACTGTCGTCAGCGTATCTGACGGTATCGTGCGGATTCACGGTCTGGCCGACGTTATGTACGGCGAGATGATCGAGTTTCCGGGCGGCGTCTTCGGTATGGCTCTCAACCTGGAGCAAGACTCTGTAGGTGCCGTTGTATTGGGTGCTTACCAGTCTCTGGCTGAAGGCATGAGCGCCAAGTGCACTGGCCGCATCCTCGAAGTTCCGGTTGGTAAGGAACTGCTGGGTCGCGTCGTCGACGCATTGGGTAACCCTGTTGACGGCAAAGGTCCACTGGGCAACACACAGACCGACGCGGTCGAGAAAGTTGCTCCAGGCGTGATCTGGCGTAAGTCGGTAGACCAGCCTGTACAGACTGGCTACAAGGCTGTCGATGCCATGATCCCTGTCGGCCGTGGCCAGCGTGAGCTGATCATCGGTGACCGTCAGATCGGTAAAACCGCTCTGGCGATCGACGCGATCATCAACCAGAAAGACAGCGGCATTTTCTGCGTCTACGTAGCAATCGGTCAGAAGCAATCGACCATCGCCAACGTGGTTCGCAAGCTGGAAGAAAACGGCGCTCTGGCCAACACGATCATCGTGGCTGCCAGTGCTTCGGAATCTCCTGCGCTGCAATTCCTGGCACCGTACTCCGGTTGCACCATGGGTGAATTCTTCCGCGACCGCGGTGAAGACGCGCTGATCGTTTATGACGATCTGTCCAAGCAAGCAGTGGCTTACCGCCAGATTTCCCTGCTGCTGCGTCGTCCACCAGGCCGTGAAGCTTACCCAGGCGACGTGTTCTATCTCCACTCCCGTCTGCTGGAGCGCGCATCCCGCGTTTCGGAAGAGTACGTAGAGAAGTTCACCAACGGCGCAGTGACCGGCAAAACCGGTTCCCTGACCGCACTGCCGATCATCGAAACCCAGGCTGGCGACGTTTCCGCGTTCGTTCCGACCAACGTGATTTCCATCACCGACGGTCAGATCTTCCTGGAATCGGCCATGTTCAACTCCGGGATCCGTCCTGCTGTGAACGCCGGTGTTTCGGTATCCCGTGTGGGTGGTGCCGCTCAGACCAAGATCATCAAGAAGCTCTCCGGTGGTATCCGTACCGCTCTGGCTCAGTACCGTGAACTGGCGGCATTCGCCCAGTTCGCTTCTGACCTGGACGAAGCGACCCGTAAGCAACTTGAGCATGGTCAGCGCGTTACCGAGCTGATGAAGCAGAAGCAATACGCACCAATGTCGATCGCTGACATGGCGCTGTCGCTGTATGCCGCTGAGCGTGGGTTCCTGACTGACGTTGAAATCGCCAAGATCGGCAGCTTCGAACAAGCGCTGATTGCTTTCTTCAACCGCGATCACGCCGACTTGATGGCGAAGATCAACGTGAAGGGTGACTTCAATGACGAAATCGACGCTGGCATGAAAGCCGGTATCGAGAAGTTCAAGGCCACCCAAACCTGGTAAGCCGCAGCGGGAGCCGCAAGGCTCCCGCTTGCTAACCTGATAGGTGTTACATGGCAGGCGCAAAAGAGATTCGCAGTAAGATTGCGAGCATCAAAAGCACGCAAAAGATTACCAGCGCCATGGAAAAAGTGGCGGTCAGCAAAATGCGCAAGGCACAAATGCGCATGGCTGCTAGCCGTCCTTACGCGGAGCGCATCCGCCAGGTTATTGGCCATCTGGCCAACGCCAACCCGGAATATCGCCACCCGTTCATGATCGACCGTGAAGTAAAACGTGTCGGTTACGTCGTGGTGAGCAGTGACCGTGGTCTGTGTGGTGGCTTGAACACCAACCTGTTCAAGGCCCTGGTCAAGGACATGGCGGTAAACCGCGATAACGGCGTCGAGATTGATCTGTGTGTCGTTGGTAGCAAGGGTGCGGCTTTCTTCCGCAACTTCGGCGGTAACGTCGTTGCAGCTATCAGCCACCTGGGTGAAGAGCCGTCGATCAATGACCTGATCGGCAGCGTCAAGGTGATGCTGGATGCCTACCTGGACGGCCGTATTGACCGCCTGTCCGTGGTGTCCAACAAGTTCATCAACACCATGACGCAACAGCCTACCGTGGAGCAGTTGATTCCACTGGTGGCAACCCCGGATCAAGAACTCAAGCACCACTGGGATTATCTGTACGAACCGGACGCCAAAGAGCTGCTTGACGGCTTGATGGTCCGTTACGTGGAGTCGCAGGTCTACCAGGCGGTGGTCGAGAACAACGCGGCTGAACAAGCTGCGCGGATGATCGCGATGAAGAACGCTACCGACAACGCCGGTGATTTGATCAGCGATTTGCAGCTGGTCTACAACAAGGCGCGTCAGGCTGCGATCACCCAAGAGATCTCGGAAATCGTCGGCGGCGCTGCCGCGGTTTAACGGTTCAAATATTCAGAGGATCCAGCTATGAGTAGCGGACGTATCGTTCAAATCATCGGCGCCGTTATCGACGTGGAATTTCCACGCGACAGCGTACCGAGCATCTACAACGCGCTGAAAGTACAAAGCGCGGCCGAAACCACTCTGGAAGTTCAGCAACAGCTGGGCGACGGCGTGGTTCGTACCATTGCGATGGGTTCCACCGAGGGCTTGAAGCGCGGTCTGGAAGTCACCGACTCTGGCGCTGCCATCTCCGTACCGGTCGGTAAAGCGACTCTGGGCCGGATCATGGACGTACTGGGCAACCCGATCGACGAAGCAGGCCCGATCGACACCGAAGAGCGTTGGGGCATTCACCGTCCTGCGCCAACCTTCGCTGAACAAGCTGGCGGCAACGACCTGCTGGAAACCGGCATCAAGGTTATCGACCTGGTTTGCCCGTTCGCCAAGGGCGGTAAAGTCGGTCTGTTCGGTGGTGCCGGTGTAGGCAAAACCGTAAACATGATGGAACTGATCCGTAACATCGCCATCGAGCACAGCGGTTATTCCGTGTTCGCCGGTGTGGGTGAGCGTACTCGTGAGGGTAACGACTTCTACCACGAGATGAAGGATTCCAACGTTCTGGACAAAGTGGCACTGGTTTACGGTCAGATGAACGAGCCGCCGGGTAACCGTCTGCGCGTAGCACTGACCGGCCTGACCATGGCCGAGAAGTTCCGTGACGAAGGTAACGACGTTCTGCTGTTCGTCGACAACATCTATCGTTACACCCTGGCCGGTACTGAAGTATCCGCACTGCTGGGCCGTATGCCTTCCGCAGTAGGTTACCAGCCGACCCTGGCTGAAGAGATGGGCGTTCTGCAAGAACGTATCACTTCGACCAAGGAAGGTTCGATCACTTCGATCCAGGCGGTATACGTACCGGCGGATGACTTGACTGACCCGTCGCCAGCGACCACCTTCGCCCACTTGGACGCCACCGTCGTTCTGTCCCGTGACATCGCTTCCCTGGGTATCTACCCGGCGGTCGATCCACTCGACTCGACTTCGCGTCAGCTGGACCCGAACGTAATCGGCCAGGACCACTACGACACCGCTCGCGGCGTACAGTATGTTCTGCAGCGTTACAAAGAACTGAAGGACATCATTGCGATCCTGGGTATGGACGAGCTGTCGGAAGCCGACAAGCAGTTGGTAAACCGTGCTCGTAAGATCCAGCGTTTCTTGTCGCAGCCGTTCTTCGTGGCTGAAGTCTTCACCGGTGCTTCGGGTAAATACGTTTCCCTGAAAGACACCATTGCTGGCTTCAAAGGCATCCTCAACGGTGACTACGACCACCTGCCAGAACAAGCGTTCTACATGGTCGGTGGCATCGAAGAAGCGATCGAGAAAGCCAAGAAACTGTAATCCCGGCGCCCGGCAACGGGCGCTAATTTAGGTTGAGGCAATCAGATGGCTATGACAGTCCATTGCGATATCGTCAGCGCGGAAGGGGAAATCTTTTCCGGTCTGGTCGAGATGGTGATTGCGCACGGTGCACTGGGTGATCTTGGTATCGCTCTGGGTCACGCGCCGTTGATCACTAATCTCAAGCCGGGCCCGATCCGCCTGGTCAAGCAGGGCGGGGAAGAGGAGGTGTATTACATCTCCGGCGGTTTCCTCGAGGTTCAGCCGAACATGGTCAAGGTTCTTGCCGACACCGTGCAACGTGCTGCCGACCTGGACGAAGCCTCCGCTCAGGAAGCCGTTAAGGCTGCCGAGAAGGCCTTGCATGAGCGGGGCGCGGAATTCGACTACGGTTCTGCTGCCGCACGCCTGGCCGAGGCTGCAGCTCAGCTGCGCACCGTCCAGCAGATCCGCAAGAAGTTTGGCCACTAATTGGCCATCGACTTATTGTGTGATTGATTAAAAAGGGTAGCCTCGGCTACCCTTTTTTCTTTTCCGACTTTTATCACCCGGTCGCAGCCGCTGACCCCCAGGATTAGTAGCCTGTCATGTCTCTTGAAATCGTTATCCTCGCTGCCGGCCAAGGCACGCGCATGCGTTCGGCCTTGCCGAAAGTTCTGCACCCGGTTGCCGGTAACTCAATGCTTGGCCATGTTATCGACACGGCCCGGCAACTTGATCCACAACGCATCCATGTGGTGATTGGCCATGGTGCCGAAGCGGTGCGCGAGCGTCTGGCGGCCGATGACCTGAATTTCGTCCTGCAGGATCAACAGCTGGGTACCGGACATGCGGTGGCCCAGGCTGTACCGTTCATCAAGTCTCACACCGTGCTGATTCTGTACGGCGATGTACCGTTGATCGAAGTCGAAACCCTGAAACGTCTGCTCAAGCACGCTGCGCCGCGGCAATTGGGCCTGCTGACGGTCGAGCTGGATGACCCGACCGGTTACGGCCGCATCGTCCGTGATGCCGCTGGCAACGTCAGCGCCATCGTCGAGCAGAAAGACGCCAACGAAGCCGAACGTGCGATCACCGAAGGCAATACCGGTATTCTCGCGCTGCCTTTCGAGCACTTGGGGGGCTGGATGAGCCGGCTCTCCAACAACAATGCCCAGGGCGAGTACTACCTGACTGATGTAATCGCCATGGCAGTCAGCGATGGTCTGGTGGTGGCTACCGAACACCCCCATGACACCATGGAAGTGCAGGGTGCCAACGATCGCAAGCAACTGGCCGAGCTTGAACGTCACTATCAGCTGCGCGCCGCTCGTCGTTTGATGGCTCATGGCGTGACCCTGCGCGATCCGGCACGTTTCGATGTGCGAGGTGAGGTTAGCGTCGGCCGCGATGTGCTGATCGACATCAACGTGATCCTCGAAGGCAAAGTGGTTATCGAGGACGACGTGGTGATCGGTCCGAACTGCGTGATCAAGGACAGCACCCTGCGCAAAGGCGTGGTGATTAAAGCCAACAGCCATATCGAAGGCGCGATACTCGGTGAAGGCAGCGATGCCGGCCCGTTCGCTCGTTTGCGTCCGGGCACGGTGCTGGAAGCTCGCGCGCATGTGGGTAACTTCGTTGAGCTGAAGAACGCCCATATGGGCGAGGGCGCCAAGGCCGGTCACCTGACGTATCTGGGCGACGCCGAGATCGGTGCGCGTACCAACATCGGCGCTGGCACCATCACCTGTAACTACGATGGCGCGAACAAGTGGAAAACCGTGTTGGGCGAAGATGTATTCATTGGTTCCAACAACTCGTTGGTGGCGCCTGTGGATATCTCCGCGGGTGCGACCACGGCAGCCGGTTCGACCATTACCCAGAATGTGGATAAGGCTCAGTTGGCCGTGGGTCGGGCTCGACAGAAGAACATCGATGGCTGGAAGCGGCCGGAGAAGGTCAAGAAGAGCTGAGTTATCCACAAAAGTTGGTCAGGTTTTAGTTATTCACAGCCTGATCGATTGTAATCGCGGGCAAGCCCGCTCCCACAAGGTTTTGTTGGACCTGTGGGAGCGGGCTTGCCCGCGATGCTTTTATCCACAGGTAATTTTTCTTGTTCCGGCTTGACGAAGTTTCGCTAATAGGTTTTGATTGCTTACGTTATCTTTCGAATCGAAACTTACCAAGCCATGTCAAAGCGCAACACTCCCCAACGCCGCCACAACATCCTCGCCCTGCTCAATGAGCAGGGGGAAGTCAGTGTGGATGAGCTCGCCAAGCGCTTCGAAACCTCGGAAGTTACGATTCGCAAGGACTTGGCAGCGCTTGAAAGCAACGGTCTATTGCTGCGTCGTTATGGCGGGGCAGTCACCATGCCTCAGGAGCTGGTCGCCGACCTTGGCCAACCGGTTTCCAAATACAAGCAGGCCATTGCCCGCGCCGCCGTCACGCGGATCCGCGAGCATGCGCGGATCATCATCGATAGCGGCAGTACCACCGCCGCGATGATCCCGGAACTCGGCCAGCAACCGGGTCTGGTGGTGATGACCAATTCCCTGCATGTCGCCAACGCCTTGAGCGAACTCGAGCACGAGCCGGTGCTGCTGATGACCGGGGGGACGTGGGACCCGCATTCCGAGTCCTTCCAGGGTCAGGTGGCCGAGCAAGTACTACGCTCATATGACTTTGATCAGCTATTTATCGGTGCCGATGGCATCGATCTGGTGCGCGGGACCACCACCTTCAATGAATTGCTGGGCTTGAGCCGTGTCATGGCCGAGGTTGCCCGCGAAGTGATCGTGATGGTCGAGGCCGACAAGATCGGTCGCAAAATTCCCAATCTGGAGCTGCCGTGGAGCAGCGTCCATACCCTCATCACCGATGATCGCCTGCCACTTGCGGCACGCGATCAGATTCAGGCCCGCGGCATCAATTTGATCTGCGCCGCCGTCAGTCAGGAGAACTAGCATGTGTGGAATTGTCGGCGCAGTCGCAGAACGTAACATTACCGCCATCCTGCTCGAAGGCCTCAAGCGTCTGGAATACCGTGGCTATGACAGCGCCGGTGTGGCGGTGTACACCAACGATGAAAAACTCTTGCGCACGCGTCGTCCGGGCAAGGTCAGCGAACTGGAACAAGCGCTGATCGAAGAGCCGCTGGTCGGCCGTCTGGGCATTGCCCACACCCGCTGGGCGACTCACGGCGCGCCGTGTGAACGCAATGCTCACCCGCATTTTTCTGGCGATCTGGCGGTGGTGCACAACGGCATCATCGAGAACCATGAAGCCCTGCGCGAGCAACTCCAGGCTTTGGGCCACGTGTTCACATCGGACACCGACACTGAAGTCATCGCGCATTTGCTGCACGAAAAACTCAAGCTGCAACCCGACCTGACAGTAGCCCTGAAAGCGACCGTGCAAGAGCTGCACGGTGCTTACGGCCTGGCGGTGATCAGCGCCCTTCAACCGGATCGCCTGGTGGCGGCCCGCAGTGGTAGCCCGCTGGTGATCGGTCTGGGCCTGGGTGAAAACTTCCTGGCCTCCGACCAATTGGCCCTGCGCCAGGTCACAGACCGCTTCATGTACCTGGAAGAAGGCGATATCGCCGAAATTCGCCGCGATAGCGTGCAGATCTGGGACATCAACGGTGCACTCGTCGAGCGTGAAAGCGTTCAGTACCGTGATGGGGCCGAAGCCGCTGATAAGGGCGAATTCCGCCATTACATGCTCAAGGAAATTCACGAGCAACCGGTCGTAGTGCAGCGCACCCTCGAAGGTCGGCTGAGTCATAACCAGGTGCTGGTCGAGGCATTCGGTCCAGAAGCCGCCGAGCTGTTCGCCAAGGTGCGCAATGTACAGATCGTCGCCTGCGGCACCAGCTATCACGCCGGCATGGTTGCCCGTTACTGGCTCGAAGAACTGGCTGGCATCCCGTGTCAGGTCGAAGTCGCCAGCGAATTCCGCTATCGCAAGGTGGTGGTGCAGCCGGACACCCTGTTCGTGAGCATCTCCCAGTCAGGTGAAACCGCCGACACGTTGGCCGCGCTGCGCAATGCCAAGGAACTGGGATTCCTCGCCAGCCTGGCAATCTGCAACGTCGGCATCAGCTCCCTGGTGCGTGAATCGGACCTGACCCTGCTGACTCAAGCCGGTCGTGAAATCGGCGTGGCCTCGACCAAAGCCTTCACCACTCAACTGGTTGGCCTGCTGTTGCTGACCCTGTCGCTGGGTCAGGTTCGCGGTACGTTGGCCGAAGGTGTCGAAGCCACACTGGTCGAAGAACTGCGTCGCCTGCCGACCCGTTTGGGTGAAGCCCTGGCCATGGACAGCACTGTGGAGAAAATCGCCGAGCTGTTCGCCGAAAAGAACCACACGCTGTTCCTCGGTCGCGGTGCGCAATTCCCGGTGGCGATGGAAGGGGCGCTCAAACTCAAGGAAATCTCCTACATCCACGCCGAAGCCTATCCGGCGGGCGAACTGAAACATGGCCCGTTGGCGCTTGTGGATAACGACATGCCCGTAGTCACCGTGGCGCCCAACAACGAGTTGCTGGAGAAGCTGAAGTCCAACCTCCAGGAAGTCCGCGCCCGTGGCGGTGAGCTGATCGTCTTCGCCGACGAGCAGGCCGGCATGACCAATGGCGAAGGCACTCATGTCGTCCAGATGCCGCACATCCACGACATCCTGTCGCCGATTCTCTACACCATTCCGTTGCAGCTGCTCTCGTACTACGTTGCCGTGTTGAAAGGCACTGACGTTGACCAGCCGCGTAACTTGGCAAAGTCGGTGACGGTGGAATAAGTTATCCACAAGCGATGAAATCAAAAGACCGCAGTTTTGGCTGCGGTCTTTTTTTTTGAGAAAGGTCAGCTATTTCAAGTCCACCAATACCGCACAAGATGAAAGAAGATTGGCGCCGCAAAACACACTGAATCCAGTCGATCCAGCATCCCGCCATGGCCTTCGATCATGTGCCCCCAATCCTTCACGCCGCGATCACGCTTGATTGCCGACATCACGATGCCGCCGGCAAAGCCCAGCAGGTTGATCAGCAGTGCAATCATGAACGACTGCCACGGGCTGAATGGTGTGGTCCACCACAAGGCTGCGCCAATCAGCGAGGACAGCAAAACGCCACCGACAAAGCCTTCAACGGTTTTCGACGGCGATAGAGTGGGCGCGATTTTGTGTTTGCCGAACAATTTGCCGCATACGTACTGCAGCACGTCCGACAGTTGCACCACGATCACCAGATACGCGATCAGCAGGAGGTTGCGGCCTTCATAACCGACGATGTCCAGGGTCAGCAGGGCGGGCACGAACGACACGCAGAACACTGCGATCATCAAGCCCCATTGCACTTTCGACGCCCGCTCGAGGAAGTGCGTGCTGTCGCCGCCGAGAGACGCAAGGATCGGCAGCAGCAAAAACACGTACACCGGAATGAAGATCGAGAATAGTCCGTACCAATCGGAATAGATCAGCAGATATTGCAGCGGCAATGCCAGGTAAAACGCTGCCACCAGCGCCGGGTAGTCGCTGCGTCGGGTGGGCATGAGGGTGAGGAATTCGCGTAGCGCATAGAACGATACCGCGTAAAACAGCAGGATCACCGCGCCGGTGCCCAGCCAAAAAGCGATGCCGATCACCACCACCATCACCCACCAAGCGTTGATGCGGGCGTTGAGGTTTTCGATGACTGCATTGGGCGTGCCCCGGGTGCGCAGTTTGAGGATCAGGCCAATCAGTGAGGCCAGCACCAGGATCATGCCGATCCCGCCGAATAGCATCAGGGTTTGTCTATCCATGTCAGGAATGCTCCGGGGCGAGGGCCAGCAGTGCGTCGCGGCTGCGTGAAAGGAACTGCTCTTTGCTCTCGCCTTCAGTCAGTTGCAGGGGCGCGCCGAAACTGGTGGTACACAGCAGCGGCAGTGGCAGTACTCGGCCCTTGGGCATGACCCGGTTGAGGTTGGCGATCCACACCGGAATCACCTGGGCCTGTGGGTAACTTTTTGCCAAGTGGTACAAGCCGCTTTTGAACGGCAGCAAACCCTCTTCCGGATTGCGCGTGCCTTCGGGAAAGATGATTAATGAATCACCCTTCTGCAGGGCGTCGAGCATGGGTTGCAACGGGTTATCCACAGGGTCCTTGCGCTCGCGGTCGATCAGCACGCCGTTGAACACCCGGCTGATGATGTACCGGCGTAAGGCACTCTTGTTCCAGTAGTCGCTGCCGGCCACCGGTCGCGTAAGTTTGCGCAGGGCGGAAGGGAGCGAGGCCCAGAGCAGCACGAAGTCGCCGTGGCTGCTGTGGTTGGCAAAATAAATGCGCTGCACGGGTTCCGGCGCGCAACCCATCCACAGGCTGCGGGCGCCAGTAACGGTTCGGGCCATGGAGGTGATGAGGAAGGCAACCACAGGTTCGAACATTAACGATTTCCTTATCCAGCGAAGGGCAGCCAAGGGCTGGCCAGAATGACAGCCAATGGTGGCAGCACTTGGGCGGCCAGCAGGACAGCCTGTTTGCGCAGCAGTTTAAGCCCCCCGCGCTGACGTTCGATCCAGGGCCGGCCGGCACGGGTGGCCGGTTGCAGGCCGAGGTTTTGCAGGGCCTGGTCGAGAGCTTGAGTGCGGTCTGACAAAGCGTCAGTGTCGCGGGCCATCAGAGTAAACAGGTCAGCGTCGAAGGCCACCCGCAGCGCCCAGTATTTTTGCCATAGCCCAAGGATGATCAGCCAGGCGCTGAGGATCAAGAACGGCGCAGTCGGGGTGATCAGCAGCAGTTGCAGCAGGCCGAACAATACACCCAGCAAGGTCAGTCCTGTGGATAACTGATCGAGGGTGCGGCCCCGGCGCAGCAGGCTGGCGACCACGTGCAGTTCCATATCACCCGGCATAGGCGTTCTCCAGGGCTAGGCGATGGGCCGAATGCAGCACCACTTGCGGACGTGCGGCCTGGATCATCGCCACGGCGGCATCGACAGTGGCCGCTCGACCGCTGTGCAGCAACCAGGCTGCGATAGCGGTGGCGCTGCGCGAATAGCCCAAAGCGCAGCAGACCAGTAGTGGACCTTGGTGGCGCAGGTGTTCAATAGCCTGGGCGGCGGCGAGACATTGCTCAGCGCTGGGCGCGGTCAGGTCGAGTATTGGAACGTTTTGATAGGCGCGGCCTCTCGGGTTGAGCGGCAGCTCGGCGCATAGATCAACCACAGCGTTGAACGGCGCCAACTGATCAGCGTCGGGAAGCCTGCCGAGCCAAACGTTATCCACAACTTCATTGGGCTGCGGATGCTTGCGGGTCCAAAGCCGTGAGTTGATCCACGCCGCTGCCACGTAAGGCGCAAATAACCAACGGGCGGCCGGGCTAAGGCGGCCGTCGGCGCGTTTCTGAAACCCGGCGGCGTCCAGCAGCATGTAGTTGATCGCCACCAACAGCAACGCCACGGCAGGCCAGATCAGCCACAGCCATCCGCCGCCCAGGCCAAAGGCTGGAATGGCGAATATCGCCGCACCGATGCCATAACGCAGGGCCAGGCGCCAGCGTTTCGGATCCTTGGCCAACCGCAGGCTACTCAAGGGGCTGGGCCGATCCAGCGGCCACAACCACACGCACAGCAAGCCGGCGAGGGCGCCTGTGGGTAAGTCGATAAAGTGATGTTGATAAGTGGTCAGCACCGAAATCCCGATCAATGCGAACCAACCGTGCACCAGCCAGCGCCATAGCCCTTGAGAGTGCCGTTGGTACATGACCCACAAAATCACCAGCAGGGCGATGTGCAGCGATGGCGCCTGATTGAACGGCTTGTCGAACCCGGCCAGCACTGCGAACAGCCAGCCGAACACCCCGTCCAGTTCAGGCCGTTCGAAGGTGAAGCGCAGCGGCCATAACAGGAAACAACTGATCGAGATCACTTGCGCACTCAGCAGGCGCAAGGCGTGGCGCTTGAGTTCATGGCGACTATCGGGCAGCAGCAGCGAAAAACCGTACAGCAGATCAATCGTCCAGTAGGGGACGATGGTCCAGGCCCAGAAGGGCATGGCGGTTTCCCAATCGAAAACGAAGGTGCCGACATCGCTGCGCTGGGCCGTGACCCACGTGGCAAAGCCGTAACTGGCAAAAAACAGCGGCGCCAGCACCAGCAACCAGAGCACGGCGGGTTTCAGCAGACCCGGCTCTCTCGGGGCAGCCCCCATCATTGCACCCGTTGCGCGAGGGACACGGTGAAGATCCCCCATTCATCCACTCGCTGGGTGATTTTGCGAAAACCCGCTGCTTCCACCAGTTGATCCATTTCTGCCTGGCTGCGCCGACGCATCACCCACGCCTGGCCTTGACGGTGACTGGTGAGGGCGCGGGCGATCAGTTCCAGCTGCGGGTGCCAGGGCTGACCGGTGTAGACCAGATAGCCACCGGGCTCCACGGCCTCGGCCAGGCCCGCCAGAGAGCCGCCGACCAGTGCATTGTCGGCAAACAGTTCATACAACCCGGACACCACCGCCAGTGTCGGCTTTGGGTTCAGTGCCGCCAGGTCGGCGCGGTCGAACGCGTCGCCTTTCACGAACTGCGCGATGTCTCCAAGGCCCTTATCGCGAATCAGCGCACCACCGTCACGGACATTGATGTCGCTGTAATCGCGCAACAGTATCGATTCCGGTAGCGGGCTGACACCTTGCAAGGCTTCGAGAATGTAGCGGCCGTGACCGGCGGCGATGTCGACGATGCGCACCGGTCGGCCTTCTTCGCGCAGTTTGGCCATGGTCAGGCGCAGCAACTCTTCGACGTTGAGTTTGCGCTGGCGAATACCGCGCCAGCCGATGGAGTTCAGGTAGTTCTGATCAATCATCCGCCCGAGCCCGCCCTTACCGGTGGGCTGGTTGCGGTACACATAGTCCAAGGTGCTGCCGGAATCGAAACCGGTGTCGAAGCCCAGCTTCACCCCGTCAGACAGCCGGCTGCCCAGGCGCATGCTGGCGCGGGTCATGCGCCAGTACAGGTCACGCAACGAGTTGTGCGGCAGCGGGGCGGCGAGGGATTCGGATTCGGCGCAGGTCAGGCCGATTTTGTCGGCATCGAGCAACGAGGCCCGGTCCAGCGGGTATTCAAAGTTTTGCAGGATAAAGCGTTTGGCGCTGGCGATGGCCACGGCGCGATCACGTTCCCCAAGCGTGTCGTGGAAGAAGCCCGGGAGGATGTGTTTTTCTTTTTTCAGGCTGCCCAGGCGTTCGAAAAACTGTTCCTGGGGTTTGCGGTGGACCACAAAATCCGAGCCGGAAATCAGCAATTGGGTCGGCACTTGAATCGCCTGCGCATCGGCCACCACACGGTCGGCGGCTTCATACAAGCCGAGCAGCACATTCACTGAAATCGCCTTGGTGATCAGCGGATCGCTGTCGTAGGAGGCGACGCGTTCCGGGTCGTGGCTGAGGAACTTGGCCTTGACGTAGCTGTTGACGAAAAAGTTGCCGCGAAACTTGCGCATCAGCGCCAGGCCCGGACGGGCGAAAGGTACGTAGAGCTTGACCTTGAAGGCGGGCGACGCAAGCACCAACGAGCGGATGCGCGGTGCATAGTCGTGGACCCAGGTCGAGGCAATCACCGCGCCGACGCTCTGGGCGATCACGGCCATGTTCTCTTCGTCGATCTGGTGGGTCGCGTTCAGGTGATCGCAAAAGGTCTGCACGTCACGCACGCTGGTGGCGAAACTCGGGCTGTCACCGCGAGCGCCCGGCGACTGACCATGGCCGCGCGCGTCCCAGGCAAAGAAGTCGAACGCTGGCAGGTCCAGCTCATCCACCAGGTGGGCGATACGCCCCGAGTGTTCATGGCCGCGATGAAACAGCAGCACAGCCTTGCGCGGTTCGCCAGGGTTACCCGCCGTGGCTGGCCAATGACGGTAGAACAGTTCAACGCCGTCGTGGGTAGTGAAGGTCTGACTCTGAGTTTCACGCATTGCACTTTCCTTATGCTTGGGGAGCCTTACGCTGAGGCCTTATGCCGAGGGAGCGTTTTCCTGCACTTCTTTCAGGCCCAGACGGACCCGGTTGACCAAGGTGTAAGCCAGCAGTACGGCGACCACCGCAAACACAATGTTAATCCACAACGCGTTGATCCAGCCGATGGCAATGCCGGTGGCCAAGACGCCCAGTACAAACGCGCGATCACTCTTGCCCATCGGGCCGTCGTAACGCCGCGAGGCGCCTATCATCGGCCCGAGGACGCCACTGTACTCGCTGAACAATGCCAGCAGCGTGACCAACAGCACAATCAACACACTCACGCCGGGAATCAGGGCAAAAGGCAGGATCAGCGCGCTGTCGGCCACGATATCGCACAGTTCATTCAGGTAGGCGCCGAGGCGCGACTGCTGGCCGAATTCCCGGGCCAGCATGCCGTCGATGGCGTTCAGCGCCATCCGCAGGATCATCCACACGGGAATCAGCAGAAATATCCACAGGTGATTGGCGAAACAGGCAATCCCGACGCCCGTCACGACCGAAATGACGCCGGCCAGCACGGTGATTTGATTGGCGGTGGTGCCGTTATCGAACAATCGCTGAACCAGCGGTCGCAACAGATTCTGAAAGGCGGGTTTAAGTTGGTAGATGGAGGGCATCTGGATACGGTCTCAGCAATTGAAAGCGTGAACGTTCAGGGTTATACGTCACAATAATCAGAATGCCAGTAAAACTGCACGGCTCATCCTCTTCCAGCGATATCCAGGTCCAATCGGGAACTGTCGGCCTCGCGTTTTTCAGTGCTCAGGAGTTAATCCATGGACCGCTTCCAGGAAATGCAGGTCTTCGCCGCAGTCGCTCAGGAGCAAGGCTTCTCGGCGGCGGCGCGGCGTTTGGGGATGTCGGCGGCCAGCGTCACCCGCGCGGTGGCGGCGCTGGAGAAACGCATCGGCACCCAGTTGCTGACGCGCACCACCCGCAGCGTGCATTTGAGCGAGGCGGGTCAGCGTTATCTGGAGGACTGTCGGAGAATTCTCGCCGAAGTGCAGGAAGCCGAGGATTCGGCAGCCGGAAGCCATGCCCAGCCCCGTGGGCAACTGACGATCACGGCACCAGTATTGTTCGGCGATTTGTTCGTCACGCCGCTCATGGTCGGTTATCTGACTCAGTTCCCTGAAGTCAGTATCAACGCTGTACTGGTCGATCGTGTGGTGAGCATGGTCGAGGAGGGCATCGATGTGGCTGTGCGCATCGGTGAGTTGCCTGACAGCAATCAACATGCAATTCGCGTGGGCGAGGTGCGGCGGGTGATCTGCGCTTCCCCTGGATTCCTGAGCGACCATGGCCGGCCTCGGCATCCTGCGGATTTGAGCCGTGCCCCGATCATCGCCACCTCGTCCATCGGGCAGCCCAGAAGCTGGCCGTTCCTTGAAGCGGGAGAGCCGATCAGTGTTCGTCCGGAGCCACGTCTGGTGGTCTCCGCCAATCAAGCGGCGATCACTGCCGCCGCCATGGGACTGGGGTTGACCCGAATCCTGTCGTATCAGGTGGCGAGCAAGGTCGCCTCGGGTGAGCTGGAAATCGTTCTGGCTGACTTCGAACTGCCGCCATTGCCCATTCATGTGGTCTACCAGGGTGGGCGCAAAGCCCCGGTGCGGGTTCGCAGTTTTGTGGACTTCGCGGTGAACGTACTGCGTGAACACCCGGCCCTGCAGGGTTAGTTATTGCACTGGCTGAAATAATGGATTGCGTTTGCTGGTTATTCTGTTGTTTTGGCTGGGGATGGAAGATAGCTCCCATCGGCGCCGATCCTTTCCTGGATAGCGCCACTACCCAGCGGAGTCGACCATGCAAGCCATCAAACTCTACAACTTTCCCCGTTCCGGCCATGCTCACCGTGTAGAGCTGATGCTGTCGTTGTTGCAACTGCCGACCGAGCTGATCTTCGTCGATCTGGCCAAGGGCGCACACAAGCAAGCGGACTTTCTTGCGCTCAACCCGTTCGGCCAGATTCCGGTGATTGATGATCAAGGCATGGTGCTGGCCGACTCCAACGCGATCCTGGTTTACCTTGCGCGCAAATACGGCAACGGTCGCTGGCTGCCAACCGATCCGGTCGGTGCAGCCAAGGTTCAGCGCTGGTTGTCGGTCGCCGCCGGGCCGATTGCCTTTGGCCCTGGCAGGGCAAGGCTAATCACTGTGTTTGGTGCGCCTTACAACGCTGAAGAGGTGATCGCTTTTTCCCACACCTGGCTCAAAGTGATCGATCAGGAATTGGGCGCAACGTCCTATCTGGCCGGCAGCGAGCCGACCATTGCCGATATCGCCGCGTACAGCTACATCGCCCACGCACCGGAAGGCAATGTGTCGCTGGATGACTACGCCAACATCCGCGCCTGGCTGGCGCGCATTGAAGCCTTGCCAGGGTTTGTCGGCATGCCGCGCACCGTCGCCGGTTTGCAAAAAACTGCCTGATGCTCACGGCCCGATTCGGTCGAGCCATTCTTATTGCGCAATGAGCGCAGGGGAGAAGCCGTTATGGAACGTTCACCTTGGCACGCAGGCGAGAAACAATTGCAGGCTCATGTAGGTGTCGTCGAACGAATGGACGCATTGGGTCGTAGGGTGATTCGCGGCGAGATGCCGGACCAGCACCGTACGTTCTATCAGCAACTGCCGTTCATGCTGTACGGCGCGGTGGATGCTGACGGCAACCCTTGGGCCAGTATTCTTGAAGGGGCGCCGGGCTTTGCGAAATCCCCCGAGCCCGCGCTGTTGCAGCTCGGTAGCCTGCCCGGCCGCGACGACCCTGCACAACTGCAAGACGGGGCGGCGATCGGTCTGCTCGGTATCGAACTGCACACCCGACGTCGCAACCGCCTCAATGGTCGAGTCGGCGCTGTAACGGCAAGCGGCTTCGAGGTGACGGTGGAGCAATCCTTCGGCAATTGCCCGCAATACATTCAATTGCGCCAGTTTCGCTCGGTGCCATTGGCGGATCCGGAGACCCGTATCGCGCAGCATCTCAATGGGCTGGATGACGCGGCCAAAGCCATGATTACCAGCGCCGATACCTTCTTTGTCGCCAGCTATGTGGACGTCGATGGCCAACGCTCGGTGGACGTTTCTCATCGGGGCGGCCAGGCCGGTTTCGTCCAGATAGAAGGCAATCGCCTGACCATCCCGGACTTCGCCGGCAACCTGTTCTTCAATACCTTGGGCAACCTGCTGATCAACCCTCGGGCCGGTTTGCTGTTCATCGATTTCGATTCGGGCGACCTGCTGCACCTCAGCGGTCGCACGCAAGTCATCCTCGAAGGCCCGCAGATCGAAGCCTTTCAAGGGGCCGAGCGGCTGTGGACTTTCGAGGTTGAGCGCGTGGTGCGTCGGCCTGCGGCGCTGGCCTTGCGTTGGCGCTTTGACGGTGTGTCGCCCACCAGTTTGCTGACCGGCACCTGGGCGCAGGCGAACGCACGCCTGCAAGCCCAGGCGCTGGGGGATCACTGGCGGCCGCTGCGAGTGATGCGCATCGAGCAGGAGAGCCACAACATCCGTTCGATCTATCTGGAGCCTGCCGATGGCGCCGGGTTGCCAGTGTTTCAAGCCGGGCAACATTTGCCCTTGCGGTTCAACATCGCCGGCGATGTGCACATCCGCACGTACAGCCTGTCGAGCGCGCCATCCGATGACTTTTTCCGCATCAGCGTGAAGCGTGAAGGCCTGGTGTCCTCGCACCTGCATGAGCAAATTCGTGTCGGCGATGTGCTTGAAGCCCGCTCGCCTCAAGGGCATTTCACCGTGGTGCCGAATGAGCGTCGGCCGCTGGTGTTATTGGCCGCCGGCGTGGGGATCACGCCGCTGCTGTCGATGCTGCGTGAGGTGGTTTATCAAGGCCTGCGTACGCGGCGCATCCGTCCTGTGTGGTTCTTCCAGAGCTCGCGGACCTTGGCCGATCAACCGTTTCGTCCTGAGCTGGATCGCTTGCTCGACGGCCTCGGTGATGGGGTGCGTGTGCTGCGTTTGCTCAGTCAGCCGGAGTCCGATGCCCGTGAGGGTGAAGATTACGACCTGACAGGGCGCATCGACGCCGACTTGCTCAAGACCATTCTTGAGGTGGAGGACTACGACCAGGTGGATTTTGTCCTGTGCGGTCCGGGAGGTTTTACCCAAGGGCTTTACGACAGCCTGAGGGATCTGGATGTCCCTGATTCAAGGATTCATGCCGAAACCTTTGGCCCGTCCACACTGCGTCGCAAGCCGGACCCGGGCGCGGTGGTCATCGAGCAATTACCGGCCGCCACCGTTTCGGTGCCCGTCGTGTTCCAGCGCTCGGCGAAAGAGGCGCGTTGGCAGCCGGACGGCGGCAGTTTGCTGGAGTTGGCGGAAAGCCGTGGCCTGCGCCCGGAATTCAGTTGCCGCGGGGGTTCCTGCGGGACCTGCAAAACCCGGTTGATCAGCGGAGAGGTGAATTATCCACAGCCTCCGGCGGAGGTTCCCGATGCGGGAGAGGTGCTGATTTGTTGTGCGGTGCCGGCGCAGGGTTCGCAGCCGTTGGTGCTGGATCTGTAACTGAACCAGACAACACAGAAAATCCCCTGTGGCTTACTCGCGAAAGCGGTGTCTCAGACAACTTCCACGTTGAATGTTAAACAGCCTTCGCGAGCAAGCCCGCTCCCACATTCGATCTCGGCTGGCCTGAAAATATTTGCGAACATCCTACAAATTTGGCTGTTCTGAAGGACAAATCCGACAAGTTCTAGCGGTTTTCGTATCAGAAGTCCGAGGGATAGGCTTTGGGAGTCACTGCAAATTCAGTGATCGGGTTTGGTCGCTCAGGTTTAGAATGGCGCACTTTTGTGCTTGCTTCATGGCGAGCTGTGCGTGGGAGGGCTTAGGCCCTGCCGGGTTCCATTCCCTGGTCGACCAACCCGCGTACGGTTCGCCACCCTTCTGCTTGGTCGCAGTGTTGGCGAACTCCAGTTCTCGAATGGAGTTTCACCATGTTCAAAGCCACACCGAATCCCCCGGAAACCGACGACGTTTCCCCCTACGAATCCCCCAATTCAAAAAAGCTCAACGAAGCCGCCGAGCGCGCGCTCGATCACTACCTCAACCCCTCGGCCCTCAAAGCACCGGTCGCCCGCAAGCCGAGCACGATGTTTATGGTTGCGCCGGATATCAAAGACGAAGACCTGTTGGCCCACACCTGTGAGTCGTTGGCCCAGGCCAGTGTGATGGCGAGTGACTTTGCGGGGTATCTGGAAGGGCCGCACCGGCATACGGCGATGGCGATTCAACAGATCGTCATGCTGGCGGAACTGGCGGTGAACCGGATGCTGGATAACGTCGCCATACCAAAACCTGCGCCACACAGCTGATTTGATGTGGGAGCGGTAATGGCGAAAAATCAGGTGATCATTGCCCGCAAGCCAATGGCTGAGTAGGGTAGCGAGCAGAGCGACAAAGGGCCTTGAGAGGCCCTTTTTGCATTTCAGGGATAAGGTTTTTCATGGTTTATTTCACGCGCTTGATCGTTTTGCTGGCGGCGGTGTTGCTCAACGGTTGCAAGCAACCGGACGCGACGCCGCTCGATCAGCAACTCTATGTCTGGCAACGGCAATGGACGCAGGCCCATGACGCCGCGCTGCGCGACAGCCGTGCCGATTTTTCGACCTTACGAGTACTGGCCTTGCAGGCGTTTCCGCAGGCCGGCTGGAGCCGGGCGCGGATCGATCCGGCGCTGCTCAAGCGTGATGGCCGGCCGCTGATTGCAGTGATTCGTCTGGATGGCCAGCTCAAGGGACTGGATCAGGGCGAGGTCACGGCGCACATCCAGCAGGTGCTCAGCGATTGGCAAGGGCAGGGGCTGATCCTCTCCGGCGTGGAAATCGACCACGATGCGGGCAACGCCCGGCTACCGGCCTACCGCGAATTTCTCACGCATTTACGCGCTGTTCTGCCAACCTCCTTGCCACTGAGCATCACCGCGTTGCCGGCCTGGCTCGACAGCCCAGAATTGCCGGCGCTGCTGGCGACGGTCGACAGCAGCGTATTGCAGGTGCACGCGGTGAGCGATCCACGGCGTGGGCTGTTCGATCCGAATCAGGCACGGCAATGGGCCAAGGCCTGGAGCCGTATCACGTCGAAACCGTTTTATCTGGCGCTGCCGGCTTATGGCGTGGCGTTGTTGCCAGGGGCCAGTGGCGCGCCGGTGGTGGAAAGTGAAGTGCCCATCGAGCGAGGCGGCAAGCGCCGGGAGCTAATGGCGGATCCGCTGCAACTGAGCAAACTCGGCGCCGAGTTACGCGCCGATCCGCCGGCTCATCTGGCCGGGCTGATCTGGTTTCGCCTGCCGCTGGCCAATGATCGCAGGGCCTGGAGCCTGACGACGCTAATCGCGGTGGCGCGTGGCGATACGCTCGACAGCCGCGTGGGGCTGAAGCTCTCGGCGCAGGACGGCCTCTATGACATCAGCGTCAGCAACCAAGGCAACCTCGATAGCGCCTGGCCCGAACGCCTGACACTGGCGGTGCAGGGCTGCGATGGCGCCGATGCATTGGCCGGTTATGCATTGCAACAACGCCCGGATCTGCTTACCTTCACCCGCCTGCGCGAGGGGCGAATCCCGGCCGGCGGGCAGCGCGCCATCGGTTGGGCACGCTGCGCAACTATTGATCAAGGAGGTTCGAATGTTCACCCGTAACTGGCCCCGCCATGTGCTTTGCCTGAGCCTCAGCCTGCCGTTGGGTTCGGCGCTGGCCTGCGGGCCGGACTTTCCCATGCGCCTGCTGGACAACCGTGGCCAGTCGCTGGCTGAGCTGCCGGAAGGCAACTTCAATTTTGAGATCAGTCGCCTCGGGCATGCTATCGCGGGCCTGAAGAACGTCACGGCGGCCACCCATAATCCGGATGACGGCTACGGCGATGCGCCCGATTACTCCGATCAGCGTAACACTGCCGAACAGGCCGGGTTGACGCCTGAACAGCAAGCACTAGTGCAACAGCTGCGTAGCCTGACCGATGCCCAACAGGTTGAAGAGCAAGGCGCGAGCCTGCCGGCCGAGCACTCGCTCTATCTGGCGGGTGCTGTGGCGTTCAACGCCGGTGATCATGGCCTGGCCGCCGAATACTTTCAGAAAGTGCTGGCGCTGCCGGCGGATCAACGGGCGTTTCGCAGCACCTGGGCGGCGTACTCGTTGGGCCGGGCACTGTTTGCCATGAGTTCAGAGGCAGATGCCGGCCCGGACCTGCTGGCTCAATCGCGCAAAGCCTTCGAAAAGACTCGTCAGCTGAGTATCGACGGCTTCAGCGACCCGTTGGAATTGGGTGTTGCCAGCCTCGGCGAAGAAGCGCGAGTGGCCCGCACCGCCGGCGACTGGGACAACGCCATCGAACTCTACGCCACGCAAAACCTCCATGGTTCGGCGGTGGGGTACAGCTCGCTGAAGTGGCTGATGACCGATCTGGCGGCGATGCCTGACGATCAATTGGCCCGATTGCTCAAGGGCAAACGGGTACAGCAATTGGTGACGGCCTCCTTGATCAGCCGACAGGGCTGGTCATTCGGTGATCAACCGCCCAGCGAACAGAAACTGATCAAACTGCTGCAAACCAGCACCCGTGGCAGCCTGGATAATGCTGATCGCCTGGCGGCAGTGAATTATCAACAGGGCGATTACGCCAGCGCCAAAGCTTTCCTCGAACAGGCCGGAGACGGCGGCCTCGCGTGGTGGCTGCGGGCGAAACTGGCGTTGCGTGATGGCGACAAAAACGCTGCCGCGGCGGCCTATGCCAAGGCCGCCCAAGCGTTCCCGCAGAATGAATCCTGGGGCGATCGCCGGACCCCGGATTGGGATTATGAAACGCTCCAGCCCAAGTGCCGGGTCGACGGCGAAAGCGCGATCCTGGCCCTGCAACGCGGCGATTATCTGCAAGCCTTTGATCAGCTCTATCGCAGCCAAAGCATTTACTGGTACGACGCGGCCACCGTGGCCGAGCGGGTGCTGACCCTCGATGAACTCAAGCAGTACGTCGACACTCAGGTGCCGGCACCGCCGCCGCTCAGCCAACAGGATCGCGACAATTATGTGCCGTTGTCGGTAGCCGCGAACCTGCGCAATTTGCTCGGGCGGCGTCTGCTGCGTGAAGGGCGCTATGACGAAGCCCCGGCTTACTTCGACAACGTTGAACTGCAGAACAAGGCCAAGGCGTATGGTCAGTATCGTCAGGATGCGGACGCTGCCTGGTGGCCGACCAAACGTGCCGCGGCGTTGTTCAATGCCGCATCGACGGCACGCCAATGGGGCATGGAGCTTCTCGGCTATGAAATGGCGCCGGATTACGCCACGTTCGGCGGTAATTACAGCCTTGAGAGCCGTGAGCTAAAGGTCGGCCCGTTAGTGGCTGAAGATGAAGTCCTGCGTCAGCAAGCCAACGCCGCTCAACCCGATCAGCGCTATCACTATCGTTATGTCGCAACGGATTTGGCCAGTCGTGCTGCCGATAATCTGCCTCATACCAGCCAGGCTTTTGCGGCAGTGTTGTGTGCGGCGGCGGGGTGGAACACCAGCGTTGAAGAAGAACGTGCGTTCTATCAACGGTATGTGAAAGAAGGGCCATACGTGGATTGGGCGGAGAACTTCGGTCACCAATGCCCTTATCCCGACTTTGAAAACGCCAGCAAGCGTTATGTCACCCAGGCTACTGATGCTACGCGTTCGACGCTGCGGCCTTACAAGAAACCGGTGCAAGTAGGCGCTATTGTGGCGATCACGGCGGCGGCTTTACTGCTGATCAGTCGCCGCCGTCGTAGAGCGCGATTACCCTCAACCCTGCTGCACAAAGGTCAGCCGCACCGCGAAGCCGATCAGCAGGCTGCCGAACAACCACTGCTGCACCCTCTGGGCCGATGGACTGCGTTGCAGCCAGCGGCCCAGTGCGGCGCCGACCAGCGCGTAGGCGCTGTCGAACAACAACCCGACACCGACCAGCATCATGCCCAGCGTTGCAAATTGCGCGAGCACTGGCCCGGCGTGCGGCTCAATAAATTGTGGCAACAGCACCGAGCAAAACAGCAGCGCCTTGGGGTTGAGCAGATTGGTCAGCAAACCGCGCAGGATCGCCTCGCGCCAATGCGGTTTTTCGGTGGTTGCGCCTGTACCGTTCAAGCTCGGCAGCATCGTGCTTCGCAGGCACTGAATGCCGATCCACAGCAGGTACGCGGCCCCGACCAGGCGCACCACGTCGAAAGTCCAGGGTGCCGTCTTGAACAGCGCCGCCAAACCCAACGCGGCCAAGGCCACATGACAACCACGCGCGATGCCCAGCCCCAACGCCGTGGCCAGTGCCGCGCTTTTGCCCTGACGCGCGCCGGTCTGCAACAGCAGAATCATGTCTGGGCCGGGCAACAGGTACACCACCGCCAGCGCCATGAAAAACAGCCAGAGACCTGCCATGTTGCACCCCATTCGTTGTCGATTTGGTCGGATCAGTCTATGGCTGAAGAGCAGGGCAGGTGGTTGCGTAGTCAGCTTCTAAAGCTTCCATATTTGGCATAACCTGCCATTTTGTGACGATCGAACCATCGGGATCTGCCAAACCATGAAACTGGACGCCTACGACCGCAAGATTCTCGCGGCGCTGCAACGGGACGGTCGCCTGAGCAACGTGCAATTGGCTGACGAAATCGGTTTGTCCGCCTCGCCCTGTTTGCGTCGGGTACGGATGCTGGAAGAAGCGGGAGTGATTCGCGGCTATCAGGCCAATCTGGATAGAGATGAAGTGGGCCTTGGGCTGACGGTGTTTGTCGGGGTCAAAGTCGAACGACACAACGATGAACAGGCGGAAGCGTTTCGCTTGGCCGTGACGGCATTGCCTGAGGTGATTTCGGCGTTCCTGGTGTCAGGAGAGTCGGATTTTCTGCTGCAAGTGGTGGTGCCGGATTTGCGCGCCTATGACCGTTTTCTCACCGGGCGACTGCTGAAATTGCCGGGTGTGAGCGACATCCGCAGCAACTTTGCGATTCACACGGTGAAGACGCCGGGGGCATTGCCGTTGGAGCATTTGCCGCTTTAGACCGAGTCGACCCATTCGCGAGCAAGCCCGCTCCCACATTCGATCATTGTCGAACACAGAACCTGTGTTCACTGAAGATCTACTGTGGGCGCGGGCTTGCTCGCGAAAGCGTCAGTTCAGTCATCGCCAAATCATCGGCCCTACATCTGCGTCGCCATCCCCTCCACATCCATTGCCGCCTGGCGCAATGCCTCGGAGCGGGTCGGGTGTGGATGACAGGTCAGGGCGATGTCTTCGGCCGAGGCGCTGAACTCCATGGCCACGCAATATTCGCCAATCATTTCACTGACGCTCGGGCCCACAAGGTGCACGCCGAGGACTTCGTCGGTGCGCTCATCGGCCAATACTTTGGCGAAGCCTTCGGTTTCATGGTTGATTTTCGCCCGGCTGTTGGCGGTGAAGGGAAATTTGCCGACTTTATAGGCGCGACCTTCGGCCTTCAGCTGTTCTTCGGTCTTGCCGACGCTGGCCAGCTCCGGTTTGGTGTAGATCACGCTGGGGATCAGGTTGTAATTGACCTCGCCGGCCTTGCCGACGATCTGCTCGATGCAGGCCATGGCTTCGTCCTCGGCCTTGTGGGCGAGCATCGGCCCCGACGTGACATCACCGATCACCCAGACGCCAGCGGCCTCGGTGCGGTGGCCCTGATTGGCGAGCATGCCGCGTTTGTCCGTGGCAAGACCGACGTTTTCCAGTCCCAGGCCTTGGGTGTAAGGGCGCCGACCAATGGCCACCAACACGTAATCGGCTTCAAGCAACTCGGCGGTGCCACCCGCGGCCGGTTCGACGCTGAGCTGAACACCGCTCGCCGACGTCGTGGCGCTGGTGACTTTCGAGCTCAACTTGAAGCGGATGCCTTGCTTGCTCAATGAGCGCTGAAGGCTCTTGCCCGCTTCGCCATCCACACCGGGGCAGATCCGATCAAGAAATTCGACCACCGTCACCTGAGCACCCAGGCGCCGCCATACCGAACCCAGCTCCAGGCCGATCACCCCGGCCCCGATCACCACCAGGTGTTTCGGCACTTCGCTCAGCGACAGCGCGCCCGTGGAGTCGAGGATGCGTTTGTTATCGATGTCCACGCCGGGCAGGGGAGTGGGTTCGGAACCGGTGGCGATAACGATGTCCTTGGTGCTCAGCTCGGTCTTGGCGCCCTGGCTGTCGGTCACCGTGACTTTGCCCGGGCCGTCGATGTGGCCCCAGCCCTTGATCCAGTCGACTTTGTTTTTGCGAAACAGAAACTCGATGCCTTTGGTCAGCCCGGTAACGCTTTCATCCTTCTGCTTCATCATTTGAGCAAGGTTGAGGACGGGTTTGACCTCAATCCCCAAGTTGGCGAATTCCGCCCCCATGGCCGCGTCGTAGAGTTCGGAGGCATGCAGCAGCGCCTTGGACGGCATGCAGCCGACATTCAGGCAGGTCCCGCCCAGAGTGGCGCGGCCTTCCACGCACGCCGCTTTCAGGCCCAGCTGGCCGGCGCGGATCGCTGCGTTATAACCGCCGGGGCCTGCGCCCAGAATCACGACGTCATAGGTGCTCATAGTGGTACTCCTGGTGAAAGGGGTGGGATCGATAAAGTTAGTCTTCGATAAAATTACGAACGTAATATGTGCGTTTCGAACCATTTCGGTCAAGGCTTCAGCCTGGCGACAGGTTTGGTGCTTTTAGATAGAACGATTTAGCACGAAAATTTCACTACTTTCGTTATATCGTAACGAATTGCGATGTGAGGCTGAGATGGTATGCAAATCGATCTCGATGGCGATGGAGCACAGATAACAGGGCTGCCGCGCTTTCAGCAGGCAGTCGTTCAAGGACGTCGATTGCGGCAATTCGCTATCGGTTTCGGGGCCTTGGCGGCAACAGGATTGGTACTGGCGTTTTTTGTCGGACTGTTTGCGCCGCAGTCGCTTTGGCCGGCGTTGTTGGTCAATCAGAGCGCGGGTTTGCTGGTGCTGGTCGCCGGCCTGCAATCGGCCTGGTGGGTGACGCTATGGCGCGCACGGGCGATGAATCCGGCTGTGTTAGTGCCGGTGGTTGTCGCCGAGGAAGTCGTTGCCGCTGAAGGCTGGTATGAGCGGTTGCTGGACCGGATCAGCCAGCGTTGGTTGCGCTTGCTGGGGCAGATCGGTGCCCCGACGCTTTGGCTTGGCGGCTGGGCGTTGTTGACGTTGTACAGCATCGAGCAAGTCTGGAATCTGACCTTGCCGCCCGCCGCGTTAGGGTTGTCGGCCAGTGTCGGCGCCGCGCTATCGTTGCTGCTGGCTTTTGGTTTGCTGGTGCTGGAGCGGCAACTGGCGCAGGAAAATATCGCCCAATGGCCCGAAGCGGAGCCGTTGGCGCAGCTGACGCGGGTCGCGATTAGTTGCCTGGTGCTCAGCGCCCTGTGTTTGTTGTTCGGCAGCGAAACATCGGTCTGGCCGGTGCGTCTGGCGGTACTGATCGGCTTGCTGCCGGGGCTGGTCGCCATCGAGTTGCTGCTGCGGGCCGTGTTGTCGCTGTTCAGTCCTCGTCGTGAACAGTTGGAACCAGCCTTGCTGGCGCGAAGCTTCGTCGCCGACATGCTGCGCTGGCCGCCGCAACCATTGCTCGCATTGCAGCACGAACTGCACAACCGCTTCGGTATCGACCTGCGACAAATCTGGGCCTTCACCTACATGCGTCGGGCGTTTTTGCCGGTGCTGGTGGTGGTGGTAATCATCGGTTGGTCGCTCACCGGCATTCACGAAATTGCGCTGCAAGGGCGCGGTATCTATGAGCGCTTTGGCAAACCGGTAGAAGTTTTCGGTCCTGGTTTGCACGCCGGTTTGCCATGGCCGCTGGGTCGCGTGCTGAGCGTCGAAAACGGTGTGGTCCACGAGTTGGCCACCAGCGTGGGCGAAACATCGGCACCGGTCGCGACCGAACCAGCTGAAGGCCCCGCACCAGCGATTGCCAATCGCTTGTGGGACGCCAGCCATGTGAACGACAAATCCCAGGTCATCGCCAGCCGCCGCGCTGACAAACAGAGCTTCCAGATCGTCAACATGGACGTGCGCTTCGTCTATCGCATCGGCTTGAGTGATCAGGCGGCGCTGGCCGCGACTTACAACAGCGCCGACGTACCAACGTTGATCCGCAGCACCGCTAGCCGGATTCTGGTCCACGACTTCGCCTCGCGAACGCTCGATGGTTTGCTCGGCGAGGACAGGGTAGGGCTCGCCGAAGAGATCGGCCGCGCCGTGCAGGCTGACCTGCAAAAACTCGACAGCGGCGTGGAAATTCTGGCCACGGTGGTTGAAGCCATCCACCCGCCAGCGGGGGCGGCCAACGCTTATCACGGCGTGCAAGCGGCGCAGATTGGTGCTCAGGCATTGATTTCCCGTGAGCGCGGTGCTGCGGCGGAGGCGACCAACCAAGCGCAATTGCAAGCCAGTATCGCTCACGATCAAGCCACGGCCAGTGCTCATGAAATCAACTCGACCGCTCAGGCTGCCGACCTGAAATTTGCCGCCGAGCAAAAGGCTTACTCCAGCGCCGGCCAGGCCTTCGTGCTGGAGCAATACCTCAGTCAACTGACTCAAGGTTTGGCCAACGCCAAGCTGCTGGTTCTCGATCATCGTCTGGGCGGCAGCAGCAATGCGCCGACCATCGACCTACGTACTTTCACGCTGCCGGCTGACCCTGCGCCGGCGCGTAATACCGTTCAGCCAGGAGCCGTCCATTGAGCCAGCCGAAGCCTACACACAATCGCGATCACGATGATCACGCCGGCCATGATCACGGCCATGGCGGGCATCACCACGGCCATCACCATCATCACCACGGTGATCCACACGAAGCTGGCCCTTTCCCGTGGCGGCGAATGGGTTGGGCGGCGCTACTGATGGCGTTTGCCATTGCGGCGGCGAGCCTGGTGCAAGTGCGTTCGGGAGAGGCCACGGTCATCACTCGCTTCGGTAATCCATCGCGGGTGTTGCTGGAACCCGGTCTTGGCTGGCGCTGGCCGGCACCGTTCGAGGCGGCGATTCCGGTAGATCTGCGCCTGCGCACAACTTCCAGCGGTTTGCAGGATGTGGGCACGCGCGATGGTCTGCGCATCATTGTGCAAGCCTACGTGGCCTGGCAGGTGCAGGGTGATCCGGACAACGTGCAACGCTTTATGCGCGCCGTGCAGAACCAGCCGGATGAAGCCGCGCGGCAGATTCGCACTTTTGTCGGCTCGGCGCTGGAAACCACCGCCAGCAGTTTCGATCTGGCCAACCTGGTGAACACCGATGCCAACCAAGTGCGCATCGCCGATTTTGAAGCGCAGCTGCGTCAGCAGATCGATCAGCAGTTGCTCACCACTTATGGCGTGCGAGTGCTGCAAGTCGGCATCGAGCGTTTGACCCTGCCGTCGGTGACGCTCACCGCGACTGTCGATCGTATGCGCGCCGAGCGTGAAACCATCGCCACTGAGCGCACGGCCATCGGCAAGCGTGAAGCTGCGCAAATTCGCTCCGCGGCCGAGCGTGATGCGCGAATCGTGCAAGCCGATGCGACAGTGAAAGCCGCGGACATTGAAGCCCAATCCCGCGTCGAAGCCGCTCAGATTTATGGCCGTGCCTACGCCGGTTCGCCGCAGCTCTATAACTTGCTGCGCTCTCTCGACACCTTGGGCACCATCGTCACGCCGGGTACCAAACTGATTTTGCGCACCGATGCGGCACCGTTCCGGGTGTTGGTTGACGGTCCGCCGACGCTCGATAACAAGTCCGGGTCGCAGCCATGAGTTTAGTTCCACGTGGAACACATGAGTTGAGCAGTCCCTGGATTCAGGCCGGGCGCTTGGCTTTTTTGGCGCTATACGCCGTGACCGTGTTGGCTGCTTTGGCTTGGGCATTCTCCAATGTGCGGCAAATCGACCCGCAAAATCGTGCCGTGGTGCTGCACTTCGGCGCACTGGATCGCATTCAAAATGCCGGTTTGCTGTTGGCATGGCCGCGCCCGTTTGAGCAGGTAATCTTGTTGCCGGCAGCGGATCGGGTGATCGAGCGTCGGGTGGAAAATCTGCTGCGCACGGATGCTGCATTGCAGGCGGATAGAGTGGCGAGTTTCGCCACACCCATCAGCGATGCGCTCGCCGGCTCCGGCTATTTGTTGACCGGTGATGCAGGGGTGGTGCAACTGGATGTGCGGGTGTTCTACAAAGTCACCGAGCCCTATGCCTTTGTTCTTCAGGCTGAGCATGTGCTGCCGGCCCTAGATCGGCTGGTGACCCGCAGCGCGGTGGCGCTCACTGCCGCACGAGATCTGGACACCATTCTGGTGGCGCGACCGGAACTGATCGGTGCCGACAATCAGGCCGCTGAGCGCCGCGAACGTCTACGCGGCGATCTGGTGCGGGGCATCAATCAACGCTTGGCCGAACTGACGGCGACCGGGCAGGGGTTGGGCATCGAAGTGGAGCGGGTCGATGTGCAATCGAGTCTGCCCGCTCCGGCGGTGAATGCGTTCAACGCAGTATTAACCGCCAGCCAGCAGGCCGACAAAGCCGTGGCCAACGCGCGCACTGAAGCCGAGAAGCTGACTCAGAGCGCCAATGAACAAGCCGACCGCACGCTGCAAGTGGCTCACGCCCAAGCCAGCGAACGCTTGGCTAAAGCCTCTGCCGACACCGCCACGGTGCTGAGTTTGGCCAAGGCGCAACAGCAGGGCACCGACCCGCAAATGCTGCTGCGTATTTACCGTGAACGGATGCCGAAGATTCTCGGGCAAGCCGGCTCGGTGACCACGGTTGATCCGAAAGACGATTCCCGCCTGATCATTCAGGGAGCAGCGCAATGACCGCCCAAACCGCCGCCGCGCCGAGCATGCTTTCCTCGGCTGAACAACGTAGCGCCGCGCGCCAGTTGACCCTGGCCATGCTTGCGCTGGGGTTGCTTGCGCTGGGCCTGATCTGGCGCTGGTTATCGCCGGAGCAGACCGGTGTCAGCCAATTGCTGCTGGGTTTTGCCTCCTTGCTGGTGGCCGTGCCGGTCATGCGTTCGGCGTGGTACAGCCTGCGTTATCCGAGCCTGCACGGGATCACCGATCAGTTGATTGCCCTGGCCATGATCGGCGCCTGGGCGACAGGCGATCTGCTCACTGCGGCTCTGCTGCCGATCATCATGATCTTCGGTCACGTGCTGGAGGAGCGCAGCGTGATCGGTTCCCAGGAAGCGATTCATGCCCTCGGCAAACTGACTCGCAGCCATGCACGCAAGATTCAGGCTGACGGTTCCGTGGTTGAAGTCGACAACGGCACACTCAGGGCTGGCGACCTTGTGGAGGTGCGTGCCGGTGATCGAGTGCCGGCGGATGGCCGGGTATTGTCCGGTCAGGCAAGCCTCGACACCGCGTCAATCACCGGTGAGTCGGTGCCAATAGAAGCCGGCGTGGGCATGCCGGTGTTCGGCGGGGCGATCAATCTTGATGGCCTGCTGCGCATCGAAGTGACCCGCACGGGGCAGGAATCGACCCTGGGTAAAGTCATCGCGCTGATGCAAAGCGCCGAACGTTCCAAACCTCCGATAACGCGTTTGCTCGAACGCTACGCCGGCAGCTACATGGTGCTGGTGTTGTTGCTGGCGGCCGTGACCTGGTTCATAACCAACGACGCGCAAGCGATGCTCGCAGTGTTGGTGGCGGCTTGCCCTTGTGCGTTGGTGTTGTCCGCACCGGCCACGGCCATTGCCGGGGTGGCGGTGGCGGCTCGGCACGGGATTCTGATTCGCAGCTCGGCGTTCCTCGAAGAGTTGGCTGACTTGACGTCGTTGGTGGTCGACAAGACCGGAACCCTGACGTTCGGCACCTTGCGCCTGCAGTCCATCGACAGCCCGCTGGAGGATCGCAGTCACGTATTGAAACTCGCCGCCAGCCTCGGTTCCGCCAGCAGCCACCCGGTCAGCCGTGCCTTGGCCGGGTTGGTCACTCAGGAACACTTTCTGTTGCTCTCCGATATTCACGAGCGTCAGGGGCTGGGTGTAGTGGCGATGACCGAGCAGGGCGAGGCGGCCCTCGGTCGTCGGGAGCTGTTCGCGCAATTAGGCATCGCTACATCCGCGGTTCCCGAACACGACGGCCCGATTGCGGGGCTGGCACTCAACGGTGAATTTCTCGCCTGGCTGTTGCTCGCTGACAGTATCAAACCTGAGGCGCGGTTTGCCCTGAGCGAATTGCGTGAGCTGGGTTTGGGTCGTCAGTTGTTGCTCACCGGGGATCGGCAAAGCGTTGCGCATACGCTGGCCCGGGATGTGGGTATCAGCGATGTCGAAGCCCAGGCCTTGCCCGAGGACAAACTCAATCGTGTGCTGAAAGAAATCGGCAGCGGATTCCGGCCGATGGTGGTGGGAGACGGCATCAACGATTCCCTGGCGCTCAAGGCCGGTGTGGTCGGCGTGGCCATGGGCGCAGGCGGTGCGGACATCGCGCTGGCCTCGGCCGATATCGTACTGATCGGTAGCGACCTGCGCCGGCTCGGAACCTGCGTGCGCTTGAGTCGCCAATGCCGCCAGACCTTGCAGGTCAACGTGATCATCGGGTTGGGCTGGACCCTGGCCATCGTCGCGTTCGCCGCATTCGGCTGGCTTGGCGCGGCAGGGGCGATGATTGCCGCCTTGTTGCATAACTTGAGCACGTTATTAGTGCTCGGTAATGCCGGACGTTTGCTACGCTTTGAGGAACCCCTACTCAAGCTTAAGGATGAGGTGTGAGCGTCTACAACTTTTCAGAACTGTGTGCCGGATTTGTAGTCATCTAGGGTAAGGCGATCATTTTCAACGATCGCCCGTTGGATGGTTTCAGTGTGGCAGGCAACACCGGGAATAGAAAAAGGCTATTAATTCGATAGCCTGCTATTTTTCAAGGATGGTCTACCCTCAGATTTGACGTCTGAAACAAGGGGGACTTTTCATGCTCGCGCAACTTCCACCGGCCTTACAGAACCTGCAATTACCGCTTCGCTTGCGACTCTGGGACGGCCATGAGTTCAATCTGGGGCCGACGCCCAGCGTCACTATTGTGGTCAAGGACCCCCACATGGTTACCCAGTTCACCCATCCCAGCCTCGACGCGTTGGGGGCGGCGTTTGTCGAAGGCAAGCTAGAGCTGGAAGGTTCTATCAGCGACGTGATTCGTGTCTGCGATGAATGGAGTCAGGCGCTGATCAATGAAGACGAAGATGGGCAACCGGTGCGCACGGTTCATGACAAAGAAACCGATGCCAAGGCCATCTCCTACCATTACGACCTCTCCAATGCGTTTTACCAACTGTGGCTCGACAGCGACATGGCGTATTCCTGCGCCTATTTCGAGACCGGCAGTGAAACCCTCGAGCAAGCCCAACAAGCCAAGTTTCGCCACTTGTGCCGCAAGCTGCGGTTGCAACCAGGCGAATATCTGCTGGATGTCGGTTGCGGCTGGGGCGGGTTGGCGCGGTATGCGGCTCGGGAGTTCGGCGCGAAGGTGTTCGGGATCACGCTCAGTAAGGAGCAATTGGAACTGGCCCGCGAACGGGTGAGAGCCGAAGGCCTGGAGGATCAGATCGAACTGCAACTGCTCGACTACCGCGATTTGCCTCAGGACGGTCGCTTCGACAAGGTGGTCAGCGTCGGCATGTTCGAACACGTTGGCCATGCGAATCTTGCCGAGTACTGCAAAACCTTGTTCGGCGCGGTGAAAGAGGGTGGCCTGGTGATGAACCACGGGATCACCGCCAAGCACACCGATGGTCGTCCGGTTGGGCGGGGTGCCGGTGAATTCATTGAGAAGTACGTGTTCCCCAACGGCGAACTGCCGCACCTGGCGATGATCTCGGCCGAGATCAGCGAAGCGGGGCTGGAGATCGTCGATGTCGAGAGCCTGCGCCTGCATTACGCGCGAACCCTGGACCACTGGAGCGAACGCCTGGAAGACAATCTGGAAGCCGCCGCCAAACTGGTACCGGAGCAGGCACTACGGATCTGGCGGTTGTATCTGGCGGGATGCGCCTATGCGTTCGCCAGAGGCTGGATCAACCTGCATCAAATCCTCGCGGTGAAAGCCCATCCCGATGGCAGCCATGAACTGCCATGGACCCGCGATGACATTTACAACCCTTAAAGAATCGGCGAAATAAGCCGGGCGATCCGCATGCCGACCTGTTGCAGGCGGTGGGTCTCCCGGCTTTCTTCTTTGGCGATTTCGTGAGCCTGGGCAAAGTCATCGTTGAGCATCTGTTCCACTTCGGCGGCAAATACGCTGTCGACCGTCAGCAACATCACTTCGAAATTCAGCCGGAAAGAACGGTTGTCCATATTGGCGCTGCCAATGGCGCTGATCTCGCTGTCGATCAGCACCACTTTCTGATGCATAAACCCCGGCTGGTAACGGAACAGACGCACGCCAGCACGTACCGCTTCGAAGGCGTAAAGGCTGGAAGCAGCGTAGACGATCCGGTGATCCGGCCGCGACGGCAACAAAATCCGTACATCCACGCCACGCAATACTGCCAGTCGCAACGCGGCGAACACCGCTTCGTCGGGGATGAAATAAGGGGTGGTGATCCACACCCGTTCCGTCGCCGCATGGATGGCTTCGACGAAGAATAGCGAACAGGTTTCGTAGGAATCCGCCGGGCCGGTGGCCAGCAATTGGCAGAGCACGCCGTCATCCGGATAAACCTCCGGCAGGATCAATGGCGGCAGTGAACGGGCCGCCCAGAACCAGTCTTCGGCAAAGGATTCCTGCATGCAGGCCACCACTGGCCCGTGCACTAGTACGTGGGTGTCACGCCATGGCGCAAGGGGTGGTTTCTCGCCCATGTATTCGTCGCCGACGTTGAGCCCGCCGACAAAACCCACTATTCCGTCGACCACGACGATCTTGCGGTGGTTACGGAAATTGACCTGAAAGCGGTTGAGCCAACCGCTGCGGGTGGCGAAGGCTTTGACCTCGATGCCGGCATCGCGCAACGGTTGAACGTAACTGTGGGGCAGGGAGTGGCTGCCGATGCGGTCGTAGAGCAGGTATATCGCCACGCCTTCGGCAGCTTTCTTCGTCAACAAGGTGTGCAGGCGTTGGCCGAGGCGGTCGTCGTGGATGATGAAGAACTGGATCAGCACCGCTTGCCGGGCGTTGCTGATGGCGTCGAAAATCGCCTCGAAGGTGGCTTGGCCGTCGATCAGCAAGCGGACTTCGTTGTTGGCCAGACACGGCATGCGTCCCAGTTTCGGCATGGCCCTCAAAGACGCGTAGGCGCTGGAGGCGCGAGCAGCCAGCGCCTCTTCTACCCAGGGGCGCCAGTTCAGCTCAGAGATTGCCTTGCGCATTTCCTCGTTGGCTTGCCGCCGGGCCTTGATGTAACCATCGAAGGTGCTGCGGCCGAAGACCAGATAAGGGATAAGCGTGAGGTAGGGAATGAACAGCAGTGACAGAGCCCAGGCGATCGAGCCCTGAGCGGTCCGAACGGTCAATACGGCATGGATGGCGGCAATCGAGCCCAGCGCGTGCAGCAGAGCGATGAGGTAACCGAAAACATGCGGTCCAAAATAATCCATGGGGGCTGCCTTGCTCCTGAAGATTCAATGCTTAACAGACCATGTTCCGGGCAGAATGTCGCTATTTAATTGGCCCATGAACCGAAGCCCGTGCCTGACGTCTAACGGCCACTAATGATCAGGAGTTACTCGATGAACGTTCGTCTGCTGGGTTTGGCCATTGCGTTTGGTTTGGCACTTCCTGTGGCTGCTCAGGCGCAAATGCTGCAACCGGGTTTGTGGGAATTGACCTCAAGCAACATGAAAGTCGATGACCAGAACCTGCCGGATCTGCAGCTGATCCTCGGCCAGATACAGAACCAGATCACCCCGGAACAGCGGGCGATGCTGGAAAAGCAGGGCATCACCATGGGCGGCAAAGGGATTCGGGCTTGCCTGACGCCTGAGCAAGTGAAGACCGACAACATTCCACTGACGGACCCACAATCGGGCTGCAAGCAGGAAATCACCGAGCGTACCGGTAACCAGTGGAAATTCCGTTTCAGCTGTCCGAAAGCGCAAGGTGCGGGGGTCGCCACATTCCTCAGCGATCGCGAGTTCACCACTAAGGTCAATGGCACCTTCAACGCCACCGGCATTCAGCAGAAGGGTAGCCTCGATACTCGCGCTGTATGGCTGGGACAGGATTGCGGCACAGTGAAGCCAAGGGCCTAAAAGCATCGCGAGCAGGCTCGCTCCCACAAGGTCATCGCGATCCCTGTGGGAGCGAGCCTGCTCGCGAAGGCATTCGCTCAGACGCCTCCAGTCTTGGGCGGATTCAACAATTCACACACCGCTTCAATCCCTTTCTCCCCGAAGTCCTCTCCGCTGCTGCTGCGAATACTGACAAACCTGCCTTCCTTTTCCTTCTCTCCCACCACCAACAGATACGGCACTTTCCGGCTGTGCTGGCGAATCTTGTGGCTGATTTTTTCGTTACGCAGGTCCGAGTTGGCCCGCAGTCCGCGGCGGCGCAGCGTCTCGGTCACCGAGTGTGCATAAGCGGTCTGACGCTCATCGATGTTCACGACCATCACCTGCGGCGGTGCTCGCCAGTTGTCCAGCTCCTGTTGGCTGGACCAGCACGTGCCGTAGATCCGTTGCTGCGACGTGCCGCTGATATGGTCCAGAGCGAAGGCTTGTAACACCTTGGTGGTGGGAACATGCGGGCCTGCAGCGAAACTTTCAAAATCCCCCAAGCGATACAGCGATAACCGTTCAGTTGGACGGATCGAATGGTTGGTCGCCGCCAGTGCATGCATGCGCGCTTCAATCAGGGGCAGCTCGGCCAGAGTCAAGGAGCGCTGGAAAGCAAACTCATAAAAGAAGCCATCACCCAGCGACGATCCGGCCCGCAACTGCGCGTTCGGATGGAGTTGTTTGACGGCCATGGCCAGCATCAGCGCGCAGGAACGCCGAAGAATCTCCAGACCATCGGGCTCCTGGGGCGTGACGATACTGACCCGGGCATCGCCCTCGATGAGGAATCCACAGTCCACCAACACGCCGTCGACTCGACCGGCCACCGCCGCGTTGGCCAACCCGAGACTGATAGTTGCAGCGACTTCATACACAGTCAGCGGCTGATCGTACTCACGCAATGAACCATCGGGTAGGGTGATGTGGATCATGATCGGTGTTCTCGAATGTTTTCGATAACGCGCGCTAGCGCATAAACCGTAGGGCTAAACCCTGGCAGCTGTCATTAAGACGTTGGTTGTGCCAGGCAATTTGCCCCGACACGACCGTGGTGCTGACGCTGTGGCGAAAACGATGGTGGGTGAAGGGCGTCCAGCCGCATTGCGAGAGGATGGGTTGCCGGGAAACCGCAACGCCATCGGGCTCGGGTTTGATCAACACCAGGTCGGCCCAATAGCCTTCGCGCAGGTAGCCGCGGTCGGGGATGGCAAACAGATCGGCGACCCGGTGACTGGTCTTGGCCACAAGGGTAGTGATCGGCAAGACCTCATCGGCCACCAGCTCCAGCAACGCGGGCAGGGTGTGTTGCACCAACGGCAAGCCGGACGGCGCTTGGCTATAGGGCCGTTGTTTTTCGGCCCAGGTATGAGGCGCGTGATCGCTGCCGATCACATCCAGTCGATTGCTCAACAATGCGTTGCGCAAGGCGTCGCGGTCGGCCCGGGTCTTGATCGCCGGGTTGCATTTGATCAGGTTGCCGAGGCTCGGGTAGTCGCGGTCGTCGAACAGCAAGTGGTGCAGACAGACTTCGGCAGTGATGTGTTTCTGTGCCAGCGGCTTGTCTTCGAACAGCGCCAGTTCGCGGGCGGTAGTCAGATGCAAAACATGCAAGCGAGTGCCGTGTCGCCGGGCCAGATCGACGGCCATCGAGGAGGATCGAAAGCACGCTTCGGCGTTGCGGATCAGCGGATGGGCGGCGGGCGGCAGGTGCTCGCCAAACAGTTCTCGCAGGCTCGCGGCATTGGCTTCGATGCTGGGCGTGTGTTCGCAGTGAGCCAACAAAATGGTCGGCACTTCGGCGAAGAGCCGCTCGAGTATCCGTGGGTTGTCCACCAGCATGTTGCCGGTGGAGGCGCCCATGAACACTTTGACCCCGGCCACCTCGCTAGGATTGAGCGCGGCGACGGTGTCGAGATTGTCATTGCTCACGCCGAAATGAAAACCGTAATTGGCCACTGAGCTGGTCGCTGCTCGGCGCTTCTTGTCGGCCAGCGCGGCGAGGGTCAGGGTGGCCGGGGAGGTGTTGGGCATGTCCATGAAGCTGGTGATGCCGCCGGCTACAGCTGCCCTCGATTCGGTATGGAAACTGCCTTTGTCCGGCGCTCCGGGATCGCGGAAATGCACCTGATCATCGATCATGCCCGGCAGTAGCCATTGGCCGTTGGCGTCGATTTCCACGGTGGCCGTTTCACCTTCGATACTGCTGGCGATCTTGACGATGCGACCGTGGCTTACCAGCAAATCACCGTCGAATTCACGACCTTCATTGACCAGCCGGGCGTTGCGAATCAGCACGCTGCTCATGGTCAGAACTCGTTTTGCAGGGCTTTGTAGCCCCGCACCAGATCGACGTTGGTGCGCGCCACGTCCTCGGAAAATTCCGAGGCGCTGACGCTCACCGGTGGGAACTGCGACAGGTCAGTGTTGGGGCCGATGCGCGTGGTGGAGGGTACGTAGAAGGCTTCGGGCAAGTCACGACCGTCGACCACCGAGTTGTGCCGCACCACGCAACCATCGCCCACGGCGCAGTTGAACAGCACGCTGTTGAACCCGATGAACACGCGGTTACCGACGGTGCAGGGGCCGTGCACGATGGAGCGGTGGGCGATGGAGCTGAACTCGCCGATGGTCACCGCCGCGCCGGACTTGGAGTGAATCACCACGCCGTCCTGGATGTTCGAATTGGCACCGATGGTGATCGCTTCCATCTCGCCCGAGTCATCCACTTCATCGGCGCGAATGACCGCGTACGGACCGACGAACACGTTCTCGCCGATCACCACTTTGCCGCAGATGATGGCGGTTTTATCCACGTACGCCGACTCTGCAATCGACGGCAGATCGCCTGAAGGATTCTTGCGGATCATGGTTTGCTCAACGCCTCATACAAGGTGTTGAGGTTGTATTCGAACAACCCGGCGAACGTGCTGGCCGGGCCGGTCGCCGCGAGGGCATCGGAGTACAGCGTGCCGCCGATATGCGCACCGCTTTCATCGGCGATTTGCTTGAGCAGGCGCGCGTCCTTGATGTTTTCCATGAACACCGCTTTGACCTTGGCCTGACGGATTTGCGTGATCAGCGCAGCGACTTCGGCGGCCGACGGTTCGCGTTCGGTGGACAGTCCTTGTGGCGCCATGAAGTCGATGCCGTAAGCCTGACCGAGATAGCCGAAGGCGTCATGGGAGGTCACGATTTTGCGATTACCCGGCGGCAGCGAGCCGAGCTTGGCTTTGGCTACGGCGAGCAAGGCGTAGATCTTTTTCAGGTAGGCCTGGCTGTTGTGTTCGTAGTCGGTTTGGTTGGCCGGGTCGGCGGCGATCAGCGCTTTGGTGATGTTGCTGATGTACAGCTCGGTGTTCGCCAGGTTGTGCCAGGCGTGTGGGTCGGGAATGGTTTCGCCGTCTTCATCCAGCGAGCGTGGAATGACACCATGGCTGGCGCTGATGACTGCAGCTTTGGTCTCGGTGCTGGTCACCAGACGGTCCAGCCATGGCTCGAAACCTAGCCCGTTCTTGATGATCAGTCTGGCCTTGAGCAATGCCTTGGCATCGTCCGGAGTCGGCTCGTAAGTATGGGCATCGGCGTCCGGGCCGACCATGTTGGTGATCTGAATATGGTCGCCGCCGACCTGATGAGTCATGTCGGCGAGGATGCTGAAGCTGGTGACTACCTGGAGTTTTTCCGCGGCAGACACCGACATCGACAGCATCAAACTGAACAGCACGAGTAAAGCGCGCATCGGGTAACACCTCATTGGGATGTGAGCAAAGGCGGGCGGCGTAGCAAACCGTGCACCGGACCGAACACCACGGACAGCAGATATAAAGCGCCAGCCACCAGCACGATCGCCGGGCCGCTGGGCAGCGAGTAGTAGAACGACAGCAGTAAACCAAGCCAGACCGAAAGGCAGCCGAGCAGCGCGGCGATCGCGATCAGTACCGGCAAGCGGCGGCTCCAGAAGCGAGAAGCCGCGGCCGGCAACATCATCAAACCGACCACCATCAACGCGCCGATTGCCTGGAAACCGATCACCAGGTTCAGCACCACCAACGTCAGAAATACCCCGTGAGCCAGAGGCCCGAGGCGGCTAACGGTTTGCAGAAAGAGCGGGTCGAGGGTGTCCAGCAACAGGGGTTTGTAGATGAGGGCCATGGCGATCAGGCTGAAGCCTGAAACCCAAATCATGCCGGTCAAAGTCGGCCCGTCGACCGCCAGTGCGGAGCCAAACAGAAGGTGCAACAGGTCCAGACGCTTGCCGGCGATGCCGAGGATCAGCACGCCGCTGGCCAGCGATATCGGGTAGATCGCGGCCAGGCTCGCGTCTTCCCGCAGGCCGGTGCGCCGGGTGATCCAGGCGGCCAGTCCGGCCATGCTCAGGCCAGCGCCGAGGCCACCGATGGTCAACGCGGGCAGACTCAACCCGGCAAACCAGAAGCCCAATGCGGCACCGGGCAAGATGCCGTGAGCCACCGCGTCGCCGATCAGGCTCATGCGCCGCAGGATCAGAAACACCCCAAGCGGAGCGGTGCTGCATGCCAGAACGAGACCACCAAGCAACGCCCGGCGCATGAATACGAATTCGTGGAACGGTTGCCAAAGCTGAGCGGCAGCGATCATCAAGCCACCTGCGTCTGGGGCTGTTGGCGAATCAGATCGGTACTGAGACCGAGGACGCAGCCGCTGCTTTTGATCAATAGGGCATGTGGGATGTGTTGGCGCACGGCGGCCAAGTCATGACACACAACGACCAAGGTTCGGCCTTCGGCATGCCAAGCGTGGATGTGTTTCCAGAGCAGCGCCTGGCCGAGTTCGTCGAGCGCGGCGTGGGGTTCGTCGAGCAACAACAAAGGCGCTTCGGCGAGACTCAACCGGGCGAGCAGGGCACGCTGCAATTCGCCTCCGGAGAGGGCCATCAAGGGGCGATGTTCCAGGCCGGTCAGGCACCAGTCTTCCAGCGCAGACTTGAGGCGCTGGCTGCGAATTTCCGGAGCTTGCTTGTTGCCCCAGAAACCCGCGGCCACCAACTCTTGCAGACTGATGGGGAATTGCCGGTCCAGGTGTTGTTGCTGAGGCAGGAACGAAAGGCCGCCTTTGCGTGGAACATCAATGATGACTTTGCCGGTCAATGGCTTTTGCAGACCGGCGATGACTTTCAGCAGACTGCTTTTACCCGATCCGTTGGCACCGATGACGGCGGTCAGACTTCCTTTGGGTAACTGGAAATCCATCGACGGAGTGAGCGGTTGACCGGGTGCACCCCAGCGCAACGCTTGGCATTGGATCATGCGACCTCCCAATTCCAGCGACTTTCGGCGACAGCATCGTGGGCGTGAAGACTTTCGGCGTGAACGACTCGCACGTGAAAGGCGTTGATGCCCGGTGAGCGTTTCAGGGCCAGGTTCAAGCGTCGGGCGGCGTCTTCGCAGAACATCAGGTTCTGGCCGTTGGCGAGGGCGAAGGCTTGTTCGTCGGCGCGTTTCACGGCGGTTTGCACGGCAGTGCCGAGGGCTGCTTCGGCATCGTTGATCGTGGCGATCAGCGGCAGGTCATCCAGATAGTCGTCCAGTCGCAGCTGCAATTGCGCATTGCTGCGTTGGCTATGCGGCGTGGCGACGATTCCTTTCGTGGAGCCGAGCCAAGCCAGAACGTCGGCGTGTTGCAGCGACTTGTTGGCAAAGTCATCAACGAATTGTTGCTGAATCAACTGCCGCGAAAGTGCTGCTGAGCACGGGCAGGTTGAGGAATAAGGAACGTCGATTTTTAGTTCCACGTGGAACATCGTGTTTTTCAAACTGGCTTCGATGCTCACCGGATAAGTTTTCCAACCGGCTAGCGGACTGATAAGCGCAGGTCTTTTGAGCAATAGTTCGGTGTGAATTTTCAGGTAAGCGTTATGGGAAAGCCCTTCATGGGTCTCAAGAAAACTCTGCAAGACTCGCCGCAATAACGCGGGCGAAAGGTTTTCCTGCTCAAGCATTTCCAACGCCAGATACAGCCGCGACATATGGATGCCGCGCGCCTCTCCATCGTCGAGGCTAACGCCAGCGTCGACCTTTGCGCTCAGTCGCTGGCCATCGAATAAAACAGGAAGAGCAATGCCGCACATGCCCACCCAATCGAGTGGCAGGGCTTGGCGTGAGGCCTGCGCGGCGATATCCGGCAGAGTCAGCGCGTTCATGAGCAGGTCCATCGTGGGAGTTGATTTGGCATGTTATATTATAACAATCAAATCGACGATGCCTTTTTCGTGAACGAGCTTTCATCATGCACAGACGTCACTTGCTCAACCTGATTCTGGCCAGCGCGGCCTTCGCGTTACCTTTTGGGGCATCGGCCACGCAAATTCGCAATACACGACTGTGGCGTTCGGACGACAAGCTGCGACTGGTGTTCGATCTGAGCGGGCCGGTGCAATACAAGACGTTTTCCCTGAGCGCTCCGGAGCGGCTGATCATCGATCTGAGTGGCGCCAATCACAGTGGCGACTTCAGTCAGTTGGCACTCAGCAACACGGTGATTCGCTCAATTCGCTCCGGACATTTCGGCCAGGGCGATACGCGGATCGTCCTCGACCTCAGCGGCCCGGTGCAGCTCAACAGTTTCCTGCTGCCGCCCCAGGACGGGCAGGGGCACCGATTGGTGCTCGATCTGAAGAGCGCTGCGCCGCTGCATATCGCGGCGGTGCCGTCGGAAAAACCTGAACCCGTCACCGACAAGGCTCACCCCAAGCGCGACATCATCGTGGTGGTCGACCCTGGTCACGGCGGCAAAGACCCGGGCGCGGTCGGTGCCAAAGGCGAGCGGGAAAAAGACGTGGTGCTGTCGATCGCCCAATTGCTGGCCAAGCGACTGAAGCGCGAGAAGGGCTTCGACGTGAAACTGGTGCGCAACGACGACTTCTTCGTCCCGCTGCGCAAGCGCGTGGAGATTGCCCGCAAGCACAAGGCCGACATGTTCATCTCGGTTCATGCCGATGCAGCGCCGCGTCTGACCGCTTCAGGTGCGTCGGTGTACTGCCTGTCCGAAGGTGGCGCGACCTCGGCCACGGCGCGCTTCATGGCGCAACGGGAGAACGGTGCAGACCTGCTGGGCGCCACCAGCCTGCTCAATCTCAAGGACAAGGATCCGATGCTCGCCGGGGTAATTCTCGACATGTCGATGAACGCCACCATCGCCGCCAGTTTGCAGCTGGGCAGCACGGTGCTCGGCAGCCTGGCGGGCATCACCACGCTGCATCAGAAGCGCGTGGAACAAGCAGGATTCGCTGTGTTGAAGTCGCCGGATGTGCCGTCGATTCTGGTGGAAACCGGCTTTATCTCGAACGCCCGCGACAGCCAGCGACTGGTGACTGCCCGCCATCAGCAAGCCGTGGCGGATGGTTTATTCGAAGGTTTGCAGCGCTATTTTCAGAAGAACCCACCGATGAACAGCTATATCGCCTGGCAGCAGGAACAGAAAAAGGCGCAGGCCTAGCAGCCGGTCATCCGGCTACACGTGAACTTGCCGCTGCTGCCGCCGGAGCTGGAAAACCGATTGATGGTTGTCCAGCCAACCCGGCGGTTGTAGCCGACCCAGGCTTCGCCATCGGACGCGATGCCCGTGAAGAACGTCAGTTGCCCATAGCGGCTGTTGGTTTGCGCCCAATAGCGTTTGCCGGCCACTTCGAAGCCGCGCAGATAGATCGTGCTACCGACGGTGTTAACGCTGTAGGCATTGCCGTCGGGATCTACGCAGGCCAGCAGATTGGCGCTACGGGTGCAGTTGGCCAGGCTCGGAATTTGTCCCCAGGCATCGACCGCGATCAGCAGCGAAAGGCTCAACAGCGAGAATTTCAGGGCGTTTCCCATGGCATTTCTCAAAGGGGCGGACGGGTTAAAGCATCGTGCCCTTTGTAGTGGCGAGCAAGAGGGGAGTGGCTTAATTGTATTGTTATACTATAACATAAAAATACACCCGCTCTGATGATCCATCGCCATGACTGAACAAGAACTCCTCGCTCAACCCGCCGCCGCTTACATGAGCGACGCCCAGCAAGGCTTCTTTCGCGAGCTGCTACTGGCTCAGCGCAGCGAGCTGCAGGAGCGCATTGCCGGCGAGTTCGACGCGTTGCGTGAGCAGGAACCCCACAGCGATCCCGCCGACATCGGCAGCGCCGAAGAACAGCGCCAGTGGCAACTGCGCCTGCTGGAGCGGGAAAAGAAGCTCCTGGACAAGATCGACGAAGCCCTCGAACACCTGGCTCGCGGCGAGTACGGCTGGTGCCGCGAAACCGGTGAACCGATCGGCCTCAAGCGCCTGCTGCTGCGACCCACCGCCACTCTGTGCATTGAAGCCAAAGAACGTGAAGAGCTGCGCGAACGCCATCAACGGGCGATTTGACCGGCCACATCCTGATGAGGAATACCTGATGCCCAATCGTCTCCCTGTGACCGTCCTGTCGGGCTTTCTCGGCGCCGGAAAAAGTACACTTCTTAATTACGTACTACGTAATCGCGATAATTTGCGGGTCGCAGTGATCGTCAACGACATGAGTGAAATCAATATCGATGGCAGCGAAGTCCAACGCGATGTCAGCCTGAACCGTGCCGAAGAAAAACTCGTGGAAATGAGTAACGGCTGCATCTGCTGCACCTTGCGAGAAGACTTGCTCGAAGAAGTCAGCAAACTCGCCAAGGATGGTCGTTTCGATTATCTGCTGATCGAGTCCACGGGCATTTCCGAGCCGCTGCCCGTGGCGGAAACCTTCACGTTTCGCGATGAAGAAGGGCAGAGCCTGGCGGACATCGCGCGGCTCGACACTATGGTCACCGTGGTCGACGGCATGAACTTCCTGCTCGACTATCAGGCCGCCGAAAGCCTTGCGTCCCGTGGCGAAACCCTGGGAGAGGAGGACGAACGCTCGATCACCGACCTGTTGATCGAGCAGATCGAATTCGCCGACGTGATTCTAATCAGCAAGATCGATTTGATCAGCAGTAGCGAGCGCCAGGAGTTGATCGCGATCCTCGAACGGCTCAATTCCCAGGCTGAAATCATTCCGATGGTCATGGGCGAAGTACCGCTCAAGAAGATTCTCAACACTGGTCGCTTCGACTTCGAAAAGGCCGCTCAGGCGCCGGGATGGTTACAGGAACTGCGCGGTGAACACGTGCCGGAAACCGAGGAATACGGTATCGCCTCCACGGCTTATCGGGCACGGCGACCGTTTCATCCGCAACGCTTCTTCAACTTTATCGATCGTCCGTGGGTGAACGGCAAACTACTGCGTTCCAAGGGCTATTTCTGGCTGGCCAGCAAACACCGGGACGCTGGTAGCTGGTCCCAGGCCGGCGGCTTGATGCGTCACGGTTTTGCCGGACGCTGGTGGCGTTTCGTGCCGAAAAACCAGTGGCCGCAAGATGAAGAAAGCACCGCCGGGATCATGGAAAACTGGACGACCACCACCGGCGACTGCCGCCAGGAACTGGTGTTCATCGGCCAAAACATCGACTTCGCGCAACTCACCGTCGAGCTAGATAACTGCCTGCTGACGGATGCTGAAATGGCCTTGGGTGTCGAGGGCTGGCAGTTATTGCCCGATCCGTTTGGTCCTTGGCATGAAGAGGCGGCTGCTTGATGCTGGCGCCCAGTCTGAAGCTGCGACCGGTCATTCGCCAGGTTCAAGGTGATACGCCAAAAGCGCTGACCGGGATTCTGGACGACGGCGTGAACCTCGCCCTCTGGCAACGCCAACTCCCGGCACACATTGCCGATTTCGGTCGTTTGTTGTTGTCCCTGAACGAGCCGCTGGCTGAGTCGCTGTCCCTGGAAATGCCCAGCGATGACGCCGAACCCAATCTCCACGGTTTAGCCTCAGGCTTCAGTGACCTTGAGGGCTACGAAGGCTTTATCGCTGATGTTTCCTGGCTGGTCAGCGCTTTCGCCTGCTTGTTGGGCGCCCAGCGTATCGGCCTACGCCTGCGGGTTCTGGATAAAGCCATGTGCCCGCGTTTCCACGTCGATCATGTGCCGGTGCGGTTGATCACCACCTATGCAGGTATCGGCAGCCAGTGGCTGAAAGAAGGGGCGATGGATCGTCGGCAATTAGGCAAACCTGAGGCCGAACCGCAGGACGATTCGCTGATTCAGCAGATCACCAGTGGCGAAGTGGCGCTGCTTAAAGGGGAGAAGTGGCACGGCAACGAAGGCTTCGGTTTGATCCACCGCTCGCCGCAGCCGGCGCCGGGCGAGCGTCGTTTGATTCTGACCCTGGACTGGCTGAGTTAGTGGCTCAAGGTTTGAGCCAGGTTCCCTGGCTCTGGGCTTCGCAAAACGGCTTCAAATACGCCGCATCGGTGGCCACGCCGTAATAGTGAATATCCTGCCGGTAAGGCATATTGGCGACTTGAGCGTTGCTGCACACCCCGAACGCGCCAGTAGGGCATTGATCGACGTACTGCACCTCGACTTTCTGCCCCGGCAGATTCGGCTGGCAGAATCCGTCGGCGAACAGTTTTTCCGGGATGTTGCGGTTTTGCTGACAAACCTTCACGTCGAGCCGCTCAGCCGTGCTGTGCACCACGCAGGCCTGGGCCAGCGCGTCGCCCGATGTGAGCGCCAGAAGCAACGACCATCCCATCAACCGCATTCTTTACCTCCTCAGAAAACCTCGACAATGTTGCACAACATTCCCACCCACGTCATTGCCGGCCCGTTGGGGGCCGGCAAGACCAGCCTGATCAAGCACCTGCTGGCGCAACGGCCCGCGGGTGAGCGCTGGGCGGTGCTGATCAACGAGTTCGGCCAGATCGGCCTGGATGCCGCGCTGTTGACCCAGGACGCCGATGGTATCGCACTGGGGGAAGTGGCCGGGGGCTGTTTGTGTTGCGTCAATGGTGCACCGTTTCAGATCGGCCTCGGGCGATTGCTGCGCAAGGCACGACCGGATCGACTGTTCATTGAACCCTCGGGGCTAGGACATCCGGCGCAATTGCTCAGCCAATTGAGTGAGCCCCCGTGGCAAGGCGTCCTGGCGGTGCAGCCGTGCGTGCTGGTTTTGGACGCGCAAGCGCTCGCGGCGGGAAAACCGCTGCCTGAGGCGCAACAGCAAGCCTTGAACAGTGCCGGGTTGCTGTTGCTGAACAAGGCCGAAGACCTCGACGACAGTGATCGCCAGCGAATCGCCGCACAGTTGCCGGTGCGCCCCTTGTACTGGACGCAGCAAGCGGTCTTGCCGTTGAGTGAGTTGCCGGGGCTCGGGGCTCAGGCTGTCGGGGGTGTGGATAACCTTGTCGTGCCCAAGGGATTGGCGCAGATGCCGGCCATCTGGACCGATTCGACGTTGCCGATTTGCTTGAGTCAGGCGCAGGAGGGTGGCTGGAGCGTTGGATGGCGGTGGCATCCGAGTCAGGTATTCGACTCCGTATTGATCGGGGAGTGGCTTGAGCGCCTTGAATGGCGGCGGGCGAAGCTGGTTATCCACAGTGTTGAGGGGTGGGTGTCGGCGAATGCGGTGGATAACTCGGTACTGGATTGGCAAGCCAGCGAATGGCGTCGGGATTCGCGTATCGAGTTGATTTTCAGTGAGCTGCAGGCTGTCCAAGAACTGCAGGAAGGTTTGGCGAGGTGCCGCACCTAGGCAAATTAGCGAGTTTTTGTGCGGTTTTTGAAGGCCTCATCGCGGGCAAGCCCGCTCCCACAGGTGCAGTGTGAACCTTGTGGGAGCGAGCTTGCCCGCGATTGGTTTTAACAGACTGACACCCGACTCAAGGACGCCACTTGGTGTGCTCTTGCCGCCACTGACTCAATTCAATCACCTCGGCTCTGGGCTTCGCGATATCAACCACCGGCGGTGTGTCGTCGAACGGCATCGGGTAGGGCGCGAGCTCGATCTGTGCGCTATGGGCGCCGAACTGGATGATGGTGCCGGTATGGCGGGTCTCGCCAGTCACGGTGAATTCGAAGTTATACACACGGGCCAGGCGCCGACGGCCATTGGCGTCTTTAATAAAGGCGATCTTCTTCAAGGCTACGTTGCCGTCCAGTAGCTCGATTCGCAGCTTGGCGCAATGCTGTATGACCCGCTCCAGCGCGCGTTCGCGCAAGCCGTGGTTGTGCCACAACCACGCGCCACCGGTGGCGAGCAGCATCAGCACAAAGATATTTCCGAGGGTCAGCATCAACAGGGTGCTCCAACAAGATAGTGCCAGCTTAACTGTGTCGCCGGTCTGTCGTACAGGCTGCGTTTAGTCGCATACTGCGCGGCTTGAATTTCAATCGTTTGACGGAAAACTCACCGCATGAAACGTACGCCCCATGTGCTCGCCATCCAGTCCCACGTGGTGTTCGGCCACGCTGGCAACAGCGCCGCGGTTTTCCCGATGCAGCGGGTCGGGGTGAACGTGTGGCCGCTCAATACCGTGCAGTTCTCCAACCACACGCAATATGGCCAGTGGGCCGGAGAGGTGCTGGCCCCGCATCAGATTCCGGAATTGGTAGAAGGAATCGCGGCGATCGGCGAGCTGGGTAATTGCGACGCCGTGTTGTCTGGCTACCTCGGCAGCGCGGCTCAGGGCCGGGCGATACTCGCGGGCGTGGAACGAATCAAATCGATCAATCCCAAAGCGCTGTACCTCTGCGACCCGGTGATGGGTCATCCGGAGAAGGGCTGCACCGTCCCAGCTGAGGTCAGCGATTTTCTGCTGGAAGAGGCGGCGGCAATGGCCGACTTCATGTGCCCGAACCAGTTGGAGCTGAACAGTTTCTCGGGGCACAAGGCGCAGTCGTTGTTCGATTGCCTGGCGATGGCTCGCGCGCTGTTGGCGCGCGGCCCGAAGGCGGTGCTGGTCAAGCATCTGGACTATCCCGGCAAACCGGCGGAGGGCTTCGAGATGTTGCTGGTGACCACTGAAGGCAGCTGGCACCTGCGTCGGCCGCTGCTGGCGTTTCCGCGTCAGCCGGTGGGCGTTGGCGATCTGACTGCCGGGTTGTTCCTGGCGCGTGTGCTGCAGGGTGACAATCTGGTGAGCGCCTTCGAATTCACCGCGGCGGCGGTGCATGAAGTGCTGCTGGAAACCCAGGCTTGCGCCAGCTATGAGCTGGAACTGGTGCGGGCGCAGGACCGGATCGCCCATCCGCGGGTGCGGTTCGAGGCGACAGCGATCAGCCTCTGAGCTTCGCGTCGACCCCATTCGCGAGCAAACCCGCTCCCACACGAGTTCTCTGTCGTACACGAAAATTGTGTGCGCTGAAAATCTATTGTGGGAGCGGGCTTGCTCGCGAAGACGATTCAATGACCACCGTCAAACTGACTGAACAGCTCAGGCGTCGCCCTTGATGTCCTGATAACGCTTTTCCAGTTCCTGACGAATCTGCCGACGCTGCTGGGCCTGCATGTAACGACGCTTGTCTTCACTGTTCTGCGGTTGCAGCGGCGGGACTGCGGCCGGTTTGCGCTGGTCATCCACCGCGACCATGGTGAAGAAGCAGCTGTTGGTGTGACGCACCGAGCGCTCGCGGATGTTCTCGGTCACGACCTTGATGCCCACCTCCATCGAGGTGTTGCCGGTGTAGTTGACCGAGGCCAGAAAGGTCACCAGTTCACCGACGTGAATCGGTTCGCGGAAAATCACCTGATCCACCGACAGGGTCACTACATAGCGGCCGGCGTACCGGCTGGCGCAAGCGTAGGCCACTTCATCGAGGTATTTGAGCAGGGTGCCGCCGTGGACATTGCCAGAGAAGTTGGCCATGTCGGGGGTCATCAATACCGTCATCGACAGCTGGGCGTTTCCGGGTTCCATAACGTACTCACGGGTTCAAGGCAGGATTTCAGGGTTACACCTCTGTGGGTGCTTGATTTTCAAACCAACAGTTATCGGGACGCCGGGCGGGGGGCCGCCGTCACGCCCGAATCGATCTGTTTCCATATATTGCACCCTCTTCCCGCCGGAAGTCGCGATGTTACCCTTCAAAAGCCCACCCCAAGGAGCCACACACCATGCACGCCATCAGTTTCATTCAGGATCTGGCAGTGATCATGTTGATCGCAGGGGTGGTGACCGTGCTCTTTCATCGTCTCAAACAACCGGTGGTGCTTGGCTACATCGTCGCCGGCTTCATCATCGGCCCGCACACGCCGCCGTTCAGCCTGATCCACGACGAAGCAACCATTAAAACCCTCGCCGAGCTCGGGGTGATTTTCCTGATGTTCTGCCTGGGCCTGGAGTTCAGCCTGCGCAAGCTGTTCAAGGTCGGCGCCACAGCGTTCATCGCAGCGTTCCTGGAAATCGTCCTGATGATCTGGATCGGCTATGAAATCGGCCGCTGGTTCGAGTGGAATACCATGGATTCGCTGTTCCTCGGTGCGATCCTGGCGATTTCCTCGACCACCATCATCGTTAAGGCGCTCAACGACCTGAAGATGAAGAATGAGCGTTTTGCGCAGCTGATCTTCGGCGTACTGATCGTCGAAGACATCCTCGGCATCGGCATCATCGCGTTGCTGTCGAGCATCGCGGTCAGCGGCACGGTCAGTTCCGGCGAAGTGTTTTCCACGGTCGGAAAGCTTTCACTGTTTATGATTGTCGCACTGGTTATTGGCATTTTGCTGGTGCCGCGACTGCTGGCTTACGTGGCTAAATTCGAGAGCAACGAGATGTTGCTGATCACCGTGCTGGGCCTGTGTTTCGGCTTCTGTCTGCTAGTGGTCAAACTTGAATACAGCATGGTCCTCGGCGCGTTCCTGATCGGCGCGATCATGGCCGAATCGCGGCAACTGCTGAAAATCGAGCAGTTGATCGAGCCGGTTCGCGACTTGTTCAGTGCGATTTTCTTCGTCGCCATCGGCCTGATGCTCGACCCGACGATCCTGCTGCAATACGCCTGGCCGATCGCGGTGATCACCGTGGCTGTGGTGCTGGGCAAGATGTTGTCCTGCGGCCTCGGTGCCTTTATCGCCGGTAATGACGGACGCACCTCACTGCGCGTGGGGATGGGGCTTTCACAGATTGGCGAATTCTCCTTCATCATCGCGGCGCTGGGCATGACGCTGCAGGTCACCAGCAACTTCCTTTATCCAGTGGCGGTGGCCGTCTCGGTGATCACCACGCTGTTGACGCCGTATCTGATTCGCGCGGCCGATCCGCTGTCGATCAAGCTTGCTGCGGTGATGCCGCAGCGTCTGGGTCGTGTGCTGGGGATGTATGGCGAATGGCTGCGCAGCATTCAGCCTCAGGGCGAGGGCGCACTGTTGGCGTCGATGATTCGGCGGATTCTATTGCAGGTAGGGGTCAATCTGGCGTTGGTGACTGCGATCTTTCTCTCAGGCGCGTTCTTCGCCGAGCGCATGTCCGTTTACCTGCAGGACTGGATCAGCGATCCGAGCTGGCAGAAAGCATTGATCTGGGGCGGGGCGTTGCTGTTGTCGCTGCCGTTCCTGATCGCCGCCTATCGCAAGCTCAAGGCACTGTCGATGTTGCTGGCAGAGATGGGCGTGAAGCCGGAAATGGCTGGCCGCCACACGCAGCGAGTGCGTCGGGTGATCGCCGAAGTGATCCCGATACTCTCGCTGTTAGTGATTTTCCTGCTGCTGGCAGCCTTGTCGGCCAGTATTCTGCCGACCAACAAGTTGCTGGTGCTGATCGTCATAGTCGCGGCCGCGGTGGCGGCGCTGCTCTGGCGCTGGTTCATTCGCGTGCATACGCGGATGCAGGTGGCCTTACTGGAAACGCTGGACAATCACAAGGACTCGTCCGGGCATTGACCACGCAATGCATCAGGACGGATCAGCTTTCCAGCCAGACGTCCCGCGCCCAGTGCCAGACCGATTCCCAGGTTTCTTCGGCAAGCAATTCTTCCTCGGCCAGCCACAGCACCACGGTGCCGTCTTCTTCGACCAGGTAGTAATTGTCACCGTCCTGGCAGATCGGAATCATGCTGCGATCGACGCCAGCATCCCAGGCGTTGGCGGCAACGTCCGGCAGGTAGGTGTGGGACTGCGGGTCGGTGACAGTCACCGGCTCCAGGCTGCCGTAGACCACATCGCTGACGGTCAGCAAAAATTCTCTGAAGACGAACGGGATGTCGATGAACAGTTGTTCTTCGATTTCCACAATCTGATCTTCGTCGGGTAACTCCAAGGGGACCGGTACCGGTTCGTTGGCTTCACGCAGTTGTTCGATGATTTCTTCCACGTCCGGGATCCTCTTGCTTGATGGCGCGGTTTAGTTGGGGCGGTTTATACAGTAGCTCGCTATAGATGCAACCGCGAAATAGAAAACCCCGGCCGAGGCCGGGGTTTTATTACAACAGGTGAAACGCGGGAAGTGATCAGCCGTTCTGGCGGATACCGGCCACCAGCCAAGGCTGGTTTTCGCCCTGTAGACGTTCCATGTTCCAGCTTTCGCTGAACACTTCGCCCTGGTCGAAGCGCGAGGACTTCGACACGCCGCTGAAGGTCAGGGTGGCGATGGTCTTGTCCGCACGGTCATCAACGCCATCCAGTTGTACCTGGAGGTTATCGATGTAGGTCGACTGGAAGCCGTCGCCCAGGTCGGCACGTTCGCGCTTGAGGAACTCCAGCAGTTGTGGAGTCACGAACTCGGCGATCTTGTCCATTTCGTTGGCGTCCCAGTGTTGTTGCAGGGACTGGAAGTGGTTGCGGGCCGCTTCAATGAAGTTGTTTTCATTGAACCAGGCTGGCGCGTTGATCACCGGACGAGCGGCAGCAGGTGCGGCCGAGCCGCCGAAGATCGAACCCATGGCTGTTGGTTTCTGTTCGAAGACTTCACGCTGCATCGGCGCGCCGGCTGGAGCCATGTGCTCCTGCTGCTTGCGACGACGAGCGGCGATGAAACGGAAGACCAGGAAGGCAATGACCGCCATGATCAGGATGTCGAAGATCTGCATGCCCTGGAAGCCATCGCCCATGAACATGGAGGCCAGCAGGCCACCAGCCGCGATACCGGCCAGGGGGCCGAGCCAGCGCGAAGCACCGCTGGCCTTGGTAGCGGCGCCAGCAGCACCGGCCGCGCCCGCAGTGGCAGCAGCGCCGCCTGCAGCAGAAGAAGGAGCCATTTGGCTGGTCTGGTGAGTCGGCGCAGCGCCGGAGCTCTTGCCACCACCAAAGCGCTTGGCGGCATTGGCGTCGAGGCTCATCGTCAGGCCAATGCACAACGCCATGGCGATGCTAAGAAAACGTTTCATAAAGGGAATTCCCATTTGTGGAAGGCACGCGCGCCATGTTGCACAGCTGAAGTGTTACTGGCTAGCGGCAGAGTGTTTCGGGCTTTTGCCTGACAGGTTGTGTTCAGCTTCAGTCAGCGCAATAAGGCCTGTTAACTTTGGTCTGTAGGACGAGTGGATAAGTTCTGTAGGAGTCAGGGCTCCCACAAAAGGCTCTTGGTTGTCTTTATACCGCTTCCAGCTTGGCGTAACCCAGCATCAACCACTTGCTGCCTTCGCTGAAGTTCACCTGTACCCGCGCCTGAGCGCCAGCGCCTTCGAAATTCAGGATCACACCATCGCCAAACACCGAATGCCGCACGGTCTGGCCGAGGCTGAACCCGGTGTCCGGGATCTCGCTGCCGCCGAACAGGCTGCTGGAGCTCTGCTGCTGGCCACCACCGAACGGACGGCTGACGCTGTTGGACAGCCGCACTTCCTGGATCAGGCCTTTCGGCACTTCACGTACGAAACGCGACACTTTGTTGTAGGTCTCGCTGCCGTACAGGCGTCGGGTTTCAGCATAGGTCAGCACCAGGTTCTGCATCGCCCGGGTGATACCGACGTAGGCCAGACGGCGTTCCTCTTCAAGACGGCCGGGTTCTTCCAGGCTCATCTTGTGCGGAAACAGGCCCTCTTCCATGCCCACCAGGAACACGTAAGGGAATTCCAGGCCCTTGGCGCTGTGCAGGGTCATCAACTGAATGCTGTCTTCGTGCTCATCGGCCTGGGTGTCTCCGGCCTCCAGTGAGGCGTGACCGAGGAACGCTGACAGTGGCGACTGCTCTTCATCCTCTTCCGGATTTTCGAAGTTGCGCGCGGCGCTGACCAGTTCCTCAAGGTTTTCTACCCGGGCCTGGCCTTTCTCGCCTTTTTCCGCCTGGTGGTAAGCAATCAACCCCGATTGCTCGATCACGGTTTGGGTCATCAAGTGAAGCGGCATTTCCAGGCACTTGGCGGCGAGGTCGTCGATCAGCTCCATAAACGCCCCCAGGGCGCCGGCAGCACGGCCAGTCAGGCCTTTGTTGGCCACCAGCTGACGCATGGCTTCCCACATTGACACATGGCTGTGGCGCGCATGATCGCGGATGGCTTCGACGGTTTTTTCGCCAATGCCACGGGCCGGAACGTTGATCACCCGCTCTAGCGCCGCATCGTTGCCACGGCCTTCCAGCAAACGCATGTACGCCATGGCGTTCTTGATTTCTGCCCGTTCGAAGAAGCGCTGGCCGCCATAAATGCGGTACGGAATGCGCTCACGGAGCAAGGCTTCTTCCAAAACGCGCGATTGGGCGTTGGAGCGGTACAAAATCGCGATATCGCTGCGGGCCAAGCCTGTTTTCAGCGCGCTTTCGATGGTTTCAACCACGTAGCGTGCTTCATCGTGTTCGTTGAAGGCGGCGTACAGATTGATCGCTTCGCCTTCGCCGCCATCGGTCCACAGCTCTTTGCCCATGCGCCCGGTATTGTTGGCGATCAGGGCGTTGGCGGCTTTGAGGATCCCGGCTGTGGAGCGGTAGTTTTGCTCCAGGCGAATAATCTGGGCATCCGGGAAGTCGTCCGAATACTGATAAATGTTCTCGATTTTCGCGCCACGCCAGCCGTAGATCGACTGATCGTCGTCGCCAACCACCATCAGGCTGTCGCCACCCTTGGCCAGCAGACGCAACCAGGCGTACTGCACGGCGTTGGTGTCCTGGAACTCGTCCACCAGAATGTGCCGGAAGCGCTTCTGATAATGGGCGAGCAGGCCCGGGTTATCGCGCCACAGATCGAGGGCGCGCAGCAGCAGTTCAGAGAAGTCGATGACGCCGGCGCGCAGGCACGCGGCCTCATAGGCTTCATAAATGCTGCGCATGGTTGCCAGGAACAGATCGCCGCTGGCTTGAATATGTTGCGGACGCAGACCTTCGTCTTTCTGCCCGTTGATAAACCACTGGGCCTGTCGGACCGGCCAGCGTTGCTCGTCCAGGCCCAGCTCGCGGATCACCCGCTTGACCAGTCGTTGCTGGTCGTCGCTGTCGAGAATCTGGAAGGTCTGGCTCAGGCCGGCTTCCTGCCAGTGCGCCCGCAGCAAGCGGTGCGCCAGGCCGTGGAAGGTGCCGACCCACATGCCGGCCGGGTTGATACCCATCAGCTGCTCGATGCGATGACGCATCTCGGCAGCGGCCTTGTTGGTGAAGGTCACCGACAGAATGGAGTGGGGCGAGGCGTTTTCGACCTGGATCAACCAGGCGATACGGTGCACCAGCACTCGGGTTTTACCGGAACCAGCACCGGCCAGGACCAACTGACGACCCACGGAGGCAGCTACGGCCTGACGTTGGGCATCGTTGAGGGAGTTCAGCAGAAGGGAGAGATCATCGCGCATCAGGGCATTCTAGGGTGCGGCGTCACACCGGGCAAACCGAGCTTTGCATTAGCCGATGAAAGAAATACCGATGACGACCGGTCGGTCACCGGCTGCAAGCGTGGGCGGTGCGCGTCTGGCCGCTTTTGGACCGGGGCGGGCGGCTCAAACTTTCGTCTGTTTTATGACCTTGGACTGTTTGGTCCGGTCATTTGCTTGTGTATGCTCCGTTCACAATTCGGGCTCTCATGCTCAACTATAAGAACAAGAACATTGCCTATGACCCTCAGCTCCGACCTGTCGGGCCCCTCTGTGGAGCCTCGGGTTATCCGCAAACAGTACGCCATGGAGATGGCGGTCGAACGCACGCGCCTGCTGTACCAAGGCTCGCTGTTGCCCACGCTGTTCATGCTGATCAACGGTCTGGTGTGCGCCGGCTTGCTCTGGAGCCCGCAGCGTTACTTTGTGGTCAGCGTCTGGTTGATTTGGTTATTGTCGCTGGTGGCGTTGCGGGTGATTCAGGTCGCGGCCTTCGATTCGGCGATCCCCAACCGTCAGGCCCATCCGGTCTGGCGTCGCATGTTCATGCTCGGCTCTGCGATGACTGGCCTGACCCTGGCCGGTGCCGGTATCGCGTTGGTGCCCGCTGACAATTTCATGCAGCAAGCCTGGGTGTTCGGCCTGATCGGCGCCGCGGCGCTCTCGGCCAGTGTCGCTTATGCTGTCAGCTTGCCGGCTTTTCTGTCCTTTACCTTGCCCTGTCTGTTGCCGGCCATCGGCTATCTGTTCTGGGGCGGGGACGAGCAGGAACAGGGCTGGGGTTGGTTTGGGCTGATTTTGCTGGGTTCGTTGAGCGTGGTCGCCTGGCAGGTCAATCGGCTGATCAACCAAGGGCTGCTGCGGCGCTTTCAAAATCAGGCCCTGATCGAGCACTTGCAGCAGGCGCAAAGTCGCAGCGATCAGCTCAACCAAGAGCTGGGCAAGGAAGTCGACCAGCGCCGACGAGCCGAAGACGAATTGCGCGAAACTCAGGTCGACCTCGAGAATCGAGTCGCCCAACGCAGTCTGGAGCTGGACGCCGCCAACCAGGCCTTGAGCAAGAGCGAAGCGCGGCTGGCGCTGGCATTGAAGGCGAGCGAGCTCGGGTTGTGGGACTGGAACCTGCAGACAGACGAAGTCCATCACACCCAACTCCAGGAGCTGTTCGGGCTGGAGCCGGAATACGTGACAGCGATGCTCCGCCACCTCAAGCCCAGGCTGCACCCCGACGACTTGCCATCGCTGAAGCGGGCGCTGGTCGAGCATTTGAAGGGCCGCAGCGAGGATTACCAGATCGAGTATCGGGTACGGCATGGCGATGGCCATTGGGTCTGGATCGAGGATCGTGGTCGAGCGGTGGAGCGCGCCGAGAACGGCCGGGTGATCCGCATGGTCGGCACCCGCCGCGATATCAGCGCCAGCAAGGGCCTGGAAGAACAGCGCCAACTGGCGGCGACAGTGTTCGAGGCGGCCAGCGAAGGCATTGTGATTTTCGACCCGAATTACGCGCTGATCGCGGTCAATCAGGCTTTCAGTCGGGTGACTGGCTATGAAATCGACGACATGCTTGGGCGCAACGTGGTCGATTTGCCTTGCAGCCGCGACGCCCGCCGGCATTACGCAGCGATTCGTCAGGCGCTGGAGCAGCACGGTAGTTGGCAGGGCGAGTTGGTCGAGACCCGCAAGAATGGCGAGTTGTATCCGCAATGGCTGCAATTGAATGCCGTGCGCGATTCACGGGGAAATGTGAGCCATATTGTCGGCTTCTTCGCCGATCTGTCTGCTCGGCGTGAATCCGAAGAGCGCATGCGCTACCTCACGCATTACGACGAACTCACGGGATTGGCCAACCGTTCGTTGTTCCACGAACGGCTGCGTGAGGCTCATCAGCGGGTGCGCCAGGGCGGTCGGCGCAGTCTGGCATTACTGCACATCAATCTGGATCGCTTCAAACTGCTCAACGATAGCCTCGGCCATGAAATTGCCGATCAGCTGTTACAGAAAATGTCCCGGCGGCTGGTCAATGCGCTGCCGGAAGCGGACACCATCGCCCGGTTGTCCGGCGATGAATTTGCGGTGCTGTTCGACGCCTACGGCAACCTGTCGAGCCTGGCGCGTGTGGCGACCCGATTGTCGACCAAACTGCGTTTGCCGATCACCGTCCAGGGGCATGAACTGGTGATGAGCGCATCCATGGGCATCAGCCTCTTGCCGGACACCGCGCGGGAGATTTCTGCGCTGGTCAGCCAGTCGAACATGGCCATGCAGCATGCCAAACACTTGGGCGGCAACAACTTCCAGTTCTATACAGACAGCCTGCAAGCCAGCACGCTCGAGCGTTTGCAGCTCGAGAACCAATTGCGCAAAGCCATCGAAGAAAAGCAGCTGAAAGTGTTTTATCAACCGAAACTCTGCCTCGCCACCGGCCGGCTGAATGCCGCCGAGGCGTTGGTACGCTGGAATCATCCGACCCTGGGCCAGGTACCGCCGGGGGATTTCATCGGTCTGGCCGAGGAAACCGGGTTGATCGGTGCTATCGGCGAGTTCGTTTTGCGCCAGGCCTGTTGGCAAGCTTGTGAGTGGCAGCGTCAGGGACTGGAGCCGATTCGGGTGTCGGTCAACCTGTCGGTGCATCAACTGCGTCAGGGAAAACTGGTCAGCCTGGTGCGCCAGGTGCTGGAGGAAACCGGTCTGGCGCCGCACTACCTGGAACTGGAACTCACCGAAAGCCAGTTGCTGGACAGCGTCGAGCACATCATTGCGACCTTCCAGCAGTTGCGCGACCTTGGGGTGAAGCTGGCGATCGACGATTTTGGCACTGGCTATTCGTCTCTGAACTACCTCAAGCGCATCCCCGTGGACTACGTGAAAATCGATCAGGCATTTATCCGTGGGCTGGGGGAGAGCAGTGAAGATGCGGCGATCACCCGGGCGATTATCGCGATGGCGCATGGCCTGTCGCTGAAAGTGGTGGCTGAAGGCGTCGAGCGACCGGAGCAGTTGGAGTTTCTGAAAGCCGAGCGCTGCGATGAAGTACAGGGCTATTGGGTCAGCCGTCCGGTCGAGGCCGCCGACCTGGCCGAGCTTTTACGTCGCGACGCCAACCCTTTGTAGCAGCTGCCGAAGGCTGCGTTCGGCTGCGTAGCAGTCGTAAAACCTGCGAAACCGGATTTTTCCTGTTAAACCGTATTCATCTTCACCACTGCTTCGCAGCCGAACGCAGGCTTCGCCAGCTGCTACACGGACCGAGAGGGCTACATGAAGCCCATCATGCATGAAATGGGGACATTGAGTTACGCATTGAGCAGGCAAAAAGCCGATTCATGTAGTATAACTACAAGCGTGCTACATCCCCGGCACCTGCCAATAACAAAGAGTCCAGCCCCTTGAATCTGCTGCAACACATCGCCCAGTCACGCCACCTGTTACGCAAGTCGGAGCTCAAGGTCGCCGACCACGTGCTGCTTGATCCTGCGGCGGTGATGCACAGTTCCATGGCCGACCTGGCCCACAGCGTGGGCATCAGCGAGCCGACCATCGTGCGGTTTTGCCGCGCCATCGGTTGCTCCGGGTTTCAGGATTTGAAGCTGAAACTGGCGCAAAGCCTGGCGGCTGGCGCGAGCTTCGGGCAATTCGCGATCCATGAAGACGATTCGGTCGCCGATTACAGCCTGAAAATCTTCGACACCACCCTGCACACCCTGATGGAAGTTCGCGAGAAACTCGATCCGGTGGAGTTGCAGAGGGCGGTGTCGCTCATGTCTCAGGCCCAGCGTGTCGAGTTCTATGGATTCGGTGCTTCGGGCGCAGTGGCGGCGGATGCCCAGCACAAGTTCTTCCGTTTGCTGCTGACTGCAGCGGCGTATTCCGACCCGCACATGCAGGCGATGTCGGCGGTTACCCTGAAACCGAGCGACGTGGCGATCTGCATTTCCCAGTCGGGGCGTTCCAAGGATCTGTTGATCACCGCCAATCTGGTGCGCGAGAGTGGCGCTTCGTTGATCACGTTGTGCCCGAGCCAGACGCCGTTGGCCGAGCTGTCGACCGTCAATCTGGCGATCGATGTGCACGAAGACACCGAAATCTATACGCCGCTGACGTCGCGCATTGCGCACCTGGTGGTGATCGATGTGCTGGCGATGGGTGTGGCCATGGCCCGCGGTCCGAGCCTGGTCAATCACCTGAAAAGCGTCAAACGCAGCCTTCGCAGCTTGCGGCTGTCGCCCAAGTCAGTAAAAGCCCTCGACGATTGAGCTCGATCTGATATTGCCGGAAGGTCGTTCCGACCTTTTCGCGGGCTTGCCCGCGAAGGCGTCCTCAAAAACACCCTGTCATCTGCCAATGTTCACACCTCTGTAACCCTCCCGCCGCCAAACCGTCATCCCTCGCACCTATCTTGTAACTCCCGTACTCGCCTTGGGAGACTCGAAATGGCTCAGCCCTACGAAGAACGCAACAGCGCCGTCAAGACCCGTCGTCAGCAAGAAGATCAGCGCCGCATGGAATTTCGCCGCGCCATCGAAGATCGCTGCGAACGCCGCCAGCTACTGGCCGAAATTGGCGATTTTCCTGAAGACCTCGAACTCAACTATTGGCAGGCAGCACCGGTAGCTTCCCGTCGAAACGCCCAACCAACGCGCTGATCTGCGTCCGTTCGCTGCGGATAAACGCAAGGAATGCGTGGGCCACCGGCGACAGCCGTTTGGCCTTGGCCTGCACCAGGCACCAGCTACGCAGCAGCGGCAGCTCTTCGACCGGCAGCTCAATCAGGGCGCCGGTCGCCAACTCAAGGTTCAGGGCGTGGCGCGTCAATAGCGCCAGGCCCAGACCCGCCAATACGCATTCACGCTGAGCTTCGGCCGAGGCGACCTCCTGGGTCTGGGTGAAATGCACGCGCTTCTCTTTGAAATACTCTTCGCACGCCAATCGCGTACCGGAACCGGGTTCGCGCAACAGCAGCGTGTAGGGTTCCAGATCCTGCAAGCGCAACGGCCCCATGTGGCACAGCGGATGATCCGGCGGCGCCACGGCTACAATCGGGTTGTTGAGGAACGGCAGAAACTCCAGCCCCATGTCTTGTGGGACCATCGACATGATCACCAAGTCATCACGGTTGTCCGACAGTCGCCGAATAACCTGGCCACGATTGACCACTGTCAGGTGCAGGTTTACTTCCGGGTGCTGGCGCTTGAAGGCGGCAAACAGATGCGGTACGAAATACTTGGCGCTGGATTCCACCGCCAGTTTCAGCTGACCCTGCAATGAGCCTTGCATGTCCGATAGCTGCATATCGAGGTTTTCCAGGCGCCCGAAAATATCCCGGCTGGCGCGCTGCAGTGCTTCGGCCGCCTCGGTCATGTAGAGTTTTTTGCCGACATAATCGAACAACGGTTGTCCGATCAGCTCTTCGAGTTGACGAATCTGTAGGCTCACGGCAGGTTGTGTGAGAGACATTTCGTCGGCAGCGCGGCTGTAGGACCTTAAATCGCACACCTCATTGAAGATCTGCAATTGACGCAATGTCATACGCATCAATGACTTACGCATTTTCTAGAGATCCTGAGCGGAGGCTGATGCCTCAACTATAAGTCTTTGCTTATGTGTAACCCAATTATTATTCATTTTTGTTAATCCCTTGCGAGAGCTAGTGTGGAGCTGCGACTGAATTGAAACATTTGGTCACGCGTCGACCTGGTGTGACAGGTCGTGGGTACCACCGGCTCAAGGGAACCTCCAAGTGATAAAAAAGATCCTGATCGCCAACCGTGGTGAGATTGCCGTACGAATCGTGCGTGCCTGCGCGGAAATGGGCATTCGCTCGGTCGCGATCTATTCCGACGCCGACCGCCATGCCTTGCATGTGAAGCGTGCGGACGAGGCCCACAGCATCGGTGCTGAACCACTGGCCGGCTATCTGAACCCGCGCAAGCTGGTGAATCTGGCGGTGGAAACCGGTTGCGATGCATTGCACCCTGGCTACGGCTTCCTTTCGGAAAATGCCGAGCTGGCGGACATCTGCGCCGAACGCGGTATCAAATTCATTGGTCCATCGGCTGAAGTGATTCGCCGCATGGGCGACAAGACCGAAGCGCGCCGCAGCATGATCAAGGCCGGCGTACCGGTCACCCCAGGCACCGAAGGCAACGTGTCGGGCATCGAAGAAGCCCTGACCGAAGGTGACCGCATCGGTTACCCGGTGATGCTCAAGGCCACATCCGGTGGTGGCGGCCGCGGCATTCGTCGCTGCAACAGCCGCGAAGAACTCGAACAAGCCTTTCCACGAGTGATTTCCGAAGCCACCAAGGCTTTCGGTTCGGCGGAAGTGTTCCTGGAAAAATGCATCGTCAATCCGAAGCACATCGAAGCGCAGATTCTCGGCGACAGCTTTGGCAACGTAGTGCACCTGTTCGAGCGTGACTGCTCGATCCAGCGTCGCAACCAGAAGCTGATCGAGATCGCTCCGAGCCCACAACTGACCCCGGAACAGCGCGCCTATATCGGCGACCTGTCGGTGCGCGCAGCCAAGGCCGTGGGCTACGAGAACGCCGGCACCGTGGAGTTCCTGCTCGCCGAGGGCGAGGTGTACTTCATGGAGATGAACACCCGGGTGCAGGTGGAACACACCATCACCGAAGAAATTACCGGCATCGACATCGTTCGCGAGCAGATCCGCATCGCCTCCGGCCTGCCGCTTTCGGTGAAACAGGAAGACATCCAGCACCGCGGTTTCGCGCTGCAGTTCCGGATTAACGCCGAAGACCCGAAAAACAACTTCCTGCCGAGCTTCGGCAAGATCACCCGTTACTACGCGCCTGGCGGTCCCGGCGTGCGCACCGATACAGCGATCTACACCGGCTACACCATTCCGCCGTTCTACGATTCCATGTGCCTGAAACTGGTGGTCTGGGCGCTGACTTGGGAAGAAGCGATGGACCGTGGCTTGCGAGCTCTGGACGACATGCGTCTGCAAGGGGTCAAGACCACCGCCGCGTATTACCAGGAAATCCTCCGTAACCCGGAATTCCGTAGCGGCCAGTTCAACACCAGCTTCGTTGAAAGCCACCCTGAACTGACCAACTACTCGATCAAGCGCAAACCCGAAGAGCTGGCCCTGGCCATCGCCGCCGCCATCGCCGCCCACGCAGGCCTGTGAGGAATATTCCAATGACTAAGAAAATCCACGTTACCGACACAATCCTGCGCGACGCCCACCAATCGCTGCTCGCCACCCGCATGCGCACCGAAGACATGCTGCCGATCTGCGACAAGCTCGACAAAGTCGGCTACTGGTCGCTGGAGTGCTGGGGCGGCGCGACCTTCGACGCCTGCGTACGCTTCCTGAAAGAAGACCCGTGGGAGCGTCTGCGCCAACTGCGCGCGGCGTTGCCTAATACCCGTCTGCAAATGCTCCTGCGTGGCCAGAACCTGCTCGGTTATCGCCATTATAGCGACGACGTGGTCAAAGCCTTCGTCGCCAAGGCCGCGGTCAACGGCATCGACGTGTTCCGCATCTTCGACGCGATGAACGACGTGCGTAACCTGCGCGTGGCCATCGAAGCAGTGAAGGCAGCTGGCAAACACGCCCAGGGCACCATCGCCTACACCACCAGCCCGGTGCACACCATCGAGGCTTTCGTGGCGCAGGCCAAGCAAATGGAAGCCATGGGTTGCGACTCGGTGGCGATCAAAGACATGGCCGGTCTGCTGACCCCGTACGCTACGGGTGAGCTGGTCAAGGCACTGAAAGCCGAGCAGTCGCTGCCGGTGTTCATCCATTCCCACGACACTGCTGGTTTGGCTGCGATGTGCCAACTCAAGGGCATCGAAAACGGCGCCGACCATATCGACACCGCGATCTCCAGCTTCGCTTGGGGCACCAGCCATCCGGGCACCGAATCGATGGTCGCCGCCCTTAAAGGCAGCGAGTTCGATACCGGCCTGAACCTGGAGCTGTTGCAGGAAATCGGCTTGTACTTCTACGCCGTGCGCAAGAAGTACCACCAGTTCGAAAGCGAATTCACCGCCGTCGACACCCGCGTTCAAGTCAACCAGGTACCGGGCGGGATGATCTCCAACCTGGCCAACCAGTTGAAAGAGCAGGGCGCCCTGAATCGCATGGCGGAAGTGCTTGCGGAAATCCCGCGCGTTCGTGAAGACCTCGGTTTCCCGCCGCTGGTGACCCCGACCTCGCAAATCGTCGGTACTCAGGCGTTTTTCAACGTGCTGGCCGGCGAGCGCTACAAGACCATCACCAACGAAGTGAAGCTCTACCTGCAAGGCGGCTACGGCAAAGCGCCGGGCACCGTGAACGAAAAGCTGCGTCGTCAGGCAATCGGCAGCGAAGAAGTGATCGACGTGCGTCCGGCCGATCTGCTCAAGCCGGAGATGACCAAGTTGCGTGCCGAAATTGGCGCCGTGGCCAAGTCTGAAGAAGACGTGCTGACCTACGCCATGTTTCCGGACATCGGCCGCAAGTTCCTCGAAGAACGCGCAGCCGGCACCCTCACGCCAGAAGTGCTGTTGCCGATTCCGGAAGCGGGCGGCGTGGCGTCGGCCGGCGGCGAAGGCGTGCCGACCGAGTTCGTCATCGACGTTCACGGCGAGACCTACCGCGTCGACATCACCGGTGTCGGCGTCAAGTCGGAAGGCAAGCGCCACTTCTACCTGTCCATCGACGGCATGCCGGAAGAAGTGGTGTTCGAACCACTCAACGAGTTCGTCAGCGGTGGCAGCAGCAAGCGCAAGCAAGCCACTGCACCGGGTCACGTCAGCACCACCATGCCGGGCAACATCGTCGATGTGCTGGTCAAGGAAGGCGACACCGTGAAAGCCGGCCAGGCCGTGCTGATCACCGAAGCGATGAAGATGGAAACCGAAGTCCAATCGGCCATCGCCGGCAAAGTCACCGCCATCCACGTGGCCAAGGGCGACCGGGTGAACCCGGGCGAGATTCTGATCGAGATCGAAGGCTGAGTTAACAGCCTCGATATACCGTTTTAAACCTCGGGGGGGCATGTGCTCCCCTTTTTTTTTCGCCCCGGGTTTGTGGCTGTTAGAAACTCATTCGCCATTGCCCCGTCACGCCGTGGTTGCGGCTGTCGGTGCCGATCTCGCCAGAGAGACCGACGCCCAAGGTGTGTTTTGCTGACAATCCAAGGTCCAGCGCTGCATCGACCAGCAGACTGTCACGATCCAGCGGCGCACCGGAAACGGTGAAGTTTTTTCCGCCCGTAACCAATCGTTGGCGAGTATCGCTGTAGACGTCCCCGTAAGTGTGTTTCCAGCTGGCACTGAACCGTGGCGTCAGTTGCATGCCGTTATCCAGAGTGTTGAGCTTCGCCAGCCGCAGGCCGAATGTGCTGTTTAAATTGTTCTGCGTTTGACCGTGTACCTTCAGCGCCGCTGCGCCACCTTTTTCCGTGTAGGCGTCGCGCTGATAGCGCTGGTAGCCCAGGCTGGCAAACGGTTCGATGCTGATGTTCGCCCGCCCCAGGTTGTAACCCAATTCCGCAAAGGCTTGCTGGGTGTTGGCACCGTAACGGCCTTCGGGGCGGTCGCTGAAACCTTTGAAGGCAACCCGGCGTTTAGTGCTGCCATCGTGACTGCTGTAGGTCGCACCCAGGCGCAGGGACATCGGTCCGTTTTGACGTAGGGTATAAGCTCCCAAATGCCAGCTGTCGAGATCGCCGTCGAGTCCGCGGCTGTCCAGGCGCGTTTCGGATTTGCCGCTCATCACCCCGATGCGCCATTCCTCATCGATGCCCCAATCAGCTCCCAGGACCAGACCGTGGGTTGTGTGTTTCAGAGCGTCATAGTCGCGATCCAGCGTCCCGCCGTGACCCAATGCTTGAAGCCAGACTCGGCCATTGTCTTCGCTGCCGGCGGCCAGGCGTGGTGCATTGCGCCTGGTGGAATTGCTGTAGCTACGGGCGCTGTCCAGCTGGCGCATGGCCGAGAGCATGGTTGCGCTGATTGGGCTGTCACTGTTCAGGGTCGCTTTCGCAAGGTTGGCGTTGTTGGCGCCGTCCAGTTGGTTGATGGCCTGGGAGGCTGTTTCGGTGGTGGAGGCGAGCAGGGCCGTGACAGCGGCGTTAGCGGTATTGGGAGGTGTCTGCGCCGTCGGACTGGCTTTGGGCTCTTCAATACTGCGGGCGAGTTCCCGACCGTTTTCGTTCGTCGCGAGACTCTCGAAAGTCACTTCGTTGCGAGCGTAGGTCAGGCGGACGGCCTTTTCGTCGCCGTAGTCCGGGGTGGCCGTCATGAATGCGAGATTGTTTTCAATATTGCCGAAATGCCCATCGACCTTGTCGGCCTCGATGATGGTGTACTGGGTGGTTTGCGGATAGTCACCCGATGCTGCGACGATTTTCAGGGTTGCACCGCTGAGGCGGGCGGTACCGTCGACTTTGATCGTTTCGTGACGGCCGTCGGGATTGACCTCATAGGCGAGTACAGCGGTCTTGGAGAGATTCAAGTCACCTTTGACCTTTGGGGCGCCATGCAAGCTGTTGACGGTGAGACGCCCCTGCACATCCAGGCTAGCAATGGTGCCTGCTCCTGCAAAAGTACCTTCCTCGTAGACGTCCACATGGCCCTTTATATCGCCGTTGTTGAAGAGCATTCCGGCTGCAATCGCTCCGCCTTCGATTTCTCCTTTATTGGTCAGTATCCCGTCATTCAGCACCAACACACCTTCGTGAAAATCTCCTGTGCTGGTCAACGTCCAAGAACCTTGGGAAACATACAGACCGTTGAAGTTGCGGGTGTTCCCCAATTGGCCACCGTCGGTACCAATAAGTTGTATGACGTTGGTTCCTTTGCCGCCATCGACCCGACCTTCGAAGCTTCCACCATTCTTGACGATGATGAGGTCATCTCTGTCTTCCGGTCTCACAGAAATACCTCGCCGAGCAGGTTGGGGCGAATCAATCTCCTTTTTGAAGGTGCTGTCCGCATTGATAAAGGCTTGGAGCCGGGAAAACGGGTTCGGTATAGATTCCGGCCGCTTGGTTGCCTCAGTGAGGCCCGTCGGTTCAGCATGCTCTGGTAGTTCTTGGGCGTTTGTAAATTCTGCGCAACCCACTGCAAACGCAATGGCCAACGCCAGGTGTTTCGGGCGGTATTTGTGTTGAGCGGGCATCGAGTACGGCCTCTTTTGAAAGGAGGCCAACTCTAAGAGGGAGGCTATAGGTACCGATGTCAGCTGCTTCTGACGGGTTTGCGGGGGTTGTCAGAAGGTTGTGTAGAAAATTGCCAGCCTCCTGAGGAAGGTTGTTTTTATCCGTTCGGACAGACGCTTTTTCTTACAACAAATCGAGAAACGGTCGGCTATCGCACCTCGGAAACTCATCTTCCTTTCGCTAACTACGGCTCAAATACGCCTTCCCATAATGCCGCTCCATCCGCGCCTGAATCAGCTCCAGCCCAATCGACATCACCCAATAAATCACCGCCGCCGTCGTCAGCATTTCGATATAGCGATAGCTCGAGCGCCCATACGACTGCGCCAGGAACATCACTTCCCAAACCCCCATCACCGAAATCAGTGACGAGTCCTTGAGCATGGAGATGAACTGGTTGGTGGTGGGCGGGATGATGGTGCGCATGGCTTGGGGCAGGGTGACGCGCCAGAAGATCACGGTTTCGCGCATGCCCAGGGCCAATGATGCTTCGCGTTGGCCATGGGGGACGCCGAGGATGCCGGCGCGGAAGATTTCGCTCAGGTAGGCGCCGTAGTTCAGTGACAGGGCGATGATGCCAGCGGCGATGGCGCCGGGCACGATGCCGAGTTGTGGCAAGCCGAGGTAAATCAGCAGAATCTGAATCAGCAGCGGTGTGCCGCGAAAGAACGAGGCATAGAAGCTCGCAATACCGAACGCCACCGCGCTTTTCGACAGCCGTGCCAAAGCCGTGATGAAGCCCAACAGCGAAGACGTCACGATCGAGCACAGGCACAAGAACAACGTCAGCGCCGCGCCTTGTAGAAAGCCGTTGGGCGCCAGGTGCAGGCCGATCAGGTTCGGCAGTTTGTCGAGGATGATCGAGAACTTCAGGTCGAAGCTCAGGAAGAAACTCGCGAACAAGCCGAACATCGCCGCCCAGGTCAGGTACAGCCGTGTGCGGAAACCGAAGACCCGTTGCAGTAATGACTCAGCCACCGGTTGCGGCGGCTGAGGTGGTTTGGGGAAAGAAGTCATTTGCTGATGTCGGCGCCGATCCATTTTTGCGACAGCTTGCTCAAGGTGCCGTCCTGTTTCAACTGGGCAAACACATCACGTACTTTGGCGTCCCACTGGGCGTCGCCTTTTTCGATGGCCACCGAGTTTGGCTCCGAGTACAGCGGGTCACCGGCGAGTTTGAAGCGTTTGTCTTCGTTCAGGCGTGGTTGCGCGGTCACCAGGTTCGTGAGGATCGCGTCCAGACGCACGCCAGCGCCCAGGCCCAAATCCTGGAACGCGACGTTGTCGGTGTCATACGGGGCGATCTGCACATTCTCGAACGGGTACTGCAGTTGGGTATCTTCGGCACCTTCGATCACCAGGTTTTTGTTCAGGTAGCTTTCATAACTGGAGGCGCTGGTGAGGCCGACTTTTTTGCCGCTCAGGTCCTTGGCGCTGTGAATGCTGTTGTCCTTGGCGTTGACCACGATTACAGCAGGGGAGGCGTAGTACTCGACCGGGAAGTCGAAGACTTCGGCGCGGGCTTTGCTCGGGGTCATGGAGCAGATGCAGATGTCATAACGCCCGCTCCAGCGACCGGCAGCGATCACATCCCAAGAAGGTGTTTCAAGGCGCAGCTTGACGCCCAGTTTGTCCGCCACGGCCTTGGCCACGTCGACGTCGAAACCGTCGAGCTGGTTTTGATCGTTGAGGAATGAGAAGGGCGGATAGCTTTCCATCAACACACCCACCAGTTCTTTCTTTTTCTCGATGCGATCCAGAGTGGCGCCCGCAAAGGCTTGGGTAGAGGCAGCCAAAATCGTCAGGCCCAGGGCCAGCAGTGGTTGAAATTTCACAGTTGATCCCTGAAAAAAAAAGAGGTTGTTATTAACCGGGTGGTGCGTATTAAATAGTTATAAGAACGACTCTGATAGTGAGTTATTTTCATAAGCTTATGAGTGAAAAGCATATGGGCGCAGGCAGCACGGTAATTCTGGATGGCGGCATGGGTCGTGAGCTGCAACGCCGAGGGGCGCCGTTCAGGCAACCTGAATGGTCCGCGCTAGCTTTGAGCGAAGCGCCGCAAGCCGTGGAGGCCGTGCATGCGGCTTACATCGAAAGCGGTGCCAACGTGATCACCAGCAACAGTTATGCGGTGGTGCCGTTCCATATTGGCGAAGAGCGTTTTGCCGCTGAGGGCCAGGCGCTCGCGGCATTGGCCGGTGAGCTGGCCCGTCGTGCAGTCGATGCGGCGGGCAAACCGGTGCGCGTGGCCGGTTCATTGCCACCGTTGTTCGGCTCCTATCGCCCGGACCTGTTCGATGCTGCGCGGGTGACTGAACTGCTGACGCCTCTGGTCAATGGCCTGGCGCCTCATGTCGACCTGTGGCTGGCCGAAACCCAGAGCTCGATTATCGAGGCACGGGCGATCCATGCCGGGCTGCCGAAGGACGGCAAGCCGCTCTGGCTGTCGTTTACCCTGAAGGATGAAGACACCGACGAAGTGCCGCGTCTGCGTTCCGGTGAGCCGGTGGCTGAGGCTGCCGCGGTGGCGGCTGAGTTGGGCGTCGAGACATTGCTGTTCAACTGCAGCCAGCCGGAAGTGATCGGCGTGGCGATTGATGCGGCGCGGGAAACCTTCGAACGCTTGGGTGTGAAGATTCACATCGGCGCATACGCCAATGCCTTCCCGCCGCAGCCGAAAGAGGCCACGGCCAATGACGGGCTGGACCCGTTGCGCGACGATCTCGACCCGCCGGGTTATCTGCAATGGGCGGCCGATTGGCAGAAGCGTGGGGCCAGCCATTTGGGCGGTTGCTGCGGGATCGGGCCGGAGCATATTGCAGTGCTCGCCCAGAAACTGGTTTGAAAGATCATTCCCACGCGCAGCAAAGGAACGCATCCCGCGACGCTCTGCGTCGCCTTCCGGATCGAACGCAGAGCATCCGTGGCTGCATTCCCACGCAGGAGCGTGGGAACGATCATCTGGTGCGGCACTCCACCAGGGTTTTCACCTGCCCCGATTCCGTCTGGTTCTCATCGGACAGCCACCGCTCGAACCCCGCGCCAATCGCCGGCCACTCCGAATCCAGAATCGAATACCACGCCGTGTCACGGTTCTGTCCCTTGACCACCATGTGCTGGCGGAACACCCCTTCAAAACTGAACCCCAACCGCTCCGCCGCATACTTGGAACGGGCATTGCCGTTGTTGCACTTCCATTCCAGACGCCGGTAACCCAAGGCAAAGGATTCCCTGGCCAGCAGGTAAACCGCCTCGGTGCTTTTTGGTGAACGTTGCATCGGTGCGCCGAAGGTCACATGGCCGATCTCGATGCGACCCTGAGAAGGCACAATCGACATCAGGCTGAGGATACCCTGCACGTCGCCGCTGGCGCGGTCGATCACCGTGAAGAAATACGGGTCGCTGTTGGCCGCGTGGTTGTTCAGCCAATCGTTGAACGCGCTGCGCTCCGGGAAAGGACCGTAAGGCAAATAGTCCCAGAGTTTCGGATCCGAGCCCGGGCCTTCAAGGGCTTTCCACAAGCCGTCGGCGTGACGCGCCGGGTCAAGTTTTTCCAGGCGGATGAAACGCCCTTCGATCAGTTGAACCGAGGGCGGCGGAACGCCTTTCCAGTCCGCGAGTGAAGTCGACATGCTGCTCTCCTTGAACCTTATAGGGCGTGGCGAAACTGGATGAAACCGGGACGCTCGGCGATACGCTCATAGAGCTGGATCGCGGTGGCGTTGGTTTCGTGGGTCAACCAATGAACCTTGCAGCAGCCATCGGCCTTGGCCGTGGTGTAGACGAATTCGATCAGTTGCCGACCGACACCGGTGCCACGGGTTTCGGGCGTCACCAGTAAATCTTGCAGGTAGCAGGAGTTTTCGATACTCCAGTTCGAGCGGTGGTAGATGAAATGCACCATGCCCACCGCTTTGCCATCGGCCCAGGCCAGCGCCCCGTGGGTCGGTTCGCTCGGGTCGAGCAGGCGCTGCCAGGTGCTCCGGGTGACAGCGTCGGGCAGTTCGGTGTTGTAGAAGCGCAAGTAGGCTTGCCACAACGGCAGCCAGGCGGCGTGATCGTCGGCGGTGACCTGGCGGATGTCGATCTGACTCATGTGGGTTCCTTAACGCATCAAGTGGGCGAGGGCCTGGTCATGCACATCAGGGCTGGCGGACAGCCCCTCGCGCACACCGGCGATGTCTGCAGCATTGCGGTTCTGGCTGAGCTTGCGTTTGCCCTCCAGACGCTGGATCGGCAAGGCAAAACCGACGATGGCTTTGAGCATCCCGTCAATGTAGTCGGTGGGGGCATCGGCGACTTTCCACGGATTAGCACGGCCCGCTTCATGACGATCGGTCAGGGCGCTGACCAGATTGCGCAACCGATCGGCGTCGGTGAAAACTTCGGCCATGCCATAGGCGTGTACGGCGACGTAGTTCCAGGTTGGCACAACTTTCCCATGCTCGGCTTTACTCGGGTAAAACCCCGGGCTGACGTAAGCATCCGCACCCGCAAAAATCACCAGCGCCTCGGCGCCGTTCTGCAATTCCCGCCATTGAGGGTTGGCCCGGGCGAGGTGCCCGTAGAGGGTGCCATTCGGGCCTTGGTCAACATTCAGCAGCAGCGGCAGATGACTGGCTTGCAGGCCCTGTTCACCCCGGGTGACCAAGACCGCCAGGCGAGTGCCGAGTATCTGCTGATGCAGTTCATTCAAATCATCGATGGCGAAATTGCTGGGCGTGTACATGGAAATTTTCCTTGGCGAATGTCTGCATCCTAGGCAGGCTAATGGTCTGTTGTAAGAGCCATTAATGACCAATTTAATAGGTCCATTACCATGCCGAATCCGCCGCTTCCCTCGTCGTTCAATCCGGCGGGTATCGAACTCGACCGCCGCCAAGGTCTGAGTCGTCAGCTCTATCAAGCGTTGCGAATGCGTGTGCTCGACGGACGATTGACCAGCGGCACACGACTGCCGGCCAGTCGCGATCTGGCGGCGGCGTTATCGATTTCCCGCAACAGCGTGGTCCGTGCCTACGATCAGCTTTACGCTGAGGGCTTCATCGAGGGGCGTGTTGGCGACGGGACTTATGTCGCGCAATTGCCTCAAGCCACGGTACCGGTAAAAAAATTATCCACAAAAGTATCCACAGGGTTTTCAACAGGGTTACCCACAGCCTTATCCACAAATTGGCTGGATTTACCTGTGGTTTCATCCAGTAAAGTTATCCACAGCGGTGCTTTGGGCCGGGTTGAAAAGAACCATTTGGCCTTGCCTCCCAGTGGTCCGCCTCGAGCATTTCGTGTCGGCGTACCGGCCTTTGATCTATTTCCTTTCGAGGTCTGGGCCAAGCTGAACGCGGCTTTCTGGCGTAAGCCGGATTTACAGCAACTGTGTTACGGCGACCCTGCGGGTGATGCACGATTACGTGGGCTGATTGCTGCGTACTTGCGCAGTTCGAGGGGCATGCAGTGCTCCGCTGAGCAAATAGTGATCACCAGTGGCGCGCAACAGGGGATTAGCCTTTGTGCACAGTTGCTGGTGGAGCCTGGCGACGGGGTGGGCATTGAAAATCCGGGGTATCGAGCGGCGGGTCATGCGTTCGCTGTAGCCGGCGCGCGATTGCACGGGATAGCGGTGGACAGCGAGGGGATTGATTGCACCGAATTGGCGGGGCTCAGCGATTGTCGATTGGCTTACGTCACGCCGTCGCATCAGTACCCGACCGGAGTGGTCATGAGTCTGGCGCGGCGCCTTGAATTATTGACCTGGGCCGAACGCACCCAAGGCTGGATCGTCGAGGACGACTACGATGGCGAATACCGCTACAGCGGCGCACCGCTGGCGCCGTTGGCGGCACTCGACCGGCAGGGGCGGGTGCTGTATGTCGGGACGTTCGGCAAGGTCGCATTCCCGGCATTAAGACTGGGTTACCTGGTGTTGCCGCCCGGATTGGTTGAGGCGTTCTCCCAGCGTCGTGCGGTGGACGTGCGGCACTCGGAGGTCAGCACTCAAGCGGTCATGGCTGAGTTCATGGCGGCCGGGCATTTCCAGCGACACATCCGGCGTATGCGCCGTGCTGCGTTGAGTCGGCGTAACGTTTTGCTTGATGGCTGGCCTAGAGGTATCCCGGGCGTCGGTAAGCTGCCCAGTGTGGCGGCCGGTTTGCACCTGACGGTACGTGTCGACAGCGTGGCCCGTGAGCGCGAATTGATCGAACAAGCCACCAGCGTCGGGGTGGAGGTCAATGGACTGAGCAGTTATTGGCTGCCGGACACGACGCTCCCCGAGGACCAGCGAGCTGGGCTGGTCCTGGGGTTCGCCGCAGTGCCGGAGACGGCTATCGAATCGGCACTGGCAAGGCTCAGAGAGGTCTGGCTCCCGGTGTGAACTGCGCCGCCCGGATCAGGTCCCTGACTTGATCTTGGTCCAGGCGCGGGTCCGTGCCCGTTCGGCATCGCGAGGCAACGGTTGCAGGGTGTAGAGCGTGCTCATCGCTGCTTCGGTCGGGTACAGGTTCGGGTTGTTGCGGATTGCCGGATCGACCATTTCCGTGGCGTCCTTGTTCGGGTTCGGGTAGCCGACGAAATCGCTGACCGGTGCGATCACCTGGGGTTGCAGCAAGTAGTTGATGAAGGTGTAGGCGTCTTCCGGGTTTTTCGCGCCTTTCGGAATGGCGAGCATGTCGAACCAGATCGGCGCGCCTTCTTTAGGCAGGCGCATGTCGACGATCACGCCATTCTTGGCTTCCTTGGCGCGGTTGGCGGCCTGGGAGAAGCTGCCGGAGTAACCGACCGCCACGCAGATGTCACCGTTGGCAATGTCGGCCATGTACTTGGACGAATGGAAGTAGGTGATGTACGGGCGAATCTTCATCAGCAGCGCTTCAGCCTTGGCGTAGTCCGCCGGCTTCTTGCTGTTGGGGTCCAGGCCCAGGTGTTGCAGGGCCAGCGGCAGGATCTCCGATGGCGAGTCGAGCAGGGCTACGCCGCACTGTTTGAGCTTGCTGATGTTCTCTTCCTTGAAGATCAGGTCCCAGCTGTCCAGCGGTGCGTTGTCGCCCAAAGCCGCCTTGACCTTGTCCGGGTTGAAGCCGATCAGGATGGTCCCGTACATGTACGGCACGGCGAATTTGTTACCCGGGTCGTTGGCTTCGATCAGCTTCATCAGCTTCGGATCGAGGTGGTTCCAGTTCGGCAGTTTGCTGCGGTCCAGCGGCTGGAATACCCCGGCTTCGATCTGCTTGGCGAGGAATACGTTGGATGGCACCACCACGTCGTAGCCGGAGTTGCCGGTCAGCAACTTGGCCTCGAGCGCTTCGTTGGTGTCGAAGATGTCGTAGACCAGTTTGGTCTGGGTGTTCTGGGCCTTGAAATCTTCCAGCGCTTTGGGGGTGATGTAGTCGAACCAGTTGTACACCCGCAAAGTACGTTCTTCTGCGTGAATGGCGCCACTGAACACTGTGGCGCATAGCATTGGAGCGAGACGCTTGAGTCGGTTCATCTGTTCTAATTCCTCATTGAGCGCGTTCAAAACCTTCGAGAACGTTCACGGCATTGATGCCGATTTCTTCTACCGCGTAACCGCCTTCCATCACGAACAGTGTCGGCTTGCCGAGGCCCGCGATGCGCGCGCCCATCGCCAGGTAATCCGGGCTGTCGAGTTTGAATTGGGAGATCGGGTCGTCCTTGAACGTATCGACGCCCAAGGACACGACGACGATGTCGGCGCCGTACTTTTCGATCTCTTTGCAGGCCTGCTCCAGCGCTGCACTCCAGCTGTCCCAGCCTGAACCGGCGGGCAAAGGGTAGTTGAAGTTGAACCCTTCGCCTGCGCCTTCACCGTGTTCATCTTCGTAACCGAGAAAGAACGGAAACTCGGCTTGCGGATGGCCATGGATCGAGGTGAACAGCACATCGCTGCGTTCATAGAAAATCGATTGGGTGCCGTTGCCGTGGTGGTAATCGACATCGAGGATCGCGACTTTTTTGTGGCCTTGATCGAGGAATGCCTGAGCGGCGATGGCGGCGTTGTTGAGGTAGCAATAACCGCCCATCAAATCGCTGGCGGCATGGTGTCCCGGTGGACGGCACAGGGCGAAGGCACTGCGGGCGCCGCGCTGGATCACCGCTTGAGCGGTCAACGCAACTTGCGCCGCGCTATATGCCGCTTGCCAGGTGCCGGCGGTGATCGGTGCGCCGCCATCGAAGCTGTAATAGCCGAGCTGGCCGTGCAGGCTGGTGGGCATGATCCGGCGCAACGTGCGAGCGGGCCAGGTGTAAGGCAACAAGTCGCCGTCGGTATTGAATTCGGTCCAGCGCGCCCAGGCGCCTTTGAAGAAGTCGAGGTAGTCGCGGCTGTGGATGCGCTCTATCGGCCCGAGACCGAAGTCCTGCGGCGCCTCGACCGGGCCCAGACGGCGGTACTGTACGCGTGCCAGCACATGGTCGGCCCGCGAGGGCATTTCGAAGCAGGGCATCAATTGCCCGTCCATCAGTTCACAACGGCCGTGATGCAAGTGGTGATCGTCCGAGTAGATCGTCAGCATTCTTGTTCTCCGCAGGCTGATTCGGTTGCACACAGTCTTGCGGCGGGCGGCGTTTGGGAGAACGGCAGGAAAGGCCAAAAGAGGATCGATATGGCCAAAAAATTTGACCGAAATTCGCCCCTTAATGGTACGCCGGTGCCCTCGAATGATGCATCCGACCCCTGAGCGAGGCTTGCCCGCGAAGCTTTTGGCGTTCTTGAAGACGCCTTCGCGGGCAAGCCTCGCTCAGGGTTTGGGTTGTCAGGGGCGAAACTGGCTCGGCGCCACGCCGCTCCAGCGCACAAACGCATGTCGGAAACTCGCGGTCTCGCTGAACCCCAACGCCTCGGCAATCCGATAGATCGGCAATTGATCTTCGCAGAGCATTCGCTTGGCCTGCTCGAAGCGCAATTCATCGAGCAGTTCCTGATAGCTGCAGCCCAGATCCTTCAGATGTCGCCTCAGAGTGCGCGCTGAGCAGTTCAGCTGTTCGGCCAGCCCGTCCAGGCCCGGTGCCGCGCTCAGTTGCGCAGCGAGTAGTTGGCGGATACGCCCGAGCCAGGCCTGACGCCCGGTGAACTCGGTGTTTTGTTTGCGACAGCGCTCGGTCATGGCCTGATGGGTGATGGCGTCGGCCAGAGGCAGCGGTTGTTCAAGCCAGCGTTTGTCGAAAGCAAAGGCATTGGACACAGCATCGAACTGCAAGGGACAGTCGAAACGCTCGGCGTAGCGCGTCTGATAGTCCGGCGCCGGGTGTTCGAAGCGGGCGCCGAGCAGAGGCAAAGGGTGGCCAAGCAAGTCTTCGCAGGTGACTTTCATCGAGACCAGGCAAAACTCGACATTGAACGGCGCCAGCGCCGGATTTTCCCGATAGTCGCCGGCGGTGAGCCAGATGCGCTCGTCCTCTTCCTCCAGGCTCAACTCGAAGAGTGTTCCCAAGAGCGCCGGATAGTGCAGCGCCAACCGCAAGGCGTCACCTAAAGTGGCGCTGGTGAGTAAGGCATACCCGAGCATGCCGTAGGAAGAAACGTGCATCCGCCGGCCCAATTCCAGGCCGATATCGCGGCGCAGCGCAACGGCGTTGGCGCAAACCAGCATCTCCTGGTTGGTGGTGATGCGTGTGTCCGCCCGGCTCAGATCCGCCGCGCTGATGCCGCTGCCGGCCAGTAACGCCTCGCTGGACAGGCCTTCAGCCTTGAAGGTGTTGAGCACCAGGGAGACGGCATTGAGGGTGGTGAGGTGGGAGTGGAGCATGAGCGGTTCCAGCTTGGGGGCTGGGATAAATAGCAAGTTATATGCCGCCAATACGTGATTTGAAAATTTTCCCTAAAATTAATGATTACTCTGATTAAAAAATCTATTGGTGAGTCTGATGCAGAGACTGGTGTCTGAACAGGTTAATACGAAATAAAGTATAGAGCTACTGTCAGAAGTAATAGGTTTTCGAGAGAAGCTGTACCATTCATCGCTTTGTTTGTAAGTTGTGAATTAACTATAGAATTTTGCGATTTTTTATTGACTGTGTGAATTTGTTTGCTAGCGTAAATTACGGTCTGATACGGCCGTGTAGTAACTTTGTTGAATGATAAGGGATCGACTTATGAATATTTCAAATCAGGAAGATTGGGTAAAATGTTTAAAGGATGCCAAAGAAGCTAAAGGAGAGCTTAAGGTCGAAAAAGATGGAGAGGAAACCACTTTCCCTGCTTTTAGGGTTGGTGATTCGGGGCTCTTTGTGACTGCATTCTTTGGCACCGGTACTGGAGGGCAATTTACGGATGGTGTTTCTGTTAATGTTAGTAAAGATCATCTTGGAGAAGAAGTGGGTCCTTCGGACGGATCCATAATATATTGGAAGCAAGGCCAATCTTTCTCTTGGTATGAGGGTAATCTAAAAGTAAGCCGCGATGATGTTGGTAATCTGTATTTCGGAAGTTTGAGCGCTAAATTTACTGGGGCGCCGGTTGAAGAGCTGATAGGCGGCATTTTCAGTGTGGGTAAAGTGTAATAGGGCTGGTGCTCTTATAACCCTCCCTCAAAGAAGTAGAAGGAGGGTTATATTTTTTGCCAAAGTAATGCTCAGCAAGCTAGTTCAGTCTTGAGTCAGGTCGTTGTTTAGCTCTCCGCACAGGTCGAGCTCAACCAACCGTCGAACTTCAGCCGTCTCAAGCCCTGCACCCAGCAATCCATGCAACTTGCCGAACGCCGCCTCGCGAGTCATGCCGCCACCGGACAACACACCGGCGTCACGCAAGCGGCTGCCCGCCTCGTACACGTCGAGCTTCACGCCACCTTCATGACATTGCGTGACCGCGACCACCACCACACCGTTGTCTCGCGCCCGTTCCAGGCTGGCGAGAAACTCGGGGTTGTCGCTTGGCCCGGTGCCGCTGCCATAACACTCCAGCACCAGACCCTGAATGCCGCTATTGAGCAGGCCATCCAGTTGCTCAGCGCCGATACCGGGAAACAGCGGCAGTGCCGCGACCTTCGCCAGTTGCTTCGGCTGGTTGTAGTTCAGTTGTGACGGAATCAATGAAGCTTTCACGCCGCCACCCTGACGCTCCAGCCGCTTGAACGGATGACGACCGAAACTGCGAACCTTGGCGCAACGGGTCGGGTCGAGCAGTTCACCGTGGAAGTACAGATGAACGCCCGGTGCCAGGCCTTGGCCAAGGGCAACCAACGCACCGCTGAGGTTTTCCCAGGCATCGCTGTCGGTCACGCCGGCCGGCAACATGGAGCCGGTGAACACAACGCGGGCATGCAGGCCGAGCAGCTGAAAGCTCATGGCCGCGGCGCTGTAGGCCAGGGTGTCGGTGCCATGCAGGATCAACACGCTGTCGCAGCCCTGGACATCAACGGCGTCGACCACTGCTTCACGCAGTTGCTGCCAGTAGGCGGGCGTCATGTTGGCGCTGTCGATCAGCGGCGACATCTCGCGAAAGCGCCACTGCGGCACCACCAGCTCAGGTTGGCTGTGCAGATACTCGCGCATTCGCGCTTCGAAACCGGACGCCGGCGCCAGGCCGTGGGCACTGGCTTGCATGCCGATGGTGCCGCCGGTGTAGAGCACCATGACGTGCTGGGCAGCAGGAAAAGTCGAGGAATTCATGGAGGTTCTCCGAAAACGATGTGGGAGCGAGCCTGCTCGCGATGGCAGCGATGTGGTCTTAAGCTCGAACCAAAACGGCAGCATCAAAAAAGCTGCCACAACATACGACCGAGCATGACGCCGGTCGCACGCTGTGTCACGCCGGGCGCAGGGGATGCGCCCGGTTTTTTACCGATCAGCGTTGCGCTGCAGGTACGCCTTGCGGCTCGGCTTCGGTCTTGCCAGCGGCGGCTGGCGGATTGGCCGGCCAGGCTTTCAGGTCCAGGTCCAGATCCGGGAACTTGCTCGAATCGAACACCGGGGTCTTGATACCGGCAGCACGCTGGTCATCGTAGTCACGCAGGATGCGCATGCCGACCTTGAACAGCAGGAACAGCGCGATCAGGTTCACAAACGCCAGCATGGTCATGGTGATGTCGGCGAATGCGAACACGGTGCCGAGGTTTTCGATGGCACCCCAGAAGATCAACACCAGTACCAGTGCGCGATAGCCAATCAGCGCCTTGCGGTTTTCACCGACCATGAAGCGCAGGTTGTTTTCGCCCAGATAGTAGTTGTAGAGGATCGAGGTGAACACGAACAACGCCAGGGCCACGGAGATGAACATCCGGCCCCAGTCACCGACCACAGCGGCCAGGGAGTTCTGGGTCAGGGCAATACCGTCGCCTTCGAAGCCCGGGGTGTAGAAGCCCGACAGCAGGATCAGCAACGCGGTGCAGGTGCAGATCACGAAGGTGTCGAGGAACACGCTGAACGCTTGAACCACGCCTTGCGAGACCGGGTGCTCGACCGAAGCCACAGCGGCCACGTTCGGCGCACTGCCCAGGCCTGCTTCGTTGGCGAACACGCCGCGCTTCACGCCCATGACAATGGCACTGCCGATCAGGCCGCCGAACGCCGGGTCCAGACCGAAGGCGCTTTTGACGATGGTCATCAACATGCCCGGAACGTGGTCGAACTGCAGCACGATCACGTAGATGGTCACGCCGATGTACACCAGGGTTTTCACCGGTACCAACAGGTCAGCGACCTTGGCGATCCGCTTGATACCGCCGATGAACACCAGACCCAGCAACACCGCCAGGGCCAGCCCGGTGTACGTGGTGTCGAAGCCGAACGCGTTGTTCAGCGAGTGGGTCACGGCATGGGCTTGCAGACCGTTGAAGGCGAAGCCGAAGGTGATCAGCAGCAGGAACGCCATGATCATCCCCAACCAGCGTTTCTGCAGGCCGTGCTGAATGTAGAACGACGGGCCGCCACGGAACTGGCCTTCGGAGTCGCAGCGCTTGTAGAGCTGGCCGAGGGAGCATTCGAAGAAGCTGCTGGACATGCCGACCAGCGCGGTCACCCACATCCAGAACACGGCGCCGGGGCCACCCAGGGTTACGGCGATGCCGACACCAGCGATGTTGCCCGCACCGACGCGGCCGGCAAGGCTGAGCATCAGGGCCTGGAAGGAACTGAGTTGGCCAGCGCTGCTTTTGAGGCTGTCACGGAACACCGCGAACATGTGAAAGAAATGGCGGAACTGAACGAAACGCGAGCGGATCGTGAAGTAGCTACCGAGCCCGACAATGAGCACGATCAGTACTTTCCCTGAGAGGAAGTCGTTGATGACTTCGAGCATGGATTATTCCTCGCTATTTTTTGTGTGTGCGAATACTGGGTGGTCGACACATCGCGTTACACCGGATTGTGCGTGGCACAACAGGTGGGTCGAAGGTTCGTCCCTGTTCCATTTCGCGGGTTGTTATTAGTTCGGGGTTTCGCATGGGTTTGGGCCTCGTTACCGACGACCGCTCACGCGAAGAGGGCCGGCACTATACATAGGAGCGTGCCGTCCGTCTGCACAGTTGTGGTGCAAGCGACGAAACGAGGGTAGCTGCAAGATCAAAAAATCGCAGCCTTCGAAAGCTTCTACAGGTACATCAAACCCGGTAGGAGCTGCCGAAGGCTGCGATCTTGGCGGCACTGAAAACATTAAACATGTTCGGAAAATCCGCAAAAGGGTTAAAAAAAAGGGCTTGAGGGAACAAATCCCCAAGCCCTCAAAAGGTGAGAGGTGTCTAGTCCCTCGACCTGGTGAGCGTGCTCTTCAAAAGAGCCGGCGTTCGGTTAAGCCTTCAGAGGCACCAGACGCGGAGCAATCATGTTTTCCGGGCGCAGAATGTCGGCGAGCATTTCTTCGTCGAGCAAGCCTTCTTCGCGCACCAGTTCCAGCACGCCGCGGCCGCTTTCAAGAGCGACACGGGCAATACGGGTGGCGTTTTCATAGCCGATGTACGGGTTCAGCGCGGTGACCAGGCCGATCGAGTGTTCGACCAGCTCACGGCAGCGCTCTTCGTTGGCGGTGATGCCGACGATGCAGTGCTCGCGCAGCATGTCCATGGCGCGCTGCAGCAGGCGGATCGAGTCGAAAATCTTGAAGGCGATCAGCGGCTCCATCACGTTCAGTTGCAGCTGGCCGCCTTCGGCCGCGATGGTCAGGGCCAGGTCGTTGCCGATGATCTGGAACGCAACCTGGTTCACGGCTTCCGGGATAACCGGGTTGACCTTGCCTGGCATGATCGAGCTGCCTGGCTGACGCGCTGGCAGGTTGATTTCGTTGATGCCGGTGCGTGGGCCGCTGGACAACAGACGCAGGTCATTGCAGATCTTCGACAGCTTGACCGCGGTGCGCTTGAGCATGCCGGAGAACAGCACGAAGGCACCCATGTCGGAGGTGGCTTCGATCAGGTCGGCGGCTGGCACCAGCGGTTGACCGCTGATAGTGGCCAGACGCTGAACGGCCAGGGCCTGGTAACGCGGGTCGGCGTTGATGCCGGTACCGATAGCGGTGCCGCCCAGGTTCACTTCGGTCAGCAGCTCAGGTGCCAGGGTCTTCAGACGCGCCAGATCTTCGCTCAGGGTGGTGGCGAAGGCGCGGAATTCCTGGCCCAGGGTCATCGGCACGGCGTCTTGCAGTTGGGTACGACCCATCTTCAGAACGTGGCTGAATTCTTCACCTTTGGCGGCGAACGACTGGATCAGGCTGTCGAGGCTGGCCAGCAGCGCGTCATGACCCAACAGAAGACCCAGACGGATCGCGGTCGGGTAGGCGTCGTTGGTCGACTGCGCCATGTTCACGTCGTTGTTCGGATGCAGGTACTGGTATTCGCCCTTGCTGTGGCCCATGGCCTCCAGCGCGATGTTGGCGATGACTTCGTTGGCATTCATGTTGGTCGAAGTGCCAGCGCCGCCTTGAATCATGTCCACCACGAACTCTTCGTGGAAATCGCCGCGGATCAATCGGGCACAGGCTTCGCTGATAGCCGCGTGCTTGGCTTCGCTCAGATGACCCAACTCGCGGTTGGCGTCAGCGGCGGCCTGTTTGACCATTGCCAGGCCGACAACCAGCTTCGGGTAATGCGAAATCGGAACGCCGGAGAGACGGAAGTTGTTCACCGCTCGCAGGGTCTGGATGCCGTAATACGCTTGAGCAGGTACTTCGAGTACGCCAAGCAGGTCTTTTTCTGTGCGGAAAGATGCAGCGGAGGACATGATAGAAATCATCTCGATAGGGACCCGGTCTGTGCCGGAACACCGCAAATGCTAGGCGTGTGAAGAATTTTGGGCCAATGCTGTTAAACACTAGCCTATGCACATTCGGCATAATGCTCGTGTGACGCCGCGTGTGCGGCGAGCGTGTGACCTAAATTGGTGCGTGTCCGGGAGGGCGTGATGAATCTGGAAAGCAAATGGCTCGAGGACTTTAGTGCTCTGGCCGCCACCCGCAGCTTCTCCCAGGCGGCTGAACGACGCTTTGTGACTCAGCCGGCATTCAGCCGGCGGATCCGCAGCCTCGAAGCCGCGCTGGGGCTGACTCTGGTCAATCGCTCTCGCACTCCGGTCGAGTTGACGGCGGCGGGGCAGCTGTTTCTCGTCACCGCGCGAACCGTGGTCGAACAGCTCGGTGAAGTGCTGCGCCACCTTCATCACCTGGAAGGCGGGCAGGGCGAGGTGATGCAGGTTGCAGCCGCGCACTCCCTGGCGCTGGGTTTCTTCCCGCGCTGGATCGCGCAATTGCGCAACGAAGGGCTGAATATTGCCACGCGACTGGTGGCGACCAACGTTGGTGATGCCGTGCATGCATTGCGCGAAGGCGGCTGTGATCTGATGCTGGCGTTTTACGACCCGGATGCGGCCATGCAGATGGACCCGGAGATTTTCCCGTCGCTGCATCTGGGGGATACCGAAATGCTCCCGGTCTGCGCCGCCGATGCCGATGGCAAACCGTTGTTCGACCTGGAGGGAGAAAGCAGCGTGCCGCTGTTGGCCTATAGCGCCGGAGCGTTTCTTGGACGCTCGGTAAACATGCTGTTGCGCCAGCGCGCCCTGCGATTCACCACCATTTATGAAACCGCCATGGCCGATAGCCTGAAAAGCATGGCGCTGGAAGGTCTGGGCATCGCCTGGGTGCCGCAGTTGAGCGTGCGCGCCGAACTGGCTCGCGGTGAGTTGGTGGTCTGCGGCGGCCCGCAATGGCATGTGCCGCTGGAGATTCGTCTTTATCGCTGCGCGCTGGTGCGAAAGGCCAATGTGCGGTTGCTTTGGCGCAAGCTTGAGGGCGGCGCAGCCCAAGGCACCCCCGGTTCTTGAATACGGCGAAGAACTCTGTGGGAGCGGGCTTGCCCGCGATTGCGGAGTGTCAGGCAACATCAATGTTTGCTATGCCGACCTCATCGCGGGCAAGCCAGCTCCCACAAGGATGTGTGGTGGATTTGATTGACCTTGAAGTCAATAAAACCGCCACTTTGCGCCGTATGACAGATGGTCGTATCGGGGGCTGTTTATCTGCTTCATTGAGGTATACTGCGCGGCCTTCGGCCGGTTCGTCCGGCCATTTTTCGTACAATCAAGCCACGCATTCTGCGTGGCTTGTTGTTTTTTGACGCGCCTGCGGGCGCCCAGAGAGAAGAGGCACGACGATGAGCGCACTGGTTGGCGTGATCATGGGCTCCAAGTCCGATTGGTCCACCCTTAGCCACACCGCCGATATGCTGGAAAAGCTCGGCATCCCTTATGAGGTGAAAGTGGTCTCTGCCCACCGCACCCCGGACCTGCTGTTCCAGTACGCCGAAGATGCTGAGGCCCGTGGCATCGAGGTGATCATCGCCGGTGCCGGTGGCGCGGCTCACCTGCCAGGCATGTGTGCGGCCAAGACCCACCTGCCAGTGCTGGGTGTGCCGGTGCAGTCGTCGATGCTCTCGGGCGTCGATTCGCTGCTGTCTATCGTGCAGATGCCAGCAGGCATTCCGGTCGCCACGCTGGCCATCGGCAAAGCCGGCGCGATCAACGCAGCGCTGCTCTCGGCGAGCATCCTGGGCGCCAAGCATCCGCAATTTCATACCGTGTTGAAGAAATTCCGCGCTGAGCAGACAGACAGCGTCCTGGACAATCCAGACCCACGCATCGCCTGAGGTTGTTGACGATGAAAATCGGTGTAATCGGTGGCGGCCAGTTGGGTCGCATGTTGGCGCTGGCGGGCACTCCGCTGGGCATGAACTTCGCTTTCCTGGACCCGGCGCCGGATGCTTGCGCAGCCGCATTGGGCGAACATCTGCGGGCCGATTACGGCGATCAGGATCACCTGCGTCAGTTGGCCGATGAAGTTGATCTGGTGACCTTCGAGTTCGAAAGCGTCCCGGCCGAAACCGTGGCATTCCTGTCGCAATTCGTCCCGGTGTATCCGAGCGCCGAAGCGCTGCGCATCGCTCGTGATCGCTGGTTCGAGAAGAGCCTGTTCAAGGATCTGGGGATTCCGACTCCCGCGTTCGCTGACATTCAGTCGCAAGCCGACCTGGACGCTGCGGTGGCTTCCATCGGCCTGCCGGCCGTGCTGAAAACCCGCACCCTGGGTTACGACGGCAAGGGCCAGAAGGTCCTGCGCAAGCCTGAAGACGTGGTCGGCACCTTCGCCGAGCTGGGCAGCGTCGCCTGCCTGCTGGAAGGTTTCGTGCCGTTCACTGGCGAAGTCTCGCTGATTGCCGTGCGTGCTCGCGATGGCGAAACCAAGTTCTATCCACTGGTTCACAACACCCACGACAGCGGCATTCTCAAGCTGTCCGTGGCCAGCACCGATCACCCGCTGCAAGCGTTGGCTGAAGATTACTCCAGCCGAGTACTGAAGCAGCTGGAGTACGTCGGCGTGATGGCGTTCGAGTTCTTTGAAGTCGACGGCGGCCTCAAGGCCAACGAAATCGCCCCGCGCGTGCACAACTCCGGGCACTGGACCACCGAAGGCGCCGAGTGCAGCCAGTTCGAAAACCATCTGCGTGCCGTCGCCGGTTTACCGCTGGGTTCGACGGCCAAGGTCGGCGAGAGCGCGATGCTCAACTTCATCGGTGTCGTGCCGCCGATAGAAAAAGTGATCGCGATCGACGACTGCCATTTGCATCACTACGGCAAGGCTTTCAAGGTCGGCCGCAAGGTCGGGCACGCCAATCTGCGCTGTGCAGACCGTGAGACGTTGGCTGCGCAGATCCTCAAGGTCGAAGCGCTGATTGCCGAATAGTTTCATGTGGCGGCGGCGGAACCTTCAGTGTCCGCCGTTCTCTGATGGCAGGATGCCAAAGTCTGTCTAGGCTTTCGGCATATCCAAATCAATCAGAGGGAAATGCCATGGGAATTATCGGAACCATCTTTATCGGCTTGATCGTCGGCCTGCTGGCTCGGTTTCTGAAACCGGGCGATGACAGCATGGGGTGGATCATGACCATCCTGCTCGGTATCGGCGGTTCGCTGGCGGCTACTTACGGCGGCCAGGCCCTGGGCATCTACCGCGCTGGCGAAGGCGCAGGTTTCATCGGTGCGCTGGTGGGCGCGGTGGTATTGCTGGTGATCTACGGCCTGATCAAAAAAAGGACCTGATTGAAGTGACAAAGCCCTCTCTGCGCCATCGCCGGAGAGGGCTAGAATGCTCGGCGTTGCATCGTCACATTGTCCTTTCCTTTGTCGAGCACTTTCATGCGCCGTCTTCTGTTGACTCTTCTCTTCCTGGGCAGTGGTTTGGCCCATGCCGGCGAACTGCCGGAAACCGACTGGCTCGAACTGATGCCCAAGTCGGACCAGAAAGCCCTCGAGGCCATGCCCGAAATCGATCACAACTCCCCGGAAGCCAACGGCACCTTTACTCAAAAGGGTGGCATGAAGCAGAGCAAGGGCTTGCCGGCGGTGATGTACTCGACCAAAACCGTGCCATCGATGAATGACAAGCACATCCGCATCGGCGGTTATCCGGTACCGCTGGAGTCCGATGCCAAGGGCCATAGCACGCTGTTCTTCCTCGTGCCGTACCCGGGCGCTTGCATCCACGTGCCGCCACCACCGCCTAACCAATTGGTGCTGGTGCGTTATCCCAAAGGCCTGAAACTGAATGACATCTACACGCCGCTGTGGGTGACTGGCACGCTGAAGATCGAGAAGGTCAACAACGACCTGGCGGACGCGGCGTATGCATTGGATGCGGCGCAGGTGCGGGTGGTTAAAGAGTCGGATTTGTAAAGCGCCAGTCAGCCTGGGCACAGATCAAAATGTGGGAGCAACTGTCTTGCTCGCGAAGGCAGCGTATCAGTCGACATTAATGTTGCCTGACACTCCGCTTTCGCGAGCAAGCCCGCCACAGGGTATTGTGTTGGTTATTCGCGCTTGAGCATCACCGGCAACTGCGCCACCAGTTTCTGGTTGTTCAACGGTGCACGAATGAACCCGCGCTGAGTCCCATCCGGGCCGATCACCGCGAGGTTGCCGCTGTGGTCGACGGTGTAATTAGGCTTGCTGGTGTCCGCCGGAATAAACGGAATGCTCACCGCATTGGCCAGTTTCTGAAGGTCTTCGACCGAGGACGCAGTCAGCCCGATGAACTGCGGATCGAAGTAGCCCAGGTACTGCTTGAGTTGCTTGGGCGTGTCGCGGTTCGGGTCGACGCTGACTAAAACGACCTGCAACTTGTCCACAGCATCCGCCGGCAGTTCGCTCTTGATCTGCCGTAGCTGGGCGAGGGTGGTCGGGCAGATGTCCGGGCAGAAGGTGTAGCCGAAGAACAACACACTCCACTTGCCTTTCAGCTCGTTGACCGCCACTGGTTTACCGTCCTGATCGGTCATCTTCACGTCCGGCAGGTTACGGCTTTGGGGCAACAGGATGATCCCCGCATCGATCAGTGCCGTCGGGTCGCCCTGGTTTTTTCCGGTCAGTACTTTATTGATGGTCAGGCCCAGGATCAGCGCGATCAAGGCGACGAGAATGAAGACGGTTTTCTGGGTTCGAGTCATAGGTTCAACAGTAAGTAGTGGTCTACGAGCAGCGCGATAAACAGCAGGAACAAGTAGTAAATAGAGTACTTGAACGTGTTGATCGCCGCGTGCGGCCGAGTGCCACGGTACAGCACCACGGCCCATTGCAGAAACCTCGCGCCCAAGGCGAGGGCACAAATCAGGTAGAGCACGCCGCTCATGTGGATTACGAAGGGCATCAGGCTGACGGCCAGTAGCGCAAAGGTATAAAGCAGGATATGGACTTTGGTGTAGTGCTCGCCATGGGTCACCGGCAGCATCGGAATGTCAGCCTTGGCGTATTCCTCTTTGCGATGAATCGCCAGTGCCCAGAAGTGCGGCGGTGTCCAGGCGAAGATGATCAGCACCAGCAGCAACGGTTCGGCACTGACATGACCGGTGGCGGCGGTCCAGCCGAGCAGCGGCGGGGCAGCACCGGCGAGGCCGCCGATAACGATGTTCTGCGGCGTCGCACGTTTCAGGAAACCGGTGTAGACCACGGCATAACCGAGCAAAGACGCGAGGGTCAGCCACGCCGTCAACGGGTTGGTGAAGGTCAGCAGCAACGCCTGGCCGAGCAGCGCCAGCACCAGGGCGAAGGTCAGCGCAGCGGCCGGAGATACCCGACCTTCGGCCAAGGGCCGCTTGTGGGTCCGGGCCATGACCGCGTCGATGCGTCGGTCCACCACATGGTTGACCGCAGCCGCACCGCCGGCACACAAGGCAATCCCCAGATTGCCGAACACCAGCACCGTCCACGGCACCCCGGCGCGGGTCGCGAGGAACATGCCGACCAGCGAGGTGATGAGCATCAGCACCACCACTTTCGGCTTGGTCAGCTCCAGGTAATCCCGCCAGATTGCCTGACTGTGACGTTCGCCGATCAGGGTCGCCATGGCATTTCTCCTTTTATTGTTATGGGCCCGGCCGAGTGTTTGCGCAGGCTGAGACGCCAGCGCACTGGGGGCTGATGCTTGACCCGAACCAGACTGGTTCGCGCGTGATAATTGACCAGCACCATCGTCAGCAACAGCGCTGCACCGCCGGCGTTGTGGGCGACGGCCACCGGCAGCGGTAAGTGGAACACCACATTGCTGATGCCCAGGGTGATTTGTGCGGCAAGGACGATCAGCACCATGGCGGCCAGGCGCGTCATGCCGACGACCTTCAGTTGCCAGGCCAGACCGAGCAGAACGAGGGTGACCAGTAACGCGCCGATGCGATGAGTCAGGTGAATCGCGGTGCGGGCATCGCTGTCCAGTTGCCCGCCCAGGTAATTGGGGCCGATGTGTTGGGTCAGGTGAAAGCCGTTGGCGAAATCAGTCGGTGGCAGCCATTGTCCGTGGCAGGTCGGAAAGTCGATGCAGGCCACCGCTGCGTAATTGGAACTGACCCAGCCACCAAGGGCAATTTGCAGGATCACCAGCAACAACCCGGCGGTCGCCCAGTGCTGCAAACGTCGAGGCACCGTCAGCGCTGGCAACACGCCGGACAGGCGCAAGGTCAGCAGAAACAATAGGCTCAAGGTCGCAAAGCCGCCGAGCAAATGCCCGGTGACCACTTGCGGCCAGAGCTTGAGCGTCACCGTCCACATGCCGAACGCCGCTTGGGCGAACACCACCGCCAGCACAAACAACGGTAATTTCACGGGCTGCCCCGGGTGATGACGATGGGTCCAGGCGCGGCCCGCCAGAACCACGATCAGCAGCCCCAGGGTGCCGGCGAAGTAGCGATGAAGCATCTCGTTCCAGCCTTTGTTGGCTTCTACCGGCGCGTCGGGAAAGTGCAGTTCGGCATGGGCCAGTTGGGCTTCGCTGTTCGGCACGCTGATAAAGCTGTAGCAGCCTGGCCAATCCGGACAGCCGAGACCCGCATGGGTCAGGCGCGTGTAGGCGCCGAGCAACACCACAATCAGTGCCAGCAAGGTGGCAAACAGCGCGAGGCGAAATCCAGGTTTGGCCATGACGATGCCCTTATCCGATGTTCGACAGTTTCAGCAAATGGCGCAGGTCGTTGAGCAGGTCCTTGCCCTTCACCGTCGGGTCGTAGCGCAGCACCAGGTTGCCGTGAGGGTCGATGATCCACAGGTGCGGGGTGTCATTGCTCTGAGCGCCTTTGATGTAGGTCGGCGGGTCCAGTGAATAACGTTGCAGCTGCGGGTACTCTCGTTGAAGTTTAGTCTCGTAATCGCTGTTCAGCGGCTGCGCGATGGCCAGCGCATGGCTGGCGCGGGAGGCATCGCGACCAAGGCCGATCTGGATCTGGCGCGCCAGATAAACCAGCTGCTGGCAGTCCACCGAACAGTCCTTGGGCGCCGTCACCAGCAACTGCCAGCGGTCTTCTTGCGCCGGTACGCCGATGTCGGCGCGGGTCTGGCCGTTGCCGATCAGTTCGCCGTGATAACTACGGCCTTCCGGTACCCAGAACTGCAATTTGTACATGCCGGTGGCGAGGATCATCGGACCGATCACTCCCAACAGGATCAGCAACAACTGCAAGCGCCCGCGCCGCCGATTTACCGGCGTTTTCGCCTCAGACATGTCGGGTGGATTCATGGCCGTTCCCATTATTTTTCTCCTTTGCGTTGTGCCAGCCGAGATAGAGGTAAAGGCCGAGCAGGGCTATCGACAGGGCGAACCACTGCACGGCATAAGCCACGTGTTTTTCCGGCCCCATGGCCACTACCGGCCAATCGGCCTGGTAGGTCGCGGGACCGCTTTGCGCGCGTAATTCGTAGGCGAAACCGTCACGGTCAAGCGCCGCCCAGAGCCTGGCCGGTTCAATGGCGGTGACCAGTTGTGGCCAGGTCGTGGCGTCTGGGTCGGCGTGCAACTGGAACGTTGCGCCGGGGGAGACATAGACCCAGGCGTCGAGGCTCAATGCCTGAGTCGGTGTGGTGAATGACGGCGGTGTACGCCGATCCGGCCACGGCAACCAGCCGCGATTGACCAGCAACCAGAGCCCGGTCGCCCGGTCCTGAAACGGTTGCAGCAGTTCGACCCCGACCTTGCCGTCGCGCTGACGGTTGTCCAGTAGCAGGCTGTGTTCGGCATCGAACTGGCCGTGCAGGCGAACCCGGCGGAAGGCCGGATCTTCGGTGTGTTGCAGTTCGGTACTGGCCATCGGTTCGGCCGCCCGGCGTTCGGCATAGCTTTGCAGCAGTGCGCTTTTCTCCGCGCCCCGGCTCAACTGCCAGAACCCGAGTGACACCAGCAAGGGTAGCAGCACCGCGACCACCAGAGTCGGCACGAGGCCCGGCCGGAAGCGTTTCATGGCGTCGCCAGAAAGTCGGTAATCGCGATAGCTATACTCAAATGCATCGCCTGTCCCCCGGAGTGTCACCATGCTCAAAGCAGCCATCGTCCTGATGCTGATTGCCACGGTTGTCAGCCTGTTCAGCGGCCTGTTTTTTCTGGTCAAGGACGACAGCCACTCGAATCGCCTGGTCATCGCCTTGAGTGTTCGTGTTGCGCTGGCCGCCACCACTGTCGGCTTGATCGCCTGGGGTTTTTTCAGCGGCCAGTTGGTGTCTCACGTGCCTTGGTAGTCATGCGAACCAAGGCTCAGAGCACGTAGACGAAAACGAACAGACCGATCCACACCACGTCCACGAAGTGCCAGTACCAGCTCGCCGCCTCGAAGCCGAATTGATGGTCGGCATCGAAGTGCCCGCGCATGACCCGCATCAGCATCACGAACAGAATGATGGTGCCCATGGTCACGTGGGCGCCGTGGAAACCGGTGAGCATGAAGAACGTTGCACCGTAGATGCCGGAGCCCAGAGTCAGGCCCAGCTCGTTGTAGGCGTGCAGGTATTCTTCGGCCTGGAAACCGAGGAACGCGCAACCGAGCAACACGGTCAGTGCCAGCCAGATTTTCAGTGCGCCGCGATGGCCTTTTTTCAAGGCGTGGTGAGCAATGGTCACGGTGACACTGGAACTCACCAGCAACACGGTATTGAGCAGCGGCAGGCCCCAGGGGCTGATGACTTCCTTGGGGGGAGGAAAGAGTTTCGGGTCCGGGTTGTTCAGCAGCGGCCAGGTGAATTCAAACGTTGGCCACAGCATGTGAGCGAGGCCTTTGGTGCCTTCACCGCCCAGTGCCGGGCCGGCAATGTTGCGCACATAAAACAGCGCGCCGAAAAAGGCGATGAAGAACATCACCTCGGAGAAAATGAACCAGCTCATGCCCCAGCGGAACGAGCGGTCCATCTGTGCGCTGTACAACCCTTGGCGACTTTCCTTGATCACCGTACCGAACCAGCCGAACAGCATGTAGGCCAGCAGCAGGCTGCCGACGAAAAAGATCAGCGGGCCATGAGATTCCGGCCGCGCAGCCTTCAGGTCATTGAACCAGGTGCCCAGGCCGAACACCGTGACGAACATGCCGACCGTGGCGATAATCGGCCATTTGCTCTGGGCTGGAACGTAATAATGTTCGTGAGTTGCCATTTATTGTTCTCCTTATCGGGCACGCTTTAACGCCTAGCCGCCGGTGCTTGCTGCAACAGCCACGGGCGGATGACGTGCGGTGATATCGAACAGCGTGTAGGACAGCGTCAGGTGCTTCACATCCTTGGGCATGTCGCGGTCAACAATGAACCGTACCGGCATCTCGATTCGTTGACCGGGCTGCAGCACTTGCTGGGTAAAGCAGAAGCATTCGGTCTTGTGGAAGTACGCCGCGGCTGCGCTGGGCGCGATACTCGGAACCGCCTGGGCGCTCATCGGGCGATCGGTCGGGTTGTGGGCGATAAAAATCATCTCGTTCACCGCCCCCGGGTGAGCGGTCAGCTCATCACTCTTGGGATAGAAATCCCAGGTCATGTTGGCCGCGTTGGTCGACAGAAACTGCACGCGAACCTGCCGCGAAGCGTCGACCGTTTGCTCGCCTTCATACTGCCCGGAGGTTTTGCCGTTGATGCCGAACGCCTGGCACATCACGTCGTAGATCGGCACCAGGGCAAAGCCGAAAACAAACATCGCCACCACCACCAGCAACAGGCGGGTGACCAGTTTCTTCATCGAAATCGAATCAGCCATGATTTCTAACCTTTACGCATGACCCGGTAGGAGCAGGCCTTTGTGGCGAGGGAGCTTGCTCCCGCTGGGTCGCGAAGCGGCCCCAAAAGTTTTGCGTCTGCTTCGCAGCCGAGCGGGAGCAAGCTCCCTCGCCACAAAAGCTCGCCCCCACAGAGGCAAGGCTGTTCATTTCACTTCCGGCGGCGTGGTGAAGGTGTGATACGGCGCTGGCGACGGAATGCTCCATTCCAGGCCTTCGGCGCCATCCCACGGCTTGGCCGGTGCCGGCTCGCCGCCACGAATGGTCTTGATCACGATGAACAGGAAGAAGATCTGCGTGGCACCAAACATGAACGCGCCAATCGACGACACCATGTTGAAGTCGGCGAATTGCAGGTTGTAGTCCGGAATCCGCCGCGGCATGCCCGCCAGGCCCACGAAGTGCATCGGGAAGAACGCCAGGTTCATGCCGATGAATGACAGCCAGAAATGCAGCTTGCCGAGGGTTTCGTCGTACATGTGGCCGGTCCATTTCGGCAGCCAGTAGTAGGCCGAGGCGAAGATCCCGAAAATCGCCCCCGGCACCAGCACGTAGTGGAAGTGCGCGACCACGAAGTAGGTGTCCTGGTACTGGAAGTCCGCCGGGGCGATGGCCAGCATCAACCCGGAGAACCCGCCGATGGAGAACAGGATGACGAATGCCACGGCGAACAGCATCGGCGTCTCGAAGGTCAGCGAGCCTTGCCACATGGTGCTGGCCCAGTTGAACACCTTGACTCCGGTGGGCACCGCGATCAGCAGCGTGGCGTACATGAAGAACAACTCGCCCACCAGCGGAATGCCGACCACGAACATGTGGTGCGCCCAGACGATGAACGACAGGAACGCAATACTCGCCGTGGCGTAGACCATCGAGGTGTAGCCGAACAATGGCTTGCGCGAAAAGGCCGGAATGATCGAGCTGACGGCACCGAACGCCGGCAGGATCATGATGTACACCTCGGGGTGACCGAAGAACCAGAACACATGCTGGAACAACACCGGGTCTCCGCCACCGGCGGCACTGAAGAAACTGGTGCCGAAGTGGATGTCCATCAGCATCATGGTCACGCAACCGGCCAGCACTGGCATCACCGCGATCAGCAGGAACGCGGTGATCAGCCAGGTCCAGACGAACAGTGGCATTTTCATCAACGTCATGCCGGGGGCGCGCAGGTTGAGGATGGTCGCGATCACGTTGATCGCCCCCATGATCGAACTGATCCCCATCAAGTGGATGGCGAAGATGAAGAACGTCACGCTTTCCGGCGCGTAGGTCGTCGACAGCGGTGCATAGAAGGTCCAGCCGAAGTTCGGCCCGCCACCGGGGGTGAACAGGGTCGATACCAGCAGGATGAACGCCGCTGGCAGCAGCCAGAAGCTGAAGTTGTTCATCCGCGGCAAGGCCATGTCCGGCGCGCCGATCATCAACGGGATCATCCAGTTGGCGAGGCCGACGAAGGCCGGCATCACTGCACCGAACACCATCACCAGGCCGTGCATGGTGGTCATCTGGTTGAAGAATTCCGGCTGGACGATTTGCAGTCCCGGCTGGAACAGCTCGGCACGAATCACCATGGCGAACGAGCCGCCCAACAGGAACATGGAGAACGCAAACCACAGGTACAGCGTGCCGATATCCTTGTGGTTGGTGGTCAGCACCCAACGCATCAGGCCTTTGGCGGGGCCGTGGGCGTGGGCGGTGCCGGTATGAACATGGTCATCGACGACAGCAGTCATGTCCTGTCTCCTGCAAACGGATGGGCTGGGCGGGCCGGGGCGTCATGCCCCGAGCGGTTCCTTACGTGCGCAATTAACCAGGTCATTTGCTTTCCGCCTGTTTCAGCTCCAGCACTTCTTTAGGGGTGACCATGTCGCCTTTGTTGTTGCCCCAGGCGTTACGTTCGTAGGTCACGACCGCTGCGATATCGACTTCCGAGAGCTGCTTGCCGAACGCCGCCATGGAGGTGCCGGGCTTGCCGTGGAAGACGATGTTCAGGTGATCCTTGATCGGCCCGGTGGCGATTTTCGAGCCCTTGAGTGCCGGGAACATCGGCGGCAGGCCCTGGCCTTCGGCCTGGTGACAGGCCACGCAGGTGGTGTGATAGACCTTGTCGCCGCGCTCCTTGAGCTCGTCGAGGGTCCATTCCTTGCTGGTCAGCTCTTTGAGCTGCGCGGCTTCCGCCTTGCGCTCGCCCAGCCAGGCTTCGTAGTCGGCCTTTTCCTTGACCTCGACCACAATCGGCATGAAGCCGTGGTCCTTGCCGCACAACTCGGCGCACTGGCCACGGTAGATACCGGGCTTTTCGACACGGGTCCAGGACTCATTGACGAAGCCCGGAATCGCATCGCGCTTGACCGCGAAGGCCGGCACCCACCAGGAGTGGATGACGTCGGCGGAGGTCACCAGAAAGCGCACCTTGGCACCGATCGGCAGCACCAACGGCTTGTCGACCTCCAAGAGGTAATGCTCGCCCTTGGTTTCCTTGTTGTGGATCTGATCGGCGGGGGTGGTCAGGTTGCTGAAAAATTCGACGTCCTGACCCAGGTATTTGTAATGCCACTTCCACTGATAGCCGGTGACCTGGATATCGATATCCGGCTCAGTGTTGTCGTACATCTGGATCAGGGTGGCGGTTGCAGGGACCGCCATGGCCACCAGAATAAGCAGGGGCACGATGGTCCAGAGAATTTCGACAGTGGTGCTTTCATGAAATTTTGCGGCCACCTGCCCGGTAGAGCGGCGGTGGACCATCATCGACCAGAACATGGCGCCGAAGACGATGATGCCGATCACTACACAGATCCAGAAAATGGTCATGTGCAGATCGAATACTGCGTGACTGATTTCAGTCGCTCCAGGCGCCATATTCACAGTCCAGGCCGCTTGCGCCTGACTGAAAATCGACCACAACAGGAGGCCCATCCAGACTTGTGGATGTCGCATCATTGCGGGTTCCCCTTATAGTTCTTTTTATCCCGCCGGCTTTCACCTGCGGCAAGGGAGCGGCTTTTTCAGACTACGAACTTGAATCGCCGAGCCTTGCTGCATATGCAGTCGGGCGTCATCAGCTAACTCCATTCAGAACCGAGTATAGACAGCGACTGCCACCACGCAACGCGATGGCGTAAATCAACCGAAACAGGTTGGACTTGCGTTCCAGGTCACGAATGGAGAAGGATGCAGACGAGTGGTGGCAAATCGATATAACGTAGGCGTCTCAAGGATGAAATAATTATGACAAATGCGTCTTAGCCTTTTTCGTAAGCCAGCTAAGTTATGTCTTCCCTATTTCATTGCCTTTGTTTCCTGGAGTTTTCATGAACACCGCCGCATTGCGCGAGCAGATCCAAAAAGCCCAACAACATGAGGCCCAGACCGGCCTGTTGACTCGTCAGCTGGAAACCCAACTGCCGCACCTTCACTCCGCCATCCAATTGCCGGATGTCGATGCCAATGGCGTGATGACGCGTTTTGTGGCCGCGTATATAGAACAAGTGCCGGACCTGCTGGATGCAGCCAATGAAGTCGCCAGGGAAGCGGGCATCGAATCACAGATCAAGCCGGTGTTGAAAATCGCCGAGCAGTTCTTCCTCCAGCCGCCGGCGATCATGGCCGGTCATGTTGGTCTGGACGGCCTGCTGGACGAAGCTTATCTGGCGCATCGATTGGTCGAAGAGGTCAACGACCTGTACATCAAGCATTTTGGCCAGCCACTGATCCCCTTGGACATGACTGTTGCCAACCTGATTGCCCACCAATTGATTGGCGAGGAATTTGCCAACCAACTGGATGAGGCGGTGCATCACGCTGTGGACGAGATGCTTAACGATGAAAGTTTCGCGCTGGAGTCCGTAGAGGCCTACCGCGAGAAACTCAACAGCCCGGACACCGGCGCCGCGTGGAAGCGCTGGCCGTGCCTGTCGCGCCAATTGGGCGTGGAGTTGGAGCTGGATCAACCAGCCGCGTAAATCCAAGCAACCCCTGTAGGGCGAGGCTTGCCCGCGAAGGCTGCCTGACATTCAACATTGATGTCGACTGACACGCCGCCTTCGCGGGCAAGCCTCGCTCCTACAAGTGGTTTAAGCGGCTGAGCCTACTCCAGTCGTGGTACGCAACCGTCCTTCAAGCCTGCGCTTCAACCCCCGTGCTTCGATTAACAGCTTCGAGCCCTTCGCCGCATTGGCCCGGCCCCATTCCTCCAGCAACTCCAGACACGAGTGATCGATGTAGCTCAGGTTATTGAGCGGTACATGCACCGTTGCACCTGCCGGAATACTCCCCAGTACTTTGGTCAGCGCCGGTACCTTGAGGAAAGTCGCCGCTCCCACCAGTCGCAGCTCCATTTCACCGTCCGCCGGAAGATCGATCAGGCTGATTTTCAGGCGCGAAGCCTTCCAGGCCAGTTTGGCCAGTGTCAGGCCAAAGCCGATCAGCACGCCGGTCAGCAGGTCGGTGAAGATGATTGCCAGTGCGGTCGCCGCATAGGTGAACATCGGCATCCGGCCATAACGGCCCAGACCGCGAAAGGCCTTGAGGTCTACCAGTTTGAAACCGGTGTAAACCAGAACCCCTGCCAGACTCGCCACCGGAATGCTTTGCAGCACGCTCGACAGCAGCAGCACGAAAGCCAGCAACCACAGACCATGAAACACCGTTGACAGTCGGGTGGTGGCGCCGGCCTGGACGTTGGCCGAACTGCGCACGATGACCCCGGTCATCGGCAGCGCACCGAGCAGACCACACAGCATGTTACCCACACCTTGCGCCGATAATTCGCGGTCGAAGTCCGAGCGCTGGCCGCTGTGCATGCGGTCCACTGCGGCGGCCGAGAGCAGGGTTTCGGCGCTGGCGATAAAGGCCACGGCGAAAGCGGCGATCAGCAGAGTCGGGTCTGCCAGGTTGAGCAGGTCCGCCGGGCGCAGCCAATCGATGGCTTCCGCCAGGTTGGCCGGGACTTCCACTCGTTTGACCTGCAATGCGAGCACCAGGCTGGCGACCGTTGCCAAGCCGACCCCAAGCAATGCTCCAGGAACGAAACGCAGGGAATGCGGGCGCAGTTTTTCCCACAGCCACATCACGGCAATGGTCGACAGCCCAAGCAAACCTGCTTGCCAGCCAAACGACGGCAAAGCCTGAATCACGGCAGCGGGGAAGGCTGCCAGATTATCCAGCCCAGACGGCTTGGGCACGGCATCAAGCATCACATGCACCTGTGACAGCACGATCAGCACCCCAATCCCGGCGAGCATGCCGTACACCACCGCTGGCGCGGTGACCCGAAACCAGCAACCCAGTTTCAGGCGCCCGGCCACCAATTGCAGAAAACCCGCCAGCAGCAGGATCGGCCCGAGCATGGCGATACCATGCTGGCGCACCAGTTCGAACACCAATACCGCCAGACCCGCTGCCGGGCCGCTGACTTGCAGCGGCGATCCGGCAAGCCAGCCGACCACCAGACCACCGATGATGCCGGTGATCAGACCTTTGGCCGGTGGCAGCCCCGAGGCGATGGCGATGCCCATGCACAAGGGCAGGGCGACAAGAAACACAACCACCGAAGCCAGCAGCTCCCGTGGCAGAACAGCTTTTAATTGAGTAGCACGCATGGTGACTCTCCCGAAGTTTTCTTCAGGCATGGCAAAGCCAGGCTGCTGGATCAGCAGCCACGACTAAACCATACGGAGGATTTAGAAGCGCGCTTTGGGCGTCGCCACCGGAATCGGATGGCTGCCATCGAGCGGCAGGAAACAACCCTGATCCGCGTCGTAAGCTTTGATTTCGCTGGTTTCGATGTTGTAGACCCAACCATGGATAAACAGCTGACCATTGGCCATGCGCGAGGCCACCGACGGGTGTGTGCGCAAGTGCTGCAACTGAGCGATTACATTCTCCTCGGTGAGGATATGCATGCTCTCGTTTTCGTTAGTGCAGTGACAGTTGTCTTGAACCATGGTTTTCGCCACTTCTGCATGACGCAGCCAGGCCTTTACCGTCGGCATCTTTTCCAGGCTCTGCGGGTTGAGCACTGCGCGCATGGCGCCACAGTCAGAGTGCCCGCAGATAATGATGTGCTGCACGCCGAGAGCCAGTACCGCGTATTCGATGGCCGTGGAAACACCGCCGTTCATTTGCCCATAGGGCGGCACGACGTTGCCGACGTTGCGGGTCACGAACAAGTCGCCGGGGGCGCTTTGGGTAATCAGTTCGGGAACGATGCGTGAGTCGGCACACGCGATGAACATCGCCCGAGGCCGCTGGGCCGTGGCGAGTTTTTTGAAGAGTTCTTCCTGCTGCGGAAAGATCTCGTGATGAAAATGCAAAAAGCCGTCAACGATATGCTGCAGCGCTGCATCGGCGGTTTCCGCCTCGGGTTGGGCTGGAGCCGACGCAGCCAACGGCTGTTTATCCTTGTCACTCATGATTCATCCTCTTTGGCGGAGTCAGGGAATTTTCCCGTTTTGTCCGGTGTGAAGCCAGTGGCTGTTTAAAAAACATCCAGGTCGAAGAGCCAGACCCGTCAGTCACTCGATGAACAAGGTAGCCGTTGAAACTTAACTCAAACTGAATAAAACGCTCTAGAACGAGTGTTCCAGGTCACAGAAAACGTGACCAGCCTAAACGCGACGTATCGTTTTCACTACTCAACCATAGGGCCAATTGTCTTTAAATCAACGACATTTGGCGCCCCGGCGGACAAAAGGCTTCGCAATCCAGATTGAAACCTTCCCGATTATTGAGCCCCAGACGCTTGATGGTTTTGGCGAAGCGTTGCGCCAACAGGTCGGCAAACGGCCCTTCACCGCGCATTCTGGCACCGAACCGGCTGTCGTAGAGCTCACCACCACGGCTTTGGCGGATCAGGCTCAACACATGAGCTGCACGCTGAGGATAGTGGACGGCCAGCCACTCTTCGAACAGCGGCGCCACTTCCAACGGCAGGCGCAACATCATGTAGGCCGCGCTGTGTGCACCGGCCGCGTGGGCCTCGGTCAGCAGGCTTTCGAGTTCGCTGTCGTTGATCATGGGAATCATCGGTGAGCACAAAACGCCCACTGGAATCCCGGCTTCGCGCATCACCCGGATCGCGCGCAGCCGCGCCTTGGGTGCCGCGGCGCGCGGTTCGAGGATGCGCTTGAGTTCATCATCCAGCGTGGTCAGGCTGATCATCACCGCCACCAGCCTTTGCTCGGCGAGTTCGGCCAGCAGGTCCAGATCGCGAAGAATCAGCGAGCCCTTGGTGATGATGGTCACCGGATGGCGGTAACGCAGCAGCACTTCGAGAGTCTTGCGGGTGATTCTGTGTTCACGTTCGATCGGCTGATAAGGGTCGGTGTTGGAGCCCAGGTTGATCGGCGCGCATTGATAGCCGCGCTTGGACAGTTGTTCTTCCAGCACATCGGCGGCGTTGGTCTTGGCGATCAGTTTGGTTTCGAAATCCAGCCCCGGTGACAGGTCCCAATAGGCGTGGCTGGGCCGTGCGTAGCAATAGATGCAGCCATGCTCGCAGCCGCGATAGGGGTTGATCGAACGATCGAAGGGCAGGTCCGGCGAGTTGTTGCGGGTGATGATGGTTTTTGCCGTCTCAATGCGCACCTCGGTGCCTTGGGTGATCGGCGCTTCCTGATACCAGCCGTCATCCTCGGCCACCGAACGGCTTGGCGCGAAACGGTTGTGCGGGTTGGTAGCGGTGCCGCGGCCGCGGGGGGGCAATGGCGTATTCATGGGGAGGCCCTGATTGCTGTATGGGCATACAGTACCCCTGTGGCATAAAGTCGGATAGTGCCATTCGGCGCCTTTCAATTTTCGGGAGAGGCCACCCTCATTAACAGGTTATATAAAACCTGATAGTAATTTGATTATGTCGGCAACTAAGAGATACATATCCAGTGTGGCTTTAACATCAAAGGTGTCGGTATTATTTCAGCCGCTGTACACATCATATAAATGGATATTCATTAAGGGATTAAACAATGTCGTCTTTTAATCAACGTGGTATTTTTCTACAAAAACTTGGTCCAACTCCGGTCGATCCGGATGAGGTGTTGGTCTCCATGCAGTTTGCTCTGAAAGACTCAGGCTGGGACGATGTAAATGCGGTGCCAAAAGAAACGCTACTCGACTCCACTATCATCGTTGCAGCTTCGTACGATGGCGGTAAATCCTTCGATATACGCAATTCCAAAGATATCGATGGGGATGGTGATGTTGACGCCGATGACAAGGCCAAGTTATTGGCACTCGCCAAGGCATACGTCAGTATCGTCAGTCCTTGATACCTGGTACGGATAACTTTGCGCTGTTATTCATATAAGCCAATAAGTAAGCCCTGTGTGAATAAAATCTACACAGGGCTTTTTATTTTAATCTTGATTTGTTGTTTTGGATGCTTGTTTGTGCAGGGTGGCTGGTTATCGGGATAGTTCGATTCACGATTCTTTGACGGGCGTCTCACAGACCTTTGACCGCTCTGGGTCGAAGCTGGGTGCTATCCATCCACCCCTTCAATCACGGTCGCCTGAGCATGCCCCTACTGCGCTTTTTACCTGCGACGCTCTTTTTATCGTTGGCCACACTTTTCAACCTGACGCTGGCCTGCGCTGACGATACTTCTTTACCCCGTCCCGCAGACTGGGCTCAGCCGGTGGAGGTTCAGTACAACCTCTATCAGATGTCCCCGACCCTCTATCGCAGTTCATTGCCGGACAGCGGAGTAGTGCCGTTACTGGAAAGACTCAACGTCGCGACCGTCATCAATTTCCTGCCTGACCCGGACTCAACCTGGTTGCCCGCGACCGGAATCACCCAGATACAACTGCCCTACCGCACCAATCATGTGGATGACAGTGATGTGCTCAAAGTCCTTCGCACAATTCAGACCGCCGAGGCCAAAGGTCCTGTGCTTATGCACTGCAAACACGGTTCTGATCGCACCGGCCTGATGGCTGCGATGTACCGAGTGGTCGTGCAGGGTTGGAGCAAGGAGGAGGCCTTGAATGAAATGACCCAAGGCGGCTTTGGTGACAGCACGCATTTCAAGGACGGTGTGCGTTACATGATGCAGGCCGATGTCGACAAACTTCGTATGGCGCTGGCCAATGGTGATTGCAGCACGAGCCCATTCGCCAGTTGCTCGATGAAGAATTGGCTCAAGTCGGCCCACATTGAATAACCGTTACCTCAGCTACCTATGGCTGCCGGGAAAAGATCCTCGGCAAGCGGCCGCTCCAGAAACGTTTCTAGAGATGACAATAGAGAGCGCGAATCCCCAGGTGAAAAAACAGCTTCACGAAAAGCTTTACCTGTTCGAACGTTGAAAATCCAATCCCGCTCAAAACGTTTGAAGGCTTCGGTAGCGAGCGTATCTGACCAGGTGTAGGCGTAAACCGACGCACCGTAACCGGTCACCATATAATCGAAACTGTTTGCGAGTCGGCTGTAGGAGGACAGTTTCAGATGAGGGATTTCCTGCTGTACGTCTTCGAATACTTGTCGAACGCTACGACCATCACCTTGGGAGCGGTGCAATTGGAAATCAAACAAGCCAGCCATCAGCAAACGGGCTGTCTGCCAGCTGCTATGGGTTTGAATCGATATCAGTGCCTTATCGATTTGGTCTGCGGTCAAGCCTTCCCCCGTCTGATAGTGGGCCGCCAGCCACAGTAGAAACGTTCGTGAAAAGCACCAGCGTTCGAACAATTGTCCGGCAAACTCCGACGTGTCGCGACCCAGCTGGGAGATGCCTGAGAGGGTGTAATGCGGTGAACGAGTCAGAATATGGTGCAGGCAGTGACCAAATTCATGGAAAAGCACCCGCAGATCCAGATGAGTCAGCAAACAAGGCTGATCAGCCAAAACTTCAGTGAAGTTGGTATGAATAACGGCAATTGGCAGGGTCAATCGACCTTCGGCGTCCATTCGCCGGTTGCGTGGTGTTGCGGTCCACGGAAAGTCAGGGGCCTCCTTGCGATGGAACGGGTCAAGGTAAATGTACCCGATCACTTGCTCATGCTCGCTGACTTCAAACAGACGAACGTTGTCATGCCAGCGACTGAACGCTGTCTGCTCAACGATCCGGACCCCGAACATGCGCTCGCTGAACAGGCAGATTCGGCGCAGGATTCCATCCAGCGGGAAATAATCGCGCAGGCTTTCCAGGGGAGTATCGAGGGATTGCTGGCGCAGCTTTTCGGCGAGAAACTCATGATCCCAAGGCTGTACCTCAGCGATGCCCTGGCCCACCGCGAAAGCCTTGAGCGCTTGCGCATCCTCTTCGAAACTCGGTGTTTTCAGCGCCACTTGTCGACGCAGGAAATCGCTGACCTGTTCGGTTGATTCCGCCATCCGGTTCGCCAGGCTCAGTTGGGCAAAGTTCTCATACCCTAGCAGCAGGGCTTTGCGATGACGCTGAGCCAATAACAATTCCAATACCGGACCATTATCGAATTGCCCGGCGTGCGGGCCCTGATCGGAGGATCGAGTGCTGAAGGCAACGAAGTACTCTTCACGCAGGGGGCGATCTTCGGCATAGGCCATGACTTGGTTGTAGGTGTCCTGATCCAGGGTTATCAGCCAGCCCTCATGCCCTGCCTGCCGTGCATTGAGTGCCAGACGATCTTTGGTCGCCAGAGGTAGCCCCCTGAGTTGGGCGACGTCGTTGATGCGCTTGCTCCAGGCTGCGCTGGCATCTTCCAGGTGCGTTAAAAACAGGCGTTCGAGCGCGGCGATGTCACGATTCAGGCGAGTAAGTTGCTGCTGTTGATCAAGGGGCAGATCGATTCCCGAGTAACGGAACCTGCGCAGAATCTTTTTCAGCACCGCTTTGCGAGACTCATCGTAGTTCGCGGCGGCCGGACTTTGCGCAAGACGCTGATAAGCCTGGAACAGCGCCTGATTGCTCAACCTTTCGGTTTTGTACTGCGCGACTGCATCGTGACATGTACCGCTGGCGATTTCCCAGGCGTCGCCATCGTGTTTCACAATGGAGAGGGTTTCGATGATGCCCATGGCTTCGTCCAGGCGTGCATCGGTTTCATCGACCGCCAGCATCAGGTCGTCCCAGGTCGGAAGTGCCGATTGACTGGCAATGATGTCGGAAATGGCCTGACGGTTGTCGCTGATGATTTTTTCGATGGCCGGCACCAGATGCTCGGCGCGAACGGCCGAATAGGGCGGCAGGTCCCAGCGCTGCAGGAGTGGATTGATATCGGGCATGGCGTCTTCCTTGTATGGAGGCTGAATGTGGTCAGCCTAAAAAGGAAGCGCAGGACAAAGGTGGTAGATAGATACCACCTTCCACTCCATTGGAAGTGGAAGGTGGTGTTCAGTCAGTGCTGTTCGTCAGGCTTTTTCTTCAACTTCGGGTTCGGGAAAAACTGCACAGCCTGAACCTTGGCGTCCGGCACCTTGAGTGCCGAGGTATTGACCCGCGTGCCCAATTCCTTGGGCACCGACAGACCTTGTTCATTCAGCGTGTCGGAATAACCGCAGGCCACGCACTCGCGATGCGGAACTGAGTCTTCGCTCCACATCATCAACTTATCCGGCTCGCTGCAAGCCGGACAGACCGCCCCGGCGATAAAGCGTTTCTTGGTAATCACAGGTCCCTCACTCATGCTGCCGCATCCTCACTCAGGCCGCTATGGCGCAAGAGTGCGTCAATCGATGGCGCACGGCCACGGAAGTCGACGAACAGCACCATTGGCTCTTGGGAGCCGCCTCGCGCCAGGATTGCTTCACGGAATGCACGACCGGTCTCGGCATTGAGCACACCCTCTTCTTCGAATTTCGAGAAGGCATCGGCCGACAATACTTCAGCCCACTTATAGCTGTAGTAACCCGCCGCATAACCGCCGGCAAAGATGTGAGCGAAGCTGTTGGGGAAACGGTTGTAGGCCGGCGGACGCATGACCGAGACCTCGTCGCGCACGCCTTCGAGCACTTGCAGCACGCTACGACCGTCACCGTGGGTGGCATGCAATTCGAAGTCGAACAGCGAGAACTCCAGCTGGCGGACCATCATCAGGCCGGACTGGAAGTTCTTCGCCGCGAGCATTTTCTCCAGCAGATCCTGAGGTAGCGGTTCGCCGGTTTCGTAGTGACCGGAAATCAGTGCCAGACCTTCCGGCTCCCAGCACCAGTTTTCCATGAACTGGCTTGGCAGCTCGACCGCATCCCAAGCCACGCCATTGATGCCGGACACGCCGGCATGCTCGACGCGGGTCAGCAGGTGATGCAGGCCATGACCGAATTCGTGGAACAGGGTGGTCACTTCGTCGTGGGTCAGCAGGGCCGGCTTACCACTGTCGGCCGGGGTGAAGTTGCACACCAGATTCGCCACCGGACTTTGCAGCACGCCACTGATCGTACGGCGATGATCGCGGGCGCCGTCCATCCAGGCACCGCCGCGCTTGTTGGCGCGGGCATACAGGTCGAAGTAGAAGCGACCGACGTGCTGGCCGTTTTCCTTGATTTCGAACAGGCGGACGTCCGGATGCCAGGTATCGAAGCCTTTCAGCTCGGCGATCTCGATGCCGTACAGGCGCTGGACGATGCTGAACAGGCCACCCAAAACCTTGTCGATCGGGAAGTAAGCGCGAAGGGTTTCCTGGGCGACGCTATAACGCTGTTCGCGAAGTTTTTCACCGTAGAAACCGCTGTCCCAGCTTTGCAGGTCCGGGCAACCCTGTTCGGCGGCGTAGGCCTTGAGTTGCTCCAGATCCCGGACGGCGAACGGCTTGCTGCGCTTGGCCAGATCGCGCAGGAAGCTGAGTACCTGATCGCTGGACTCGGCCATTTTGGTCGCCAGGCTCAGCTCTGAGAAGCTGGTGAAGCCCAACAGTTTTGCCAGTTCCTGACGCAGGTCGAGGATTTCTTCCATGACCGGGCCGTTATCGTTCTGACCGGCATTCGGGCCCTGATCCGACGCACGGGTGCAATAGGCGGCGTAGACTTCTTCGCGCAGGGCGCGGTCTTGGGCATAGGTCATTACCGCGTAGTAACTCGGGAACTCCAGGGTGATCAGCCAGCCGTCCAGGTCTTTGGCTTGCGCGGCGGCGGCCATCTGCGCCTTGGCCGAATCGGTCAGGCCGGCGAGGGCCGCTTCGTCAGTGATGTGCTTGGTCCAGGCCTGGGTGGCGTCGAGCAACTGGTTGGAGAAGCGGCTGCCCAGCTCCGACAGTTTGCTCTGCACGTCGGCATAACGTTTTTGTTCGGCTTCAGGCAGGTCGATACCCGACAGACGGAAGTCACGCAGGGCGTGTTCCAGGATGGTTTTCTGCGCCACATCGAAACCGGCGGCCTCAGGGCTGTTGGTCAGCGCTTCATAGGCCTGAAACAGTTCACGGTTCTGGCCCAGTTCGGTGGCGTAGGCGCTCAAGGCTGGCAGGCAAGCCTCGTAGGCTTCGCGCAACTCGGCGCTGTTGCACACGGCATTGAGGTGGCTGACCGGGCTCCAGGCGGCGCCCAGACGATCGTTGAGTTCGTCCATCGCCAGCACCAAGCCGGCCCAGGTCGGTTGTTTGGCCTGGGTCTTGAGGATTTCGACAATGGCGGCGCGGTTGTCAGCCAGGATCTTTTCAATGGCCGGTTGCACGTGTTCGGCACGGATCGCCGAGAACGGCGGCAGGTCGTAGGACTGCAGAAGAGGGTTGTTCACGCTCACGGTTGGCACCTTGGCTGGAAAACATGCGGGAAGAAACATGCGCCCATCTTAATTACAATCGACGCTCACCGCAGCTATCGGCAACAGAGAGAAACCCTATCGTGACCCTTCGCAAGTATCAGAATTACACGCCGCTGCTGGGCAAAGGCGCTTTTGTCGACGGCTCGGCAGTGGTGATCGGCGACGTCGAAATCGGCGAAGACAGCTCCGTCTGGCCGCTGACGGTGATCCGCGGCGACATGCATCGCATCCGGATCGGTGCGCGCACCAGCGTGCAGGACGGCTGCGTGTTGCACATCACCCATGCAGGGCCATTCAACCCCGATGGCTTTCCGTTACTGATCGGCGACGATGTGACCATCGCGCATAAAGTCATGCTTCATGGTTGCGCCGTGGGCAACCGGATTCTGATCGGCATGGGCAGCATCGTCATGGACGGTGCGGTGGTCGAGGACGATGTGATCATCGGTGCTGGCAGCCTGGTGCCACCGGGCAAGCGCCTGGAAAGCGGTTTCCTTTATGTCGGGAGCCCGGTGAAACAGATCCGGCCGCTGACGGACAAGGAAAAAGCCTTTTTCACCTACAGCGCGGCGAATTACGTGAAGCTCAAGGATCTGCATCTGGCCGAAGGCTACGACCAGCTCTAAGCCTTCTTTGAATACGGTAAGCGTCTCGCTATTGCCCAGGAATTTTCATGCATTACCAAACCGTACTGTTCGACCTTGATGGCACGCTGACTGACCCGCGCGAAGGCATCACCCGTTCCATCCAGTTCGCCCTGAGTAAACTGGGGATCGATGAACCGGACCTGACCAGGCTCGAGCACTTCATCGGCCCGCCGTTGTTGCAGGCTTTCATGCAGTTCTATGACTTCGACGAGCCCAAGGCCTGGGAAGCGGTGAACTTCTATCGCGAGCGCTTCAAGGTCACCGGTCTGTATGAAAACCGCGTGTTCGACGGCGTCATGCCGCTGCTGGAAACCCTTGGTGGGCAAGGGCGACAGCTGTACATCGCGACTTCCAAGCCGTGGGTTTTCGCCCGGGAAATCGCCCGTCACTTTGACTTCGCCAAGCATTTCAAAGTGATTTACGGCAGCGAGCTGGATGGCACGCGGACCAACAAGGTCGAGCTGATTGCGCACTTGATGAGCGAAGAAGGCCTGGACCCGGCCAATACCCTGATGATTGGCGACCGTAAACACGATCTGATCGGCGCTCGCAGCAATGGACTGGACGCCGCGGCGGTGGGTTATGGGTTTGGCAGCCGGGAAGAGTTGAGCGCCGAAGCTCCGGCGTATCATTTCGAGACGCTGGATGAGTTGCATCAGGCATTTTTGCAGCGCTGATCAAAACCCTTCGCGGGCAAGCCCGCTCCCACAGGGATTTGTGTCTGGCCAAAGGACATTGGCTTACACCGACCTAATGTGGGAGCGAGCTTGCCCGCGAAGAGGCCCGTTCAGCCACCGGGGCTCTTTGATCCCGCCAACACCTTCAACGCCGCCTTACGCTCCCCAACCGGCAATGCGCCCAGCCTCTCCACCGCCGCATAAAACCTTACCCAATCCCCATCGACCTGTTTGAACAACGCTGCAAATGCCGGCACCCACTGGTCATACAAACCAAACGGCAACAGTCGAGCATTGTTCATCGGGGTGTTGATCCAGGCATCGTAGCGTTTGTTCCCAGCCCATTGGCTGTCGCGCAACGTCCGGTATTCACGGCGCAATTGTTCGAACTCCGCCGCTTTCCGCTCGCGCATTTGCTCGGCAGCCAGCGGCAGGGCGTAAAGCTGTTCCAGTCTCTTGCGGGTGTCCAGAACCAATTGGATGAACTGGTCGCGTTGCTGCACCAACGCTCCGTTATCCGGTGGCATGCCGCGGAATGTGCGCCATTGGCGAGTGCCTTCCTGCTCGACGAAGGTGGCAAAGGATTCGTTGAACTCAGTGTCGTCTTTCACATAAAAACGTTGATGGGCGAGTTCGTGGAAAATCAGCGTAGCCAACCGTTCGTCGCCCCAACCCATCATCGAGCTCATGATCGGATCGTTGAACCAACCGAGCGTCGAATAGGCCTCGACGCCGCCAATCGATACGTCCATACCTTGCAATCGTTGCAACGCAGCCTCACCGCGGGCAGCGCTCTGGCTGTAATACCCGCGATAGGCGACGCAGCCAGCGATGGGGAAGCAATGGTTCTGCGGCTTCAGCGAAAACTCCGGGGTGGCAAAGACGTTCCAGACTACAAATGGCCGGCCGATGTCGGCGTACAGGCGGTAGCTCTGGTTGTCCGGCAGGTGCAGGCGTTGGCTGGCGAATGTACGGGCCTTTTGTGATTGGGCCAGATGCGCGCGCAATTGCTGATCGCGGCCGGGATCGGCAATCACACTGGAAACCGGCTCCCGTGCCCGCAGCAAGTGCAGCTGACCACTGGCCAATTGGCCGTAATAGCTGATGCTGGTGCAGCCGTTAAATAACAAAAGAAACATCCCCGGAAACAAAATGCGTAAAACGCGATCAAGTAACCCAAGGCTTGGACGCGGCCTGATCAAAATGAATCATCCCTGGAAAGTCTGCCCGCAAGACTATCCCGCCTATTGGAGCTCCGCTATGCGCAAGTTGATGCTGACGGGAGGCCTGCTGATGCTGGCCGGTTGTGCTGGACTGCCCACCCCTGATCCTTCACAGGCATGGATCGATCTGGATACACGGCAGGAAGACACCGCGCTGCAAGCGGTGGAAGTCGATGACAAGGCTTCCATTGACAAGCGCTACTTCGAAGTGCAGCCCGGCAGCCATGAGCTGACGGTTCGCTACTTGTTCGCAGTCCAGCCGACCAACATTGGCCCCAACGCCGAGCCGCTGTGGCGCGACTGCCAGTTGAATGTGAAATTCAAGGACTTCAACGCCGGTCAGCGGTATCAGCTGCAAGCAGGGAATATCGGCTTTCGGCCGTGGGCGAAGCTCTACGATCAACAGCGAAAAGTGATAGGCCAGGGCACACCGGCAGGCTGCCAACGTACCTGATCGACGCTATGCTGAATTATCAGTCCTTGAGAAATTCATCATGCGCAGGTTGTTGCTGTTGCTTGCTGCAGGCGCCTTTGTCGGTTGCACGAGTCCGTTGCCGGCGGTCGATCCGCAGATGGCCTGGGTCGACTTCGCTACGCCGAGCCCCGGCGGGAAACTGCTGATGGCCGAACGGCTGGACAACCAGCGGCTGAGCGACGGGCGTTACTTCCAGGTCACCCCGGGAAGCCATGAGCTGAGAGTACGTTTCGATTTTGAAGTGTTTGGTGGCGGCTCGGGCTTGATGAATGCTCCGCTGGAGCGGCTGTGCTACCTGACCATCAACTACGACCACTTCGAGGCCGGCCAGCGTTACCTGCTGGAAGCGCGCTCTATAGCGTTCACCCCCAGCGCCCGGCTCTATAACGCCAAGCGGGAGATTGTGGCTGAAGATCGACTGACCAACTGCGTCATGTGAGTCGAATCAACGGTCATTTTTTTGGTAGATGATTTTTTTGGTGCCGTTTTCGCACGTGCCGACCACCATGTTCTGATCGTGCACTTCGTCATTGGTGACAATTTCCAGGGTGTATGACGAGACGTTGTTGGCCTGGATCTTGGCTTCGATCTCGGCCTTGAGTTCTTCACAGGATTTCGGTGCCGCGAGGGCCGATGTGGCCAGCGTGCAACAGATAACCGCCAAGGCAAAACGTTTCATGGTTGAAGCTCCCTTGAGGCAGCGCGCATGGTGATGCGCTGAAGCTGCTGTCATTTATTCGACCACAGTTTTGTCAGTCAGGTTATGTTTGAGGGCAAAAAAAAGACCGCAACCTGCGCAAGGGAGCCCGCGAAGGCTGCGATTTTTTGCCCGCTAGCGTATCAACCCGTTATCAGCTGACCAACGTCGCATCCAGGCTGATTTTCGCATTCAGCACTTTGGACACCGGGCAGCCTTCTTTGGCTTTGTTGCTCAGTTCCTCAAATTGCGCCTGGGTCGCCCCGGGGATTTTCGCCTTGAGAATCAGTTTTACCGCTGTGATCGCAAAGCCACCGTCTACCTGGTCCAGGGTAACTTCGGCATTGGTGTCGATACTGTCGGCCTTAAGGTTGGCCTCGCCGAGAATCATTGAAAACGCCATGGAAAAACAGCCCGCGTGAGCCGCGCCGATCAGCTCTTCCGGATTGGTGCCTTTACCGCCTTCGAAACGGGCCTTGAAGCCGTAGGGCGCGTCTCTGAGAACGCCGGTTTCCGTGGAAATCGAGCCGATACCGGTTTTCAGATCACCTTCCCAATGAGCCGATGCTTTCTTCGTGATAGCCATGTCTGCCTCCTCAAGATCCGGCGCGAAACGTCGCGCCTTCGTGGTTTTCGGTTACCAGGGTTCTGAGGATAGACCGTCCGGCAAAGTTCACCTCATCTGATCAGTCCTCTTATCGCGTAGGAATTTTGTCTCTCCTATTGAAACTCGGGTATATGCCCTCATTGCATAGAACACGCTTATAGACTCGGCAGGTTTTCGTTCGTGAAAAAACCTGCTTACCGATTGGAGAAGCAGGTTTATGAAACGACTATCCGATATCAAGTTCTCGACCCTCGATCTGGTGCCCGTGCGGGAGAACGGCAGTGCAGCCCAGTCCCTGCACAATTCCCTGGACCTGGCGCAGCACGTCGAAAAATTCGGCTATAACCGCTTTTGGGTCGCCGAACATCACAACATGGACGGAATTGCCAGTTCGGCGACCTCGGTCCTGCTGGGCTACTTGGCCGGTGGCACTTCGACCATTCGTGTCGGTTCGGGTGGCGTGATGCTGCCCAACCACGCGCCGCTGGTGATCGCCGAGCAGTTTGGTACCCTTGAAAGCCTGTATCCGGGACGGATCGACCTGGGCCTGGGGCGCGCCCCTGGCTCCGATCAGATGACCGCCCGCGCCTTGCGTCGTGAGCGTTCTGGCAGCGCCGACGACTTCCCGAAAGACGTGACAGAACTGATGCGCTACCTCGGCCCGCGCACGCCGGACCAGCGGATCATTGCCATGCCGGGTACCGGCACCAACGTTCCGATCTGGTTGTTGGGTTCAAGCTTGTTCAGTGCTCAGCTGGCCGGTGAGCGCGGTTTGCCCTACGCCTTCGCTTCACATTTCGCCCCGCGCTTCATGCATGAGGCGATTCGCGTTTACCGCAACCACTTCAAGCCTTCAGCGGTTTTGGATAAGCCTTACGTGATGCTCGGCGTGCCACTGGTGGCCGCGGACACTGACGAGCAGGCTGATTACCTGGCCACTTCGGTCTACCAGCGCATTCTCGCGTTGATGCGTGGCCAGAGCCTGGTGCAACGCCCGCCAGTGAAGACCATGGACGGCCTGTGGCTGCCCCATGAGAAAGAAGCGGTCGGTGATTTCCTTGGCCTTGCCATGGTCGGCAGCCCGCAGAAAATCCGCGCCAAGCTCGAAGTGCTGATCGAGCAGACCCAGGCGGATGAGCTGATTTTCACCTGTGACCTGTACGAACATGCCGATCGCTTGCACTCCTATGAACTGCTGGCGCAAGTCATGAAGGGCTGATGCTTGCACAGTACCCACAAAAAAGCCGACGCCATTGCGTCGGCTTTTTCATTTTCGAGAGCGGTCAGCCCTGTTTGTAGACGATTTGCTTGGAGCCCTTTTCACAGGTGCCGACGACTTTTCCGTCAGCGGCAGTCCCCTTATCCACGATCTCCAGTGTGTAATTGGCGATGCCCTTGGCATCCAGTTTCGCTGAGATTTCAGCTTTCAACTCGTCGCACGACTTGCCTTGGGCAAAGGTTGTTCCCGCAAGGCTCAACAAACCTGCCGCCAGAATAAACTTCTTCATGGGTTGCACTCCTTGGTCGGATCAATAGGGGGAGGGCATCCAGCCGTCGACCGGATGCGCTCACCATGTAGCGCTTTGCCGTTTCCTATGGCATTCGGCCGGCGCGCAAGTTCAGAAGACTGGCTCAAACTCAGCTGCTGGCAATTCGGAACCCGACTTTGAGCGTCACCTGAAAGTGTGCCGCCTTACCGTCCTTGATGTGCCCACGGGTTTCGGTCACTTCAAACCATTCCATGTACTTGAGGCTTTTGTTGGCTTCGGCCAGGGCGTTGTTGATGGCGTCTTCAATGCTGCTGGTGGACGAGCCGACCAGTTCGACTTTCTTGTAAGTGTGATGGTCAGTCATGGCGTTCTCCTTGAGGTGTGAAATACAGCCTAGCAGTGATTTTTCTTATTTCTTCTGTCGACCCATCCGGGGGGAAGTTCAGATTTACTGCACTTTCTCGAACCCTTGAAGTCCCAAGAAACACACGCCCCTCATCAACAATGCAGGAGAGCCACCATGGCCAATACTTCGTTACGCAAAGCCTCATTGCAAAGCATGGAAGCCGAGATCGAGAGTCTGCTGAAATCGTTGGAAAGCCTGAAGGACGACGCCTCGGACGAGTCGCGCAAAACCCTTAAAACACTGAAAAGCAACGCCGAGAATGCGCTGAAACATTCACGCCACCTGCTCGCCGATGCCTATGAAGAGGTCAAGGTCAAGACCCGTGAAACCGGGATCGCGACACGTGACTACGCCCAGGAACACCCTTGGACTACCGCCGGCGTCGCCGTTGGTGCGCTGGGTCTTCTGGCAGCCTACCTGCTGTGCAAACGCGGTAATTAAGGTGCCTGGCGCAGTTCGTTTTTGAGCCATTGCGCCAATTGCCGAGCGCGCCCGTCCGCGGCGCGCTTGGGTAGCCATAACGCCAGTTGCGCCGGGGTTTCACAGAAACCCCATGGCGCAACCAGGCGACCGGCCTTCAAGTCCTCGGCCACCAGCGGCTCAGGCGCGATGGCCACACCTAGTCCGGCCACTGCCGCCTCCAGCAAATAATACAAATGCTCGAACCCCTGACCGTACTTCAGCGCCTTGGCGTCGAGGCCGCTTTGCTGTGCCCAACTCGGCCAGGCTTGCGGACGTGAGGTGGTGTGCAGCAAGGGTTCGGTCAGCAGTGCGTTTGCCGGTGCGTTCTGCAGCCTTTCGTAGCCGAGGAATCGTGGGCTCATGACCGGGCCGATGCGCTCGCTGGCCAGTTCATAAACTTGCATGTCCGCCGGCCATGGCGGCTCGGCAAACACCAGCAAGGCATCCAGGCCGGGCCGCCGAGGGTCGAGATCGCCTTCGCCAGCCGACAGGTGCAAGCGCAGATCCGGCAGGTCCGCATTGAGTCGCCCCAAACGCGGAATGAACCAGCGCGCCAGCAGGCTACCCGAGCAGCCGAGCACGAACGGCGCATCGGCGGTGCTTTGGGTCAATTCGGCGCAAACGCTGCGCAATCGCTCGAAGGCTTCACCGCTGACATCGCGCAATCGGACACCGGCATCTGTGAGTTTCAGGCCGCGTCCATCCTTGATGAACAGACTCACGCCGAGGTGTTCTTCCAGCACCTTGAGTTGCCGGCTGACTGCACCATGAGTGACGTGTAGCTGTTCGGCGGCCTGGCTGACGCTGTTCAGGCGGGCAGTGGCTTCGAAGGCGCGAAGGGCGTTTAGCGGAGGAAGGTCGTGGCTCATGGGAACTGTGAGTTTTCCTGACAGGTTGTGGCGATCTTATCGGTTTTCAGTGCGCAACGTCAGGGGTAGAGTGAACCCCATCGTCACCTCTCGAATACAACTGGAGCGACCCATGACCCAGACTAATCTGCGCAACGGCCCCGACGCCAACGGCCTGTTTGGCGCGTTCGGCGGCCGCTACGTCGCCGAAACCCTGATGCCGTTGATCCTCGATCTGGCCCGCGAATACGAAGCGGCCAAGGAAGATCCGGCGTTCAAAGAAGAATTGGCCTACTTCCAGCGTGATTACGTCGGACGTCCAAGCCCACTGTATTTCGCCGAGCGTCTGACTGAGTTCTGTGGCGGCGCGAAGATTTACCTCAAGCGCGAAGAGCTGAACCACACCGGCGCGCACAAGATCAACAACTGCATCGGCCAGATCCTGCTGGCGCGGCGCATGGGCAAGAAACGCATCATCGCCGAGACCGGTGCCGGCATGCACGGTGTGGCGACCGCCACCGTGGCTGCGCGTTTCGGCCTCGACTGCGTGATCTACATGGGCACCACCGACATCGAACGTCAGCAAGCCAACGTGTTTCGCATGAAGCTGCTGGGCGCCGAAGTGATCCCGGTGGTTGCCGGTACCGGCACCCTCAAAGATGCGATGAACGAAGCCCTGCGTGACTGGGTGACCAACGTCGACAGCACCTTCTACCTGATCGGCACCGTGGCCGGCCCACACCCGTATCCCGCCATGGTTCGCGACTTCCAGGCTGTGATCGGCAAGGAAACCCGCGAGCAGTTGCAAGCCCAGGAAGGCCGTCTGCCGGACAGCCTGGTGGCGTGCATCGGCGGTGGTTCCAATGCCATGGGCCTGTTTCACCCGTTCCTCGATGACAAGAGTGTCGAGATCATCGGCGTCGAAGCGGCCGGTTATGGCATCGAAACCGGCAAGCATGCGGCCAGCCTGAACGGCGGCGTACCGGGCGTTCTGCACGGCAACCGTACTTTCCTGCTGCAGGACGACGACGGCCAGATCATCGACGCGCATTCGATTTCCGCCGGCCTCGATTATCCGGGCATCGGCCCGGAACATGCCTGGTTGCATGACATCGGCCGCGTCCAGTACACCTCGGTGACTGACGATGAAGCCCTCGACGCGTTCCACAAATGCTGTCGCCTGGAAGGGATTATTCCTGCACTGGAAAGCGCCCATGCCCTGGCCGAAGTGTTCAAACGTGCACCGACACTGCCGAAAGATCATTTGATGGTGGTCAACCTGTCCGGCCGTGGCGACAAAGACATGCAGACCGTGATGCACCACATGGAACAATCGACGCAGGAGAAACACTGATGAGCCGCCTGCAAACGCGTTTTGCCGAACTCAAGGAACAGAACCGCGCCGCCCTGGTAACCTTCGTGACCGCTGGCGACCCGAGCTACGACACGGCGCTGGCGATCCTCAAGGGCTTGCCGGGAGCGGGTGCCGACGTGATCGAGTTGGGCATGCCTTTCACCGATCCAATGGCCGATGGCCCGGCGATTCAACTGGCCAACATTCGTGCCTTGGGCGCCAAACAGAACCTGGCGAAAACCCTGCAAATGGTTCGCGAGTTCCGCGAAGGCAATAACGAGACTCCGCTGGTGCTGATGGGTTACTTCAACCCGATTCACATGTACGGCGTGCCACGTTTCATCGCTGAAGCCAAAGAGGCCGGTGTCGATGGCTTGATCGTGGTCGACATGCCGCCCGAGCATAATGCCGAGCTGTGCGACCCGGCACAGGCGGCGGGCCTGGACTTCATCCGTCTGACCACTCCGACGACTGACGACGTGCGCTTGCCGACTGTATTGAACGGCAGTTCCGGCTTTGTTTACTACGTGTCGGTGGCGGGTGTGACCGGTGCGGGCGCGGCGACTCTGGAACATGTCGAAGAAGCCGTCACCCGCCTGCGTCGCCATACCGATCTGCCGATCAGTATCGGTTTTGGTATTCGTACACCGGAGCAAGCGGCGTCCATCGCGCGTCTGGCCGACGGTGTGGTGGTGGGGTCGGCGCTGATCGATCATATCGCCAATGCCTCAACCCCGGATCAGGCTGTGGAGGGTGTACTCAGCCTGTGCGCAGCCTTGTCTGACGGCGTACGTAAAGCGCGGGTCAGCTGAAGGCAAAGTTCCTGATACAGAGAATTTAGGGCCTCGCGGCACAGGCTAAACAGCAAGACCGAGGGCTTCAGGACTACGTTCTGAAGCCCTTTTGCTTTCAGGGCAATTCCAACCCACCTGCAGCCTTGTGCAGCTTGCGCAAATGTTCGCCAACCTGCTTCAGGTTGGCTTCGTTGGCGGCCATCTCGGCGGCTCGACTCGGTTCGAGCAACGCTCTCACTTCCTTGTCGAGATCCCCGGTCAACACTTGCAGCTGCTTCTGGCGCAGGCTGCTTTCCGACTCCAGGCGCGTCCACTCGTTTGGTTGCGGCAAACCATAACCACCGGTCCCGAGCAGTTCGGCCGGGCGGCTGAGGAAGCCGCTGTTGGCGAGAATCTCCTGCAAGGTCGCATTGGCTTTATCCATGCCGCCATTCTTCAATTCCCGAGCGCCCAGATAACGTTGCTTCACTTCGTCCTGGGCCAGCACCATCTGCTGACGGAAACTGGCCTGCTCCAGCAGCAGTAACGCCGCGCTGGTGCGCAAATCAGCCTGGTCAATCCATTTGCGGCGCTCATCAGCTTTCAAGGACAGCCAGTCCTCGACCTTGTCCTGCTTGATCGGCAAATGCTTTTTCAGCACTTCGAACATCGCTTGATAACGCTCGCGGAAGGAGTCGAAGCGATAGCCCAGACGTAATGCTTCGCGTGGATTGTCCAGCACGCTGGTGTCCGCCAATCCGCGGCCCTTGAGCACTTCCAGCAAACCGTTGGGCATGATGCTGTCGAGGCCGACCAGTTGCGCATTGTTGGTGCTGCTGCGCAGTAATTTCAGGCCTTCTACTGCGCAGTTATTGGACAGGAAAAAATAGTTGCCGTCGTAACTCCAGTGCATCTCCGCGGCGTGTTCCACCACGTCTTCGATCTCGCTCTGCGACAGGTTCAGCGGCACCGAGGCCAGACTGCGCAGTTCGGTCTTGGTGTACTCGTCGATCACTTGGGCCAGCGGCAAGACAAACAGGCGTGACGGGTATTTACCCACCAGCCCATCCCAGCTCGACAGCTGTAGGTCACCGACGAAGGCGCGGTAGGACAACACCAGATGTTGATCCAGATCCAGTCGGCAATCCGGCCCGCGCGGCCGACCCGGTGCACAGATCACCAGTCGCAGCATGCTGTGGCCCCAGCGGCTGACCCAGTTCTGGTTGGCTTCTGCCAGTAGATAGTCAACAGCGTAAACCCGCTCCGGATCGACCTGGCCCAGGGGCTGCTTGGCGAAGTCGTTACCCGCATTGAGGAAGGCGAATGATTGGGCGCATGTGTCTTTGGCGGCGGGCGCCCAGCCGAAATGTTCTTTGTAGTAGCGATACAGCGCAGGACGACGGCAGGCATAGCTTGGGTCGAGGAGGAAGTACTCCATGTTGACCGCGACGAACTCCTTCGGGCTGCTCGTCTCGTAGATGTCCGGGCTGCGGGCAATCTGCCGGTTGTGCTGTTCGCGTTCGCCGCGCCGACCGACGTATTGCGGCCAGCCGGCCAAATCCAGCAAACGAGGGTCATCGCTGAGGGTCCAGCGTCGCTCCGTCTGCCCACGGCATTGGTCCGGGATGCCGATCAGCCCGGAGCTGCTGTGACGTTGCGTGCAACGCTGGATCAGCGTGCGCTCGGCGGCTGGCCACAGGCGCGCACGGTCATAAATGTGGGTGAGTTCGTGCAACACCGTGGCGAGCATCTCCCGGCGCACGGTACCGTGGGGACGATACGTTTTTTGGGTCGCGGCGCTGCCGTTGGTGAGGCTGGTGAGCAGATTGCGATTCAGATCCAGCTCGGACACAAGCGACGCCTGGCCGTAAGCGTCGCTTGGCATATCATCGGTCCAGCCGACATCAATGCGCCGGTCCAGTTGCTCGATGAAGCGCGGCGGTAATGCCTGCATGGCTTCATCGAGCAGCGCCTGACTGGCCTGCTGTTGCGCGGGGCTCAGACCGTCGGTCTTGAGTCGTAGTTGCAGGCCGGCCTGAGCTGTATTGCCGAGCAGCAACACAATCCCGGCCAGCAGCCAGGCGCCTAATGACTTCACAGTGCGAGGATGGCTTCGGCGAGAACCTGATCACTGGCGTCTCGGGCTTCCGGTACGCGGGTGCGCAAGGTGTCGAAGGCCGCTTCCAGGTGCGCACCACGGATTTCACCGTTGCTGGCGACGAAACTGGCTGCATCGTCGTGGGCTTCACGGACAATCTTCGAATCGCGGATGGACGTGGTGGTATCGGATGTGAAATCAAGCGTGCGCTCGGAGGCACGAATGATGATGTTACTGGTGGCTACCAGGGTGTGCGCCTGGGCCACGTCGGCCAACAACAGCAGGCCAAGGGTGGCAGCAATCAGCGGGCTACGCATGGAACGACTCCGGAGGAACTAAGGGATAACTATTGGACGAGAATTGCTTGCGCCAGTTCAAGGTCGCTGGCATGAAGTTTTGGCTGGGTCCGACGCAGGTAAATCAAGGCGGCCTCCAGTTGCGACCCGCGCAGTCGGCCGTCACTGGCAATGAACGCGGCAGCGTCATCCCGGGCGGCGATCAGCAGTTTATGGTCGAAGGGCACGGAGGTTACCATGCTGGAGGCATAACCACTGGCCACGGTGCCTTGCGTAGAGAGGTTGAAAGCGTCGAAGGCATAGGCCGAACCCGACCAGCAAGCCGCAAGAAAAACCGCAGTGATCGACAGACTGGAAAGAAAGCGCATGAGGCTCGATAGCTGAAAGCGAATCCCAAGGCTAGCGCAATGCCCGGGCTAGAGCCAGCGCCGAAACATTGGGACACCTGTGGGAGCGGGCTTGCTCGCGAAAGCGGTGTGTCAGGCGACATCAATGTTGGATGTGCTGACGCCTTCGCGAGCAAGCCCGCCCCACATGGATTGCGCTTATTAGGGCGTGGTCCCGGTCAGAGCTGTCGCTTAGATCGTCAGGATGGCCTGGGCCAGCTGTGCGTCGGTCGCGTTCAGTTGTGGAGTCTGTTGGCGGATATGATCGAGCGCGCTTTCCAGTCTCACACCACGAATGGCGCCTTCACTGGCGACGAAGCTGGCGGCATCGTCACGAGCAGCACGGACGATTTTGTCGTCGCGAAAGGAAGACGAGATATCCGACGTTGCGTCGGAAGAAGCCTTCAGTCCACCAACGATGGAATCGGTGGTCACGATAAAGCTGGTGGCATGGGAATTGGCAGCAACGGCAAGCAGGGCAGCAGCGCTGAGCAGACGTAGACGGGACATGGGGTAGCTCCTTTGGATAGACCGATTGAGAGGTGGCTCAGGATCAGATGCCTGTCGTAAAGCGTTCGCCACGTTCTATCTGGATATTAGGCCTGTGCACCTCAGTTAGAATAGCCCCCGTCTGTTAAGGGGGAAAAGCTAGCGCCAGAACGGTTTGTCCACTTCGTTCAGGCGGTCGGCATGGCTGATGCCCAGATCCGAGAGCTGTTGATCATTGAGTTGGCCCAATAACCGTCGGGTGCGAGCCCTTTCCAGGCTGTCGGTAAACGCTCTCAGTAACCCTCGCAGCTTGACCAAGCGGGGCTTCGCTTGCGGTGTGACGATGGAAACATTTTGTAAGTTATTCATCGGCGCGGTCCTTTTGCCAAGTGGTCGGGATTCAATGGTGACTCCGTTTATGCCTACGGCACAGACACACTCCGATGAAATTGTACTGGTTCAATTTGTATAATTTATAAACTGTACCTGTTGGCGGATATCTCTTCTGTACGGCCCAATGTGCAAGCTCCCAAACGACAAAACCCGTCGTGGTTTCCCACGACGGGTTTTGTTTGTTCAATTCGGGTTGCTGGCGGTGGATCCGGAGGATCAGAGCCAGCGACGCTAACTTAGCGCCAGAACGGCTTGCTCAGCTCTTCGTAGCGTTGTGCTTCGCTAATCCCGGCGTCAGCCAGCAGACGCGAATCCAGACGAGCCAGTTGATGGCGGCTGGAGATGCGGCGCTGCCACAGCATCAGGTTGGCGATAACGCGCAGAGGCATGGAAGCCTGGGTTTTTGCAGCAGTATCTTCGAAGAACAGTTCGGAACTGAGTGTACGTTCCATGGTTGACATCCTTCCGCTTATGGCGGGATTAGGTAGTGGTTTAACTGATGCCAATGATCCTCTCGTTTGGCCAGTCTCTGTAGATACAGTTCACCTGTATTGTGAGAGACCAGTTAACTGTTAAAAGGCAGTGTACTGGTCGAAATTGAGGCAACTGTACCTGTCAGCACTAATTTAGTGCGCTTTTCGCCATTTTCACGCAAAAGGTAGGCAAATGCTGTAGGAAAAGACCGGTACAGCAGTACAGTTTTTTTCGTAATGGAGTGTTGTCACCGCGAGCTGACGAAACTGTGTTTGCGTCAGCTGCAATCTGTATCAATTACACCGCCAGCATGCGCCCGGTTTCTTCCAGGTTCATGTGCCAACTCAGGGCATCACGCAGGATGTGCGGGGTATGCCCGCCGACTGCGCAAGCGGCAGTGAAGTAGTCATTCAAGGCTGGGCGATAGTCCGGGTGAACGCAGTTGTCGATGATGACGCGGGCGCGCTCACGCGGTGCCAAGCCACGCAGGTCGGCCAGGCCTATCTCGGTCACGAGAATGTCGACGTCATGTTCTGTGTGGTCGACGTGGCTGGCCATGGGGACCACGCTGGAAATTGCGCCGCCCTTGGCGATCGACTTGGTGACAAAGATCGCCAGGTGCGCATTGCGCGCGAAATCGCCGGAGCCGCCGATGCCATTCATCATGCGCGTGCCGCAGACGTGGGTGGAGTTGACGTTGCCGTACAGGTCGAACTCCAGCGCAGTGTTGATGCCAATGATGCCCAGGCGCCGCACCACTTCGGGATGGTTCGAGATTTCCTGGGGGCGCAACACCAGCTTGTCCTTATAGCGCTCCAGATTCCCGAATACATCGGCATTGCGCCGGCTCGACAGGGTGATCGAACTGCCGGAAGCAAAGCTCAGCTTGCCAGCGTCGATCAGATCGAAAGTCGAATCCTGCAACACTTCGGAGTACATGGTCAGGTCTTCGAACGGTGAGTCGATCAAGCCGCACATCACCGAATTGGCGATGGTGCCGATACCGGCTTGCAGCGGGCCGAGCTTGTTAGTCATGCGACCGGCAGCCACTTCCTGTTTGAAGAAATCGATCAGATGGTCAGCGATGGCCTGTGTGTCACTGTCCGGCGGCAAGACAGTGGACGGCGAGTCGGATTGATTAGTGATCACGATCGCGACGATTTTTTCCGGCGGTATCGGGATGGCAGTGCTGCCGATACGGTCATCGACCTTCACCAGTGGAATAGGTGTGCGGGTCGGCCGGTAGGTAGGGATATAGATGTCGTGCAAGCCTTCGAGATTCGGGTTGTGCGCCAGATTGATCTCGACGATCACGTGTTTGGCGAAAATCGCAAAGCTGGCGGAGTTGCCTACCGAGGTGGTCGGCACGATATGGCCCTGCTCGGTGATTGCCACGGCTTCGATCACCGCGATGTCCGGTAGCTTGAGTTGTTGGTTACGCAGTAGCTCTACGGTTTCCGACAGGTGCTGGTCGATGAACATGACTTCGCCGGCATTGATCGCCTTGCGCAGGGTGCTGTCGACCTGGAACGGCATGCGTCGCGACAGTACGCCGGCTTCAGTCAGTTGCTTGTCGAGGTCGTTGCCCAGGCTAGCACCGGTCATCAGGGTGATTTTCAGCGGTGTGACCTTGGCGCGCTCGGCCAGGGCATGAGGCACAGCCTTGGCTTCGCCGGCTCGGGTAAAGCCGCTCATGCCGACGGTCATGCCGTCCTGAATCAGAGCGGCAGCGTCGGCGGCGCTCATTACCTTGTCCAACAATGAAGGCAAGCGAATACGGTCACGGTACATGATTGTTATCTCGGGCAACGGAAGCAAGGTGCGCAGTCTAGTGAATTTGATGAGCCTGCGTCCCGCTACCAAGGTCGCATTCGAGGTGTCTATTCTGGGCCTTTCGGACAAAACACCGTTACAGGATCGGTAACAGCCACAAACAAAAACGCCCCGACGAGTCGGGGCGTCCAGGTTACCGAAGGTTTTTACTCGACGGCTTTAACCATGTCTTCGATGACTTTCTTGGCATCGCCGAAAACCATCATGGTCTTGTCCAGGTAGAACAGCTCGTTGTCCAGGCCGGCATAGCCGCTGGCCATCGAGCGCTTGTTGACGATGATGGTCTTGGCCTTGAACGCTTCGAGAATCGGCATGCCGGCAATCGGCGATTTCGGGTCGTTCTTGGCCGCCGGGTTCACCACGTCGTTGGCGCCGAGCACCAGCACCACGTCGGCCTGGCCGAACTCGGAGTTGATGTCTTCCATCTCGAACACCTGGTCGTAAGGCACTTCGGCCTCGGCCAACAATACGTTCATGTGGCCAGGCATCCGGCCGGCAACCGGGTGAATCGCATACTTCACGGTCACTCCGCGATGGCTCAGTTTCTCGGTCAGTTCTTTCAAGGCGTGCTGCGCGCGAGCCACTGCCAGGCCATAGCCCGGAACGATGATCACAGTGTCGGCGTTGGTCAGCAGGAAGGTGGCGTCGTCAGCCGAACCGGATTTCACCGGGCGGGCTTCTTTCGAGCCTGCCGGGCCAGCGGCATCTGCTGTGTTGCCGAAACCGCCGAGCAGTACGTTGAAGAACGAACGGTTCATTGCCTTGCACATGATGTACGAGAGGATGGCACCGGACGAGCCGACCAGCGAGCCGGCAATGATCAGCATCGAGTTGTTCAGCGAGAAGCCGATACCCGCTGCTGCCCAGCCGGAGTAACTGTTGAGCATCGACACCACGACAGGCATGTCGGCACCGCCGATCGGGATGATGATCAGCACGCCCATCACGAAGGCCAGGACAAGCATCAGAGCAAACGCGCTGAGATTGCCGGTCAACATGAAGGTGACACCCAGCGCCAGCGTCGCCAGACCCAGCAGCAGGTTCAGCTTGTGCTGACCGCTGAACTGTACCGGTGCGCCTTGGAACAAGCGGAACTTGTACTTGCCCGAGAGCTTGCCGAACGCGATCACCGAACCGGAGAAGGTGATTGCACCGATGGCCGCGCCGAGGAACAGCTCCAGACGGTTGCCCGCCGGAATCGAATCCCCCAACTGTTTAACGATGCCCAGCGACTGCGGCTCGACTACGGCGGCGATGGCGATGAACACGGCGGCCATACCGATCATGCTGTGCATGAAGGCGACCAGTTCCGGCATTTTGGTCATTTCAACGCGCTTGGCCATGATCGAGCCGGCAGTGCCGCCGACCAACAGACCTACGATGACGTAACCGATGCCGGCAGTCGCCAGCTCTGCCCCTAGCTTATAAATAAGGCCGACCGTGGTGATGATCGCCAGGGCCATGCCAAGCATTCCGTACACATTGCCGCGCCGCGACGTGGTCGGGTGCGACAGGCCTTTGAGGGCCTGGATGAAGCAGATCGACGCGATCAGGTACAGCGTCGTTACCAGATTCATGCTCATTACTTGGGCGCCTCTTCTTTTACGGCTTTCGGGGCTTTTTTCTTGAACATCTCAAGCATTCTGCGAGTCACGAGGAAACCACCGAACACGTTCACGGCCGCCAGAGCCACCGCCAGGGTGCCCATGGTCTTACCCAGTGGGGTCACGGTCAAAGCTGCCGCCAGCATGGCGCCGACGATCACAATCGCCGAAATGGCGTTGGTTACCGCCATCAACGGCGTATGCAGTGCAGGTGTAACGTTCCACACCACGTGATAACCGACATAAATCGCCAGCACGAAGATGATCAGGTTGTAGATACCGGGGGAGATAAGCTCTTCCATCGTCTGAATCCCTGCTTAGGCGTTTTTGCGGATGACTTGGCCGTCGCGGCACATCAGGCACGCGGCGACGATGTCGTCTTCGAGGTTCACTTCAAACTGGCCTTCTTTGTTGAAGACCAGCTTCAGGAAGTCCAGCAGGTTGCGCGCATACAGCGCCGAAGCATCGGCCGCGACTGCACCGGCCAGATTGGTCGGGCCGCAAATGGTCACGCCATTCTCGACGACCACCTGATCGGCCACGGTCAGCGGGCAGTTGCCGCCCTGCGCTGCCGCGAGGTCGATGACCACCGAGCCAGGCTTCATCTGCGCCACGGTTTCGGCGCTCAACAGTGTCGGCGCCTTGCGGCCCGGGATCAGCGCAGTAGTAATGACGATGTCAGCCTGCTTGGCGCGTTCGTGCACGGCGAGGGCCTGACGCTGCATCCAGCTGGCCGGCATGGGACGCGCGTAACCGCCGACACCGACGGCGCATTCGCGCTCTTCATCGGTTTCGTACGGCACATCGACGAATTTCGCACCCAGAGATTCGATCTGTTCCTTCACCGCAGGACGCACGTCGGAGGCTTCGATCACAGCGCCCAGACGCTTGGCGGTAGCGATCGCCTGCAAACCGGCGACGCCAGCGCCGAGAATCAGCACGCGCGCCGCTTTCACTGTACCAGCGGCAGTCATCAGCATCGGCATGAATCGTGGGTAGTAGTGAGCGGCCAATAGCACGGATTTATAACCGGCGATGTTCGCTTGGGAGGACAGCACATCCAGGCTCTGGGCGCGGGAGGTGCGTGGCGCAGCTTCCAGTGCAAACGCGGTAATGCCGCATTCGGCCAGTTTGGCGATGGTTTCATTGCTAAACGGGTTGAGCATGCCCACGACGACGGTGCCGCTCTTGATCAGCGTCAGTTCGCTGTCGCTGGGGGCGACCACCTTGAGAATCAGCTCGGCACCAAACGCATCATTGGCGCTGCCAATGGTTGCGCCTGCCGCTTCATAAGCACTGTCCACAACGCTGGCGTTAATGCCGGCGCCGCTTTGTACAGTGACCTTATGACCCTGGCCGATCAGCTTCTTGATGGTTTCCGGGGTTGCAGCAACCCGTGTTTCACCCGTCTGGGTTTCGAGAGGAACACCAATGTGCACGTCAAATCTCCTGCGTGATCTTATTGAGTAAACCCAGGCACTTCGGATGGTGCGGCTGGGGCGGCCGATCAGCACGATCCCGCCAAATCAGGGCGGGGCGCGGCATTTTGCAGGCGAACTTTGTGCCCTTCAAGGGATTATGACGGGTGACGGAAAATTAACTACAAGTCACCCCGTGACCGAATGTCGCACTTATCGGAGCAATCCCTTGCAGGCCGTGGCTTGTGAGGATTCTGTCCAAAATTCAAGAATTTATACATCGGCACGGTGAATGAGGCGTCATTGCCTGGCAGTAGAGGCTCAAGGCCACGTATTCAGGCCTGTGTAGGACGTTTGTGCTACTCCTCAGTACAGTCTTCCAATATGCGACAAATACTTATATCTGTAGTGCTTTTGTTTATCTGACTACGTGGTCAACTAATAGGTGCGGGCCTTTATCCTTCTAGGTTGTAGCTGTGAGCCTGATTCACTAGCCAATCGCGAAATGCCTTTAAAGAAGCTGATTCGACCTTTCGATCAGGAATCATCAGGTAATAGGCCTTAATGCTAGATAGTGCCTGAGCGTTGGCAATCACCAGACGCTTCTCTGCTAATTCGCGCTGAATCAGGAACGGTGGAATCAGCGCGATCCCCATGTCGTGCATCGCAGCTTGAGCAAGCATGGAGAATAGCTCGTAACGCGGCCCTGTCATGTCTCGCGGGATATTCAGGTTTTGAGAGTTGAACCACTGGCGCCAGGCGTAAGGGCGTGTGGTCTGTTGCAGCAGAGGTAGTTCGGCGATTTCACTGGGGGTCAGATTGGTTTTTTTTCCCAGTAAGGTGGGGCTGCACACCGGCATCGGATTTTCGCCCATTAGCCTGTGGGATTCAGTACCCGACCAGTCGGCGTCGCCGAAATAGATCGCGGCATCGAAGTCGGTGTCGGCAAACAGGAAGGGGCGCGTGCGATTGGTGAGGTTGACCGTCACTTCCGGGTGTTTGTGCTGAAAATCCTTGAGTCGAGGCAGCAGCCATTGAGTGCCGAAGGTTGGCACCACCGCCAGCTCGATCATGTTGGTGCCTTGCTGGCCCATCACTGACAAAGTGTCGCGTTCAACCGCATCAAGTTGGGTGGCCACTCGGCGGCTGTAGGAAAGCCCGGCCTCCGTCAACTTCACTCCGCGCCGGGAGCGTCGGAATAGTTCGACGTTGAGGAACTCCTCTAGGCTGGCGATCTGTCGGCAAATCGCTCCCTGCGTGAGGGAAAGTTCCTGGGCTGCCTTGGTAAAGCTCTCGTGGCGCGCTGCAGCTTCAAAACTGATCAGAGCGGTTGTACTGGGAATCTTCCGGCGCATGTACGTCAACCTCACTAATACATCGCATATAGGCTATTTTGCGACGTTACGGAGTGAGAAATTAGCACAACAGTATGCAAAATCCTCGTTTGTCGTGAAGCCGAACCCGGCCTAGGATCACTCCACGTTATTTGACCCGATTCGAGAGGACTCACTCATGGGCGGTAAAGCTAGCTTCAACTGGATCGATCCCCTGCTGCTGGATCAACAGCTCACTGAAGAAGAGCGCATGATTCGCGATACGGCTCAGCAATTCGCTCAGCAGAAGCTCGCGCCGCGCGTTCTCGAGGCTTTCCGTCATGAGAAGACCGACCCGGCGATCTTTCGCGAGATGGGTGAGGTGGGTCTGTTGGGTGCGACCATTCCTGAGCAATACGGTGGCAGCGGCCTGAACTACGTCAGCTACGGTCTGATTGCCCGTGAGGTCGAGCGTGTCGACTCCGGCTATCGCTCGATGATGAGCGTGCAGTCCTCGCTGGTCATGGTGCCGATCAACGAATTCGGTACCGAAGCACAGAAGCAGAAATACCTGCCGAAGCTGGCATCGGGTGAATGGATCGGTTGCTTCGGTCTGACCGAGCCTGACCACGGTTCCGACCCGGGCGCGATGATTACTCGTGCACGCAAAGTGGAAGGCGGCTACAGCCTCACCGGCAGCAAAATGTGGATCACCAACAGCCCGATCGCCGATGTGTTCGTGGTTTGGGGCAAGGACGACGCAGGCGACATTCGTGGTTTTGTTCTGGAGAAGGGCTGGAAAGGCCTGAGCGCTCCGGCGATTCACGGCAAGGTTGGCCTGCGTGCATCTATCACCGGCGAGATCGTCATGGACAACGTGTTTGTCCCTGAAGAGAACATCTTCCCGGATGTCCGGGGCTTGAAAGGTCCTTTTACCTGCCTTAACTCGGCGCGTTATGGCATTTCCTGGGGCGCACTGGGGGCTGCCGAGTTCTGCTGGCACACCGCTCGTCAGTACACCCTGGATCGTAAGCAGTTTGGTCGTCCATTGGCGGCCACACAGTTGATCCAGAAGAAGCTGGCTGACATGCAGACCGAAATCACCATGGCGCTGCAAGGCTGCCTGCGTCTGGGTCGTATGAAGGATGAAGGCACGGCTGCCGTCGAGATTACTTCGATGATGAAGCGCAACTCCTGTGGCAAATCCCTCGATATCGCTCGCATGGCGCGCGACATGCTGGGTGGCAACGGCATCTCCGATGAGTTCGGTGTCGCTCGGCACCTGGTCAACCTGGAAGTGGTGAATACCTATGAAGGTACGCATGACGTCCACGCACTGATCCTCGGTCGCGCTCAGACTGGCATCCAGGCGTTCTATTAATAGGAGAACGGCCATGGGCGCGCTTTCGCATCTACGAGTACTGGATTTATCGCGGGTGCTTGCCGGGCCTTGGGCCGGGCAGATCCTGGCGGACCTTGGCGCCGAAGTTATCAAGGTCGAGCGCCCGGGCAATGGCGATGACACGCGCGCCTGGGGGCCTCCGTTCCTTAAGGACGCCTATGGCGAGAATACCAGCGAGGCGGCCTATTACTTGTCCGCCAATCGCAACAAGCAATCAGTAACCATCGACTTCACGCGGCCAGAGGGGCAACAGCTCGTGCGTGAGCTCGCGGCGAAGTCGGACATCCTCATAGAAAATTTCAAGGTCGGTGGCCTGGCGGCTTATGGGCTGGACTATGAGTCGCTCAAGGCGATTAATCCGAAGCTGATCTATTGCTCTATCACCGGATTCGGCCAGACCGGTCCGTATGCCAAGCGTGCGGGCTATGACTTCATGATCCAGGGCTTGGGTGGTCTGATGAGTTTGACTGGCCGTCCCGAAGGAGATGAGGGGGCGGGGCCGGTGAAAGTCGGTGTGGCGCTGACAGATATTTTGACCGGTCTCTATTCAACGGTAGCGATCCTGGCGGCCTTGGCTCATCGGGATCAGGGCGGTGGCGGTCAGCATATAGATATGGCATTGCTGGATGTTCAGGTGGCTTGTCTGGCCAATCAGGCGATGAACTATCTGACTACAGGCAATGCGCCTAAACGCCTGGGCAATGCTCACCCCAATATCGTGCCGTATCAGGACTTTCCTACGGCCGATGGCGACTTCATCCTTACCGTGGGTAACGATGGGCAATTCCGCAAGTTTGCGCAGGTGGCTGGTCAGCCGCAGTGGGCGGATGATCCGCGTTTTGCGACCAACAAATTGCGGGTGGCTAACCGGGCAGTATTGATTCCGTTGATCCGCCAGGCGACCGTGTTCAAGACTACTGCCGAATGGGTGGCGCAGCTGGAGCAGGCAGGTGTGCCGTGCGGACCGATCAATGATCTGGCTCAGATGTTTGCCGATCCCCAGGTGCAGGCGCGTGGGTTAGCCATTGAGCTGCCTCATGCTTTGGCCGGAATTGTGCCGCAGGTTGCGAGCCCGATACGTCTGTCCGAGACTCCGGTGGAGTACCGTAGTGCGCCTCCTTTGTTGGGTGAGCACACGTTGGAGGTTCTACAGCGGGTGTTGGGTCTGGATGCCGGCATCGTTGCCGGGTTCAAGGCGTCTGGAGTGCTCTGAGGATTCCTTCTATATGGCAGGGCTGGTTTTGCTCTCCTATATAGAAGGAAATGTGCAGTTTTCAGGCTTTCAGCAAGTTATTGATAGAAAAGCGCAATTAGAGGTTGACGGCAGATTCTGGAAGTCTATAATTCGCCCCACTTCCGGCGCAGTCGAAACGGAAAACTCCTTGGTAAACAAAGAGTTACGCGATTTTCGGCAGTGGTTGCGCTTCAGTTCATCGAAGCCAGAAGGAGTTGGTAGGGCAGTGTGTTTTCGCCTTATCGACGGTTCGATCTTCTCGGTCGAAAGCGGAGAGAAAGAGGTGTTGACAGCAGCGAGTAACGCTGTAGAATTCGCCTCCCGCTAACGAGAGATCGAAAGCGCAAGTGGTTGAAGTTGTTAAAGATTTCCAAGCGAAACTTTGAAAACTTCTGAAAATAACCACTTGACAGCAACAGAGGCTGCTGTAGAATGCGCGCCTCGGTTGAGACGAAAGATCTTAACCAACCGCTCTTTAACAACTGAATCAAGCAATTCGTGTGGGTGCTTGTGGAGTCAGACTGATAGTCAACAAGATTATCAGCATCACAAGTTACTCCGCGAGAAATCAAAGATGTAACCAACGATTGCTGAGCCAAGTTTAGGGTTTCTTAAAAACCCAAAGATGTTTGAACTGAAGAGTTTGATCATGGCTCAGATTGAACGCTGGCGGCAGGCCTAACACATGCAGTCGAGCGGCAGCACGGGTACTTGTACCTGGTGGCGAGCGGCGGACGGGTGAGTAATGCCTAGGAATCTGCCTGGTAGTGGGGGATAACGCTCGGAAACGGACGCTAATACCGCATACGTCCTACGGGAGAAAGCAGGGGACCTTCGGGCCTTGCGCTATCAGATGAGCCTAGGTCGGATTAGCTAGTTGGTGAGGTAATGGCTCACCAAGGCGACGATCCGTAACTGGTCTGAGAGGATGATCAGTCACACTGGAACTGAGACACGGTCCAGACTCCTACGGGAGGCAGCAGTGGGGAATATTGGACAATGGGCGAAAGCCTGATCCAGCCAGCCATGCCGCGTGTGTGAAGAAGGTCTTCGGATTGTAAAGCACTTTAAGTTGGGAGGAAGGGCAGTTACCTAATACGTAATTGTTTTGACGTTACCGACAGAATAAGCACCGGCTAACTCTGTGCCAGCAGCCGCGGTAATACAGAGGGTGCAAGCGTTAATCGGAATTACTGGGCGTAAAGCGCGCGTAGGTGGTTCGTTAAGTTGGATGTGAAATCCCCGGGCTCAACCTGGGAACTGCATTCAAAACTGACGAGCTAGAGTATGGTAGAGGGTGGTGGAATTTCCTGTGTAGCGGTGAAATGCGTAGATATAGGAAGGAACACCAGTGGCGAAGGCGACCACCTGGACTGATACTGACACTGAGGTGCGAAAGCGTGGGGAGCAAACAGGATTAGATACCCTGGTAGTCCACGCCGTAAACGATGTCAACTAGCCGTTGGGAGCCTTGAGCTCTTAGTGGCGCAGCTAACGCATTAAGTTGACCGCCTGGGGAGTACGGCCGCAAGGTTAAAACTCAAATGAATTGACGGGGGCCCGCACAAGCGGTGGAGCATGTGGTTTAATTCGAAGCAACGCGAAGAACCTTACCAGGCCTTGACATCCAATGAACTTTCCAGAGATGGATTGGTGCCTTCGGGAACATTGAGACAGGTGCTGCATGGCTGTCGTCAGCTCGTGTCGTGAGATGTTGGGTTAAGTCCCGTAACGAGCGCAACCCTTGTCCTTAGTTACCAGCACGTAATGGTGGGCACTCTAAGGAGACTGCCGGTGACAAACCGGAGGAAGGTGGGGATGACGTCAAGTCATCATGGCCCTTACGGCCTGGGCTACACACGTGCTACAATGGTCGGTACAGAGGGTTGCCAAGCCGCGAGGTGGAGCTAATCCCATAAAACCGATCGTAGTCCGGATCGCAGTCTGCAACTCGACTGCGTGAAGTCGGAATCGCTAGTAATCGCGAATCAGAATGTCGCGGTGAATACGTTCCCGGGCCTTGTACACACCGCCCGTCACACCATGGGAGTGGGTTGCACCAGAAGTAGCTAGTCTAACCTTCGGGAGGACGGTTACCACGGTGTGATTCATGACTGGGGTGAAGTCGTAACAAGGTAGCCGTAGGGGAACCTGCGGCTGGATCACCTCCTTAATCGACGACATCAGCTGCTCCATAAGTTCCCACACGAATTGCTTGATTCATTGAAGAAGACGATAAGAAGCAGCCCGAAATTGGGTCTGTAGCTCAGTTGGTTAGAGCGCACCCCTGATAAGGGTGAGGTCGGCAGTTCGAATCTGCCCAGACCCACCAATTTTGTGTGGGAAACGCCTGTAGAAATACGGGGCCATAGCTCAGCTGGGAGAGCGCCTGCCTTGCACGCAGGAGGTCAACGGTTCGATCCCGTTTGGCTCCACCACTACTGCTTCTGTTTGTTGAAAGCTTAGAAATGAGCATTCCATCGTGACGATGGTGAATGTTGATTTCTAGTCTTTGATTAGATCGTTCTTTAAAAATTTGGGTATGTGATAGAAAGATAGACTGATGGCCACTTTCACTGGTGGTGATCAGGCTAAGGTAAAATTTGTGAGTTTAATCGCGAATTTTCGGCGAATGTCGTCTTCACAGTATAACCAGATTGCTTGGGGTTATATGGTCAAGTGAAGAAGCGCATACGGTGGATGCCTTGGCAGTCAGAGGCGATGAAAGACGTGGTAGCCTGCGAAAAGCTTCGGGGAGTCGGCAAACAGACTTTGATCCGGAGATGTCTGAATGGGGGAACCCACCTAACATAAGTTAGGTATCTTAAGCTGAATACATAGGCTTAAGAAGCGAACCAGGGGAACTGAAACATCTAAGTACCCTGAGGAAAAGAAATCAACCGAGATTCCCTTAGTAGTGGCGAGCGAACGGGGACTAGCCCTTAAGTGGCTTTGAGATTAGCGGAACGCTCTGGAAAGTGCGGCCATAGTGGGTGATAGCCCTGTACGCGAAAATCTCTTGGCCATGAAATCGAGTAGGACGGAGCACGAGAAACTTTGTCTGAATATGGGGGGACCATCCTCCAAGGCTAAATACTACTGACTGACCGATAGTGAACTAGTACCGTGAGGGAAAGGCGAAAAGAACCCCGGAGAGGGGAGTGAAATAGATCCTGAAACCGTATGCGTACAAGCAGTGGGAGCCCACATTGTTGGGTGACTGCGTACCTTTTGTATAATGGGTCAGCGACTTATTTTCAGTGGCGAGCTTAACCGAATAGGGGAGGCGTAGCGAAAGCGAGTCTTAATAGGGCGTCTAGTCGCTGGGAATAGACCCGAAACCGGGCGATCTATCCATGGGCAGGTTGAAGGTTGGGTAACACTAACTGGAGGACCGAACCGACTACCGTTGAAAAGTTAGCGGATGACCTGTGGATCGGAGTGAAAGGCTAATCAAGCTCGGAGATAGCTGGTTCTCCTCGAAAGCTATTTAGGTAGCGCCTCATGTATCACTGTAGGGGGTAGAGCACTGTTTCGGCTAGGGGGTCATCCCGACTTACCAAACCGATGCAAACTCCGAATACCTACAAGTGCCGAGCATGGGAGACACACGGCGGGTGCTAACGTCCGTCGTGAAAAGGGAAACAACCCAGACCGTCAGCTAAGGTCCCAAAGTTATGGTTAAGTGGGAAACGATGTGGGAAGGCTTAGACAGCTAGGAGGTTGGCTTAGAAGCAGCCACCCTTTAAAGAAAGCGTAATAGCTCACTAGTCGAGTCGGCCTGCGCGGAAGATGTAACGGGGCTCAAACCATACACCGAAGCTACGGGTATCACTTAGGTGATGCGGTAGAGGAGCGTTCTGTAAGCCTGTGAAGGTGAGTTGAGAAGCTTGCTGGAGGTATCAGAAGTGCGAATGCTGACATGAGTAACGACAATGGGTGTGAAAAACACCCACGCCGAAAGACCAAGGTTTCCTGCGCAACGTTAATCGACGCAGGGTTAGTCGGTCCCTAAGGCGAGGCTGAAAAGCGTAGTCGATGGAAAACAGGTTAATATTCCTGTACTTCTGGTTATTGCGATGGAGGGACGGAGAAGGCTAGGCCAGCTTGGCGTTGGTTGTCCAAGTTTAAGGTGGTAGGCTGGAATCTTAGGTAAATCCGGGATTCTAAGGCCGAGAGCTGATGACGAGTGTTCTTTTAGAACACGAAGTGGTTGATGCCATGCTTCCAAGAAAAGCTTCTAAGCTTCAGGTAACCAGGAACCGTACCCCAAACCGACACAGGTGGTTGGGTAGAGAATACCAAGGCGCTTGAGAGAACTCGGGTGAAGGAACTAGGCAAAATGGCACCGTAACTTCGGGAGAAGGTGCGCCGGTGAGGGTGAAGCATTTACTGCGTAAGCCCACGCCGGTCGAAGATACCAGGCCGCTGCGACTGTTTATTAAAAACACAGCACTCTGCAAACACGAAAGTGGACGTATAGGGTGTGACGCCTGCCCGGTGCCGGAAGGTTAATTGATGGGGTTAGCTAACGCGAAGCTCTTGATCGAAGCCCCGGTAAACGGCGGCCGTAACTATAACGGTCCTAAGGTAGCGAAATTCCTTGTCGGGTAAGTTCCGACCTGCACGAATGGCGTAACGATGGCGGCGCTGTCTCCACCCGAGACTCAGTGAAATTGAAATCGCTGTGAAGATGCAGTGTATCCGCGGCTAGACGGAAAGACCCCGTGAACCTTTACTATAGCTTTGCACTGGACTTTGAATTTGCTTGTGTAGGATAGGTGGGAGGCTTTGAAGCGTGGACGCCAGTTCGCGTGGAGCCAACCTTGAAATACCACCCTGGCAACTTTGAGGTTCTAACTCAGGTCCGTTATCCGGATCGAGGACAGTGTATGGTGGGTAGTTTGACTGGGGCGGTCTCCTCCTAAAGAGTAACGGAGGAGTACGAAGGTGCGCTCAGACCGGTCGGAAATCGGTCGTAGAGTATAAAGGCAAAAGCGCGCTTGACTGCGAGACAGACACGTCGAGCAGGTACGAAAGTAGGTCTTAGTGATCCGGTGGTTCTGTATGGAAGGGCCATCGCTCAACGGATAAAAGGTACTCCGGGGATAACAGGCTGATACCGCCCAAGAGTTCATATCGACGGCGGTGTTTGGCACCTCGATGTCGGCTCATCACATCCTGGGGCTGAAGCCGGTCCCAAGGGTATGGCTGTTCGCCATTTAAAGTGGTACGCGAGCTGGGTTTAGAACGTCGTGAGACAGTTCGGTCCCTATCTGCCGTGGACGTTTGAGATTTGAGAGGGGCTGCTCCTAGTACGAGAGGACCGGAGTGGACGAACCTCTGGTGTTCCGGTTGTCACGCCAGTGGCATTGCCGGGTAGCTATGTTCGGAATAGATAACCGCTGAAAGCATCTAAGCGGGAAACTAGCCTCAAGATGAGATCTCACTGGGACCTTGAGTCCCCTGAAGGGCCGTCGAAGACTACGACGTTGATAGGTTGGGTGTGTAAGCGCTGTGAGGCGTTGAGCTAACCAATACTAATTGCCCGTGAGGCTTGACCATATAACACCCAAGCAATTTGCTGACCTGAAGAGGCACCAGATTGCGGTGTGTGAAGACGAAACGAACCGAAAGTTCGAGAAACAAACACACAAACTATCGCATACCCATTCGCTGGAGCGTGACCTCGCAAGAGAACACGAGCTGGCTACCGAATTTCTTGACGACCATAGAGCATTGGAACCACCTGATCCCATCCCGAACTCAGCAGTGAAACGATGCATCGCCGATGGTAGTGTGGGGTTTCCCCATGTGAGAGTAGGTCATCGTCAAGATTAAATTCCAAAACCCCTATCTGCGTATGCAGGTAGGGGTTTTGTTTTAGTAGAAGTCACCGATTTTGCTGGCACGTTACCGCTGTAACGGGCTGGTCACAGAATTTCTTGACGACCATAGAGCATTGGAACCACCTGATCCCATCCCGAACTCAGCAGTGAAACGATGCATCGCCGATGGTAGTGTGGGGTTTCCCCATGTGAGAGTAGGTCATCGTCAAGATTGAATTCCGAAACCCCTGTCTGCTTATGCAGACAGGGGTTTTGTCTTTCTGGGCTATAGAAACCTCAATCCGGGACGGGGCACATCTCGCTCTTACGTGCCTTGCTACTCCTTCGAGCCAGCAACTTGCGCCACCAGATATAAATACCCGTCCCTGACAATACTGCAATCAAAACACCTAACACCGCGATCATCACTTGCCCGGTAAGCCCAATGATTCGCCCTCCGTGTATCGGTAATTGCAGCCGATAGAAGCGCTCCCCCAAGGTGCCTTGCCCCGCGATTTCCTGCCCCAGTAAACGCCCGTCCGTGCCATGGAAGAACAGCCAGGACTTTCCATGGGCCTCGGTATCATGTTGCCCAAACCCTGCCCCATAAAAGTTGTACTCAAAGCTGTAATACAACTCCCCGATCGCAGCTGTCAGCCCCAGCCTTTGCCCTTCCTGCAACGCACGTTCATAAGCCTGTTGATAACTCAGCCGCGTAACTCCCAGCTCCTCGGCAGGCATGCGTCCGCGGGCCTCGTAAACGCTCGGTTCAATCGGCGAAAACAGTGAAGCTGCAGGCTTGAAGACCTGGCTCGGCAGGTTCATGGCGACACTGCTGACAGCGATCGGCAACAGCAATAACCAAAGCCACAATCCCCCCGCCCGATGCAGATCGAAATTCAACCGATAGGCATGCCCACCCTTGATCTTCCAGGCCGTCGACCACTTCTTCCAGAACGGTTTCCCGCGTGGAAGCGTCAGCCAAAGCGCAATGAAACAATCGACAACCCAAGCGATTGCGACCAGTCCCATTAACAACAAACCCCAGTTATCCGGCAGGACCAGGTTGTAGTGAAACTCAAGAATGAAGGGGATGAAGTTCTCCCGCTGCAAACAGCATTCTCCCCAGAACCGCTGACCTTTCTGCTCGCCATTGACCGGGTCCAGATAGAACACCTGATTGGGTTCGGCAAAAGGTTTTCCGGTCGCAGGGTCATTGCGTGGTACCGCAGCCAGCAATGCGGTATGACCCGGTTCTGACGGGTACTCCATGTACCAGACTTGCAGCCTCGGATGCTCCGCTTGCAGCTTGTCGACCAAGGCACCAGGTGGCAAACGCTGACCTTCGGCAGACGCTGAATAAAACCCCGGATTGAGCCACTCATCCAGCTCATGATTGAACGCCAGAATGCTGCCCGTAAGCCCCGCCATCAACAGAAACAACGCGGTCGCCAAACCAATATAGCGATGAAGTAAAACCAGGAATGTACGCATGGGATTTTCCTGCAGAGACGACAAAGCCAGCCTCTGGATTCAGGTGCTGGCTTTGTCGTAATAACGAGTGATTAGAACTGGTAGCTCACGGTAGCGGCGACGTTGCGCTCTTCACCCAGGTAGCAGAAGTTCAGGCTGGCACAGGAGGCCACGTAAGACTCGTTGGTCAGGTTGTTCGCATTCAGGCGTACGTCCACGCCCTTCAAACCCACCTTGCCCAGGTCATAGCCGACAGATGCATCGAACAGCGTGTAGGACGGCACCTTCAGGGTGTTTTCCGCATCGGCCCAGCTGTAGCCGACATAACGCACGCCACCGCCCAGACGCAGGCCATCAAGCGCTGCGCTGTCGAACTTGTAGTCCGCCCACACCGAGGCCATATGGCGTGGTGCCTGAGTCGGCGAGTTGCCCTTGTTTTCGATCACGTCGGTGTCGGTGCTCAGCGTACTGATCATCGACTTCGAATACTCGATGTCGGTGAAGGTGTAGCTGCCGAGCACTTTCAGGTTATCGGTCAGCTGCATGTGCGCTTCCAGCTCAAGACCCTGGGAGCGGACGGCGCCGACAGCGCGATAGAAGTTTTCCTGCGGCAATTTGGTCGCCAGGTTTTCCTGATCGATGCGGAACAGCGACGCCGTGAACAAGTTGTCGGTGCCCGGCGGCTGGTATTTCAGCCCCACTTCCCACTGGGTGCCATCGGTCGGTGCCAAGGGATTGCCGGCGCTGTCCGCGTAGGAATTCGGGTTGAACGACTCGGAGTAGCTGATGTACGGCGCAACACCGTTATCGAACAGGTACAAGGCCCCGGCTCGGCCCGTCAGTTTGGTGCGTTCGTCACTGATTTCCGTGCCTACAGGGCGTCCCGCTTCAGCCAGCCGATTTTCATCGGAGGTTTCAACCCAGTCCTGACGCAGACCCAAAGAGAAGCGCCACTTATCCATCTCGATCAGGTCTTGCAGGTAGACGCCGGTCTGTTCCAGGCGACGCAGATAGCTGGTCGGGCTGTAGAAGTCGATGGCCGAATTGCCGTACACCGGATTGAACGCATCGATCGGCGCAAGACCGCCACTGGTCCAGTCGACCACCGTTTTGCGTCGCTGGTAGTCCGCGCCCATCAGCACCGTATGTTTGGTTGCGCCGGTGAAGAATTCGGCTTGCAGCATGTTATCGACGATGAACGCGTGGAGCTTTTCGTCGCCGCCAGTGTAATAGCGGTTCAACTCGTTACTGGTGGGTGTGGTCCAGCCATAGGCGTAAACCTGATCGATCTTCACCTTGGAATCGAGATAGCGGAAGTTCTGCCGCGCGGTAAAGACGTCGTTGAAGCGATGTTCGAACTGATAACCGAAGGACTGTTGATCACGCTGGAAACCATCAATGCCCGGCTCGCCTTCGAAGAAGTTTGGAGAGATCCGATTGCCATTGCGCTGATGGATGGTGCCGTCGGCCGGGACGCCGCCGTGATAGCCGCCGTCGGGATCGTGTTGCAGATAAGCTTGCAGCGTCAGCGAGGTATCTTCGGTGAAGTCGATGCTCACCGTCGGTGCCAGGGCGAAGCGCTTTTCCTTGTTGTGGTCGAACTGCGTGTCGGACTGATCCGCCAACCCTATCAGACGATAGGCAATACGCTTGTCGTCATCCACCGGTCCGCTGAAGTCGAAACCCATGCCGCGTTGGCCTTGAGTGCCCACCGTGGCTTGAACCTGATGATAGGGCTCATACAACGGTTTCTTGCTGGTCAACGCCACCAGCCCGCCCGGCGAACTACGACCGTAGAGCACCGACGATGGCCCTTTGAGAATATCGACTCGCTCGAGGAAATACGGGTCCACCTGCATGGTGCTGTAGGTGCCGCTGTCGCCCATGGACTTGAGGCCGTCGAGATAGATGTTATCCACCGACCCGTCGTTGAAACCGCGCATCGCTACGTAGTCATAACGGTGGGTTGCGCCGTAAGGGTTGGTCAGCACGCCGGGGGTGTAGCGCATCGCCTGGGACACGGTTTGCGAGCCTTGGTCGTCCATTTGCTCTCGGGTCACCACGGACACGCTTTGCGAGGTTTCCAGCAGCGCGGTGCTGGTCTTGGTCGCGATCTGGCTGTGCGTTGCGTTGTAGCCCTCCATGCTGCCCAGCGCGTTACCTAGGGCGAAGCCTTTGATGTCGGTGGCAGGAAGTGCCAGGGCTTTGGTTTCAGCGACGGGTCGCAGCACATAGCTGCTGCCATCCTGACTGACGGCCACAAGCCCTGTGCCATTGAGCAAATGGCTCAACGCTTGATCCGCCGAATAGTCGCCCTGTAATCCCGGTGACTGGAGGCCCTGGGTTTGAGCCGGAGTCGTCGACAGCGTGATGCCCGCCTGACGCGCGAATTGGTTGAGCACATCGCTCAAGGAGCCGGCGGCAATGTTGTAGCGGTGGCTACTCGCTTCGCTGCCCTGTGCTGCGACGCCCAGTGTCGGCAGCAGGCCGACACCCAATGCGGTCGAGAACAGTGTCGCGCGGATGGCGTGGCGCAAGACGCCTGATTCCGCAGCGAAATGGAGAGGGTTCTTACTGATGGCGCGCACAGTCATTGTAGGTTTCCGTAGGAAGTCGCTGAAGGCAGAGTTGAAGTGCTTACTGACTAAGCCGGACTTGTTCGGAAAACCCGCCAAAAATAATTCAGGCCTGTCGCTCCAGCGTCACCCACCAGCGAGTGCGATAGCGCAGTTGTACCGGCAGGGTGTGCGGCAGGATGGCCAGCAGCTTGTCGGTGTCTTCGAGACGGAAAACTCCTGACAGCCGCAAGTGGGCAATGTCCGCTGCGCAGGTCAGGTAACCGGGCCGGTAACGTCCGACTTCATGAATAAAGTCCCCGAGGCGCATGTTGCGGGTGACGATCAGGCCGTCCACCCAGGCGCCGGCATCCATGTCCTGCGGCGGTGCCAACTGCGCTCGATTGCGATTGATCAGATAGCTCTGCCCGGTCTGCACTTGAATCGGCAGGCCTCCGGCAGCCAGTGGCGAATGGATTGCGACCATGCCGCTGGTGACGCTGAGTCGCGTGCAGTCGGTGTCCTGACGAACGATGAAGCGTGCAGCCACGCCTTCGAACACGCCGTTGCGGCTTTGCACCCGCAACGGTTGATCAAACGAAGAGCCCTCGTTCGCCCCGCCGCACGTTACGATGATCTCGCCGCGAGTCAGTTTGATCAGGCGCCGCGGCGCGGTGTAGTCCAGATCCACCGCGGTGGCGGTGTTGAGCTCCAGGCGTGTGCCATCCGGCAATTGGAAACCTCGTCGTTCGCCCGTGGCGGTGGCGAAGTCGGCGGTCCACTGTTGCCAGCCGATCACGTCCCTTCCCAGCCATGCCGCCGAACCCATCAGCAATGTGCCCGACAACAGTTTCAACGCCTGACGCCGTCCGAGTCCCTGTGCGCTGTTTTCTAAAGTATTGAAGGCGACTTGAGCGCCGGGCACCGCGCGCAAATTACGGCTCAACTCGGCTTGCAAGGACTGCACCCGTTGCCAGGCCAGTTCGTGTTCATGGTGTTCTGCCCGCCAGGCATCGCATTGCTGGCGCAGTCTGGAATTGGTCGCGTTGTTGCGCAGGCGCAGCAACCAATGGATGGCTTGTTTGACCACCTGCTGATGCGGCGCGCCGCGGCGATTCAGCGCTGAGTTATCCACAGGCATCACGCTTCATACCGCAGCACGTAACAGTGATACAGCGCGTCGGCCACATAACGTTCCACAGAACGCAGGGACAATCCCATGTGTTCGGCGATCTGCTTGTGGGTAAGTCCTTCGCACTGTGCCAGCAGAAACGCCTGACGCACTTTCGGCTTCAGGCCTTCAAGCAGGCGGGCGATGCTTTCCAGCAATTCGAGCACCAATGCCCGTGCCTCGGCGCTCGGGGTTTCGGCCTCGGGCAAATGGGCGATGGTTTCCAGGTACGCGCGCTCGATTTCCTCACGGCGCCAGTGGTCGATCACCAAGCCGCGGGCGATGGTTCGCAGAAAAGCACGAGGAGCCTTGAGCTCCAGGCGTTCGGTTCTTTGCAGCAGACGAACGAACGTGTCCTGGGCCAGGTCCGCTGCATCGGCCGCATTGCCCAATCGAGCGCGCAGCCACGTGTTGAGCCATCCGTGATGACTGCTGTAGAGCGCCTGTACTGCAAACTCAGGTGAGGACATGAACGCGACAGCCCGACGTCACAAATGATAATTAGTCGCATTGTCATTAAGGGTCAGAAAATTTGCAACTGCCGTTCGAGCAACCGTCAGCAAAACTCTGCTACTCGGGCGCTCTAGCACACCGTTCGGCGGGTATCTGACGAAATCCCTAAGATTTCTCCCACTCGTGCCGACAAGACTGGTGAGACATGCGTGCACCAAAGTAGAGCGGCCCCAGAATGCCGTCTGCGCGGTTACATGGAATGTTGCAACCCGGAACGCCTCCCCACTTTTTGCATAGAAGTCCCATGAAATGAATCTCAAGTTCAGCCATAAAATCCTGTTGGCCGCTTCAGGCGTCGTGGTGCTGGCTTTTGCGTTGTTCACTTTGTACAACGACTATCTGCAGCGAAACACCATTCGGCAAAACCTCGAGTCCTCCATTGAACAAGCCGGCGACCTCACCGGCAGCAGCGTGCAGAACTGGATGAGCGGCCGCGTGCTGGTCCTGGAAAACCTCGCGCAGAACGTCGCTCATCAAGGCGCCAATGCCGATCTGCCGGGACTGGTCGATCAACCCGCCCTCACCTCGAACTTCCAGTTCACCTACGTCGGGCAGGCCAATGGTGTGTTTACCCAGCGCCCTGACGCGAAGATGCCGGACGGCTACGATCCGCGTCAGCGCCCTTGGTACAAACAAGCCGTGGTCGCCGACAAGACCATGCTGACCCCGCCTTACATGGCTGCGGTCGGCGGGTTGGTGGTGACCATCGCCATGCCGGTGAAAAAGAGTGGCGAACTGCTGGGCGTGGTCGGCGGCGACCTGAGTCTGGAAACCCTGGTGAAGATCATCAACTCGGTGGACTTCGGTGGCATCGGCCACGCGTTCCTCGTCAGCGCCGACGGTCAGGTGATCGTCAGCCCGGACAAGGATCACGTAATGAAGAACCTGAAAGACATCTATCCGGGTTCCAGTGTCCGCATCGAAAGAGGCATCCAGGAAGTAGAGCTGAATAAGCAGGACCGCATTCTCTCGTTCACCCCGGTGAGTGGTTTACCGAACGCCGAGTGGTACATCGGTCTGTCGATTGACAAGACCAAGGCCTACGCACCACTGAGCCAATTCCGCACCTCGGCGTTGATCGCGATGTTCATCGCCGTGACCGCCATTGCGGTGCTGCTGAGCCTGCTGATCAACGTGTTGATGCGTCCGCTGACCACGATGGGCCGCGCAATGCAGGACATTGCTCAGGGCGAGGGCGACCTGACGCGTCGTCTGGTGGTAGAAAACAAAGATGAATTCGGCGAGTTGGGCGGCTCCTTCAACCAGTTCGTGGAGCGGATTCACGCGTCGATTTGCGAAGTGTCCTCGGCGACCCGTCAGGTTCATGACCTGTCGCAACGGGTGATGGCATCCTCCAACGCTTCGATCGTCGGCTCCGACGAACAAAGCGCCCGCACCAACAGCGTCGCAGCGGCGATCAACCAATTGGGCGCCGCCACCCAGGAAATCGCCCGCAACGCAGCCGATGCTTCGCAACACGCCAGCGGCGCGAGCGAGCAGGCTGATGACGGCCGTCAGGTGGTGGAAAAAACCATCCTGGCCATGACTGAGCTGTCACAAAAAATCAGCCTGTCCTGCACGCAGATTGAAACCCTGAACGCGAGCACCGACAACATCGGTCACATTCTCGATGTGATCAAAGGCATCTCCCAGCAGACCAATTTGCTGGCGCTCAACGCAGCCATCGAAGCGGCCCGCGCCGGTGAGGCCGGTCGTGGTTTTGCGGTGGTGGCGGACGAGGTGCGTAACCTGGCTCATCGCACCCAGGAATCGGCGGAAGAGATCCACAAAATGATCAGCTCGCTGCAGATCGGTTCTCGCGAAGCGGTGACTACGATGAACGCCAGTCAGGTGTCCAGCGAGCAAAGCGTCGAAGTGGCGAACCAGGCTGGCCTACGTTTGGTCAGCGTGACCCAGCGCATCGGCGAAATCGACGGCATGAACCAATCGGTGGCCGCGGCGACCGAAGAGCAGACCGCCGTGGTGGAAACCCTCAACGTAGATGTTAACCAGATCAACCTGCTGAACCAGCAGAGCGTGGCCAACCTCAATGAAACATTGAAGGATTGCGATGCGTTGTCGCAGCAGGCCAATCGGTTGAAGCAGTTGGTTGATAGTTTCAAGATCTGATCAGGGGCAGTTGAACCGCGTTATCGTTCAATCGCGGGCAAGCCCGCTCCCACAGGTGATGTGTGTACGACACAAACCATGTGGGAGCGGGCTTGCCCGCGATAGCGGTAGATCAGTCACCGCCGAACCAAAGCCTTACACAAACAGCTTCAACACATTCCCCATCGCATCATCGGCAAACCCCTGAACGAAAGCCTTGAACCCCGGCAGGGCTTCGGCGCCGCCCTGGGCCGGTTCGGCGATGATGGTCCAGGTCGCCCGCGACTTGCTCGCCCCCATGGATTCAACACTCATCGCCGCCCACAAATTGGCCACGCCCAAGGTGTTGTAGATCGTCGTCCAGGTCATGTTCAGCGCCTGGTCGTCCCGGGAGTTGAGCTGCTCGACCACCAGGTTGCCGTCCTTGAAGAATTTCTTGCGCAGCGACGATACGCCTTCGCCCGTCATCTCGATGTGCGACAGCGCCGGAATGAATTTGTCGAAGCCGGAAAAGTTGCCGACCACCGCCCAGACTTGCGTTGCATCGACCGGTACTTCCACCGAAGACACAACGCGGCAGCCTTGAGGGTTTTTGATCAGGGTATCGGGTTGCAGAGTGTTCATGGTTTTTGCTCCGTGCTTGGTTAGGTGAATCAGATGAAGTTGATTTCTTTGAGGTAGTCGCAGCCGCGTCGCAGCAGCGCCGGGGATTTTTCCGGGTAGTGCGCGCCCATCTGCCGTATGCCGGCCTGGGCGTTGTCATGGCCGATCATCGAGATGTCGCCGATGTCTTCTTCGAAGCCGTTGAGGTAGAAACCCAGCACGCCAAACAGCGCGTTATCACTGTCGACCCGGCCCAGTTGCTGCTGCCAGTCGGCGACGCTGACCATGGCGAACTCTCGACCAGCCTCACGGAAAGACGCCACGTAGGTGTCCCAGCTCAGGGGCTCGGGGTTGTGCAGGTTGAACACCGCTTTTTCGGCCTGATAACGGCTGGCGTGGAAGGCGATGAAACGGGCAAGAAAATCCACCGGCATCAGGTCGAAGTTCAGCGCGAACTCCGGCACCTGACCGAGCTGGATCGAGCCCTTGAGCATCAGCATCAGGCGATTCTTGTGGGGTTGGCAGACGCCGGTGAGGCTGTTGAAACTGATGTTGCCGGGACGATAAAGATTGACCCGCACCCCACGCTCCCGCGCTCGTTCGAGGATCCGCTCACCGACCCATTTGGACAGGTTGTAGCCGTTCTTGATGTAGATCGGTGGTGTCTGCGCGGCGGGCAATTCCAACACCCGGCCATCGTCGGAAATCGTGCTGGATGCAGAGAGCGTCGAGACGAAGTTGAAGATCTTCTTGCTGCGCCCTTCGCACAAACGCAGGCACTCGAAAATCGGCTCGACGTTATCCCGCGCCAACGACTCGTAATCGAGGACGTGATTGACGTTGGCGGCGTTGTGCACCAGCGCACCGAACTCTCGGTCCAGTCGTTGATAAACATCTTCGTTGAGCCCCAGTTGCGGGCGAGTGATGTCCGCCGCGTAAACTTGCACCCGACTCAGGTCCAGGTGCTCCAGACGGTTTTCCCGCAATGCTTGAGCAAAGCGTTGCGCCGCCGATTGCCCGCCACCATCGCGCACCAGGCACGCGACTTCGCTGGCGCCCCAGGCCAGCAGCGCTTCGACGATATGCACACCGACAAAGCTGTTGGCGCCGGTGACGATCACCTTGTGCACATCGCCTATTCGGCTGATCGGCAGCGGCTCGATGTCCAGTTCGCGGAAGGCGTCGGCCAGGGCTTTTTCACTCAGCACTTCCTCGGTCCCGGAGCCGCGCACCAAGGTTGCCAGCTTCGCAATCGTCGGCAATTCGATGAAGCGATTGATCGAGATGCTGCGGCCGAATTCCTCACGCAAACGCAGGAGCATGCGCGACAGCAGGATCGAATGCCCGCCGAGGTTGAAGAAACTTTCGTCGGTGGAAATGTCGCTGGCGGGCAGCTCCAGCAGCTCGGCCCAGATCTCCAGCAGCAACGCTTCATCGGCGCTGGTGGGCAATCGCCGTTGGCTGTTATCAGTCACGTTGACGGGCAGCTCCAGCAGCGCTTTGCGGTCGACCTTGCCGTTGCTGGCGAACGGCATGCTCGCCAGTTCGGTCCATGCGGTCGGCTGCATGTAGTCCGGCAGAAACTGCATCGCGTGGGCTTTCAAGGCTTCGCGAGCAGCCCCGGGTTGTTCTTCCTGAGGTTGCGCGAGAAAGGCCAGAATCCGTCGGTGACGGTCGATGACCACCGCCACCTGACGGTACAGCTGGCTGTCGCGCAGACAGCGTTCAATCTCTTCCGGCTCGACCCGAAAGCCGCGAATTTTCACCTGATTGTCCCGCCGCCCGCACAGCTCGATACCGTCGCGGGTCCACTTGGCCATGTCGCCGGTGCGATACGCGCGCAAGCTCTGGCCGTTCGGCAGGCGCAGGTTCAGATAGCGTTCGGCAGTCTGTTGCGGGTTGTTCAGGTAACCCAGGCACACCCCCGGGCCGACGATGTACAACTCACCGACGGTTTGCTCGGTCACCGGTTGCAAGTCCTCATCGAGGATCAGCACCTGACTGTTGGCAATCGGTGCGCCGAGTGTCCGGTTGCTGTCGCCGGTGCGCAGTTGCCGCGCGGTGATCAGCACCGTGGCTTCTGTCGGGCCGTAGAGGTTGTAGAGCTTGCCTTGGCGAGTCAGTTGCTCGATCACGTAGGGTTCGCAAACATCGCCCCCGGTCATCACATGATCGAGGACTTGCAACTGATCCAGCGGCAGGATGCTCAACAGCGCCGGCGGCAAAAACGCGTGGCTCAGCTGCTGGTGACGGATCAGCTCGACCAGTTGCAGCGGGTCGCGACGTTGGTCTTCGTTGGGCACGATCAGCTCGGCGCCCTGGAGCAGGGTCGGGAAAATATCGATCAGCGACGAGTCGAAACTCAACGATGAAAACTGCAACACCCGGCTCTGTTCGGTCAGTTGCACATAGTCGGTGTACCACGCGGTGAAGTGCGCGAGGTTGGCCTGGCTGAGCAACACGCCTTTGGGGTGCCCCGTGGTGCCCGAGGTATAAAGCGCCATGCACGGCGCGTCGAGAGCGGGTCGTTGACGCATCAAGGGTTGGTCGAGATTCACATCGCCGATGTCGATGCGGCTGATGTCCAGCCCCGGCATCGTCTCGCTGAGCGGATGTTCTCCGTCATGCAGCAACAACACCGCGCCGGCGTTTTCCAGAATGTACTGCTGACGTTGCAGCGGATGACTCGGCTCCAGCGGCAGGTACACCGCGCCGCTGCCCAGGATCGCCAGAATCCCCGCATACAACGCGCTGCATTTTGGCAAGCAGATCCCGACCACCAACGGTCCCTGATGCTGATCGAGCAACGGTTGCAAACGCTGTTGGATCGCGCGGCTGTGGGCGTGCAATTGCCGATAGCTCAGAACCGAGCCGGGGATGTTCAGCGCCGGACGTTCGGCAGACTGGATGAAGCGCTGTTCAAGCCGCTCGATCATAGGGATCTGGCCCATTTGTAGCAGCCTTGGTTCAGCCGTAGCGTTGAGCTGATGGATGAAGGCAAGGTGCTCTAGAAACTGCAGATTTTCCACCTGCTCAAAGTGCGCGGATGCCGTCGATTCGGCCTGCAGGAAATACTCGGCATCCCGGGAGAAGCGGCTGACCAGCAATGCCACGTGATCGACCAGATCGGCCACCGCTCGCAGGCGCAATGCCTGGCCGTTACCGGACAGTTCTTCGGCGACTGGCACGCGACTTAGCTGCATCGAGTTGTAGGTGCACAGCAGGTCCAATGCTGGCAGGCCCGAGGCGCCCGGCACGCCGATACCCAGCTGCAGCGTCAGGCGCGGTGCATCGCTGAAGTCCTGAAACGGCAGGCTCGCATCGTCGATCAGCAGATCAAACGTGCCCAGCGGCGGCTCCTCCAGATTCGCCAGCCGCACCAGTGAATGACCGTGTTGTTCGAGTTCCAGCGCCAGGTCGGTCAGGGCCTGGCTTTGCCCACTGAGCAAAATATCGAGACGTCTCATGATGTTCTCCTCGTTAAACCAGGTAGTCGCTCAGGGCGCTTTGCACGCACGGTGAATCGAGCAGCGAACTGCTGCGGAAAAACCGCACGATGTTGGCGACCAGCGGGTGATGGCGATTGATCGGGAAGGCCAGCCCCGACACTTCGCTCTTGAGTGCCCGGCGTGCTGCGTCGCTGATCTGCAAGGCGTCGATCAAGCGGAAGTCGAAGGACTTCTGGATGTCGTTGGTCAGGTAATGGCTGATAAACACCGGGAGGATCTGCGCGATGCACTGGCGATCGTCTTCGCTTGCGGTGTGCCAATAGATGCGCACCAACCGCGCCCAGAACCCGGAGTGGCGACCCTCGTCGAGCAAGTGGTCGGCCATCAGGCCCTTGATCGACTGCTTGACCGTATCGTCCTTGGCGAACGCCGCGACATCGCCGGTCACTGTGTTCTCGGCGATGGCCACGCAGATCAGCTCCACGGCGCTGCGCAGGTGCTCCGGTGCGAGCGCCACGGCGGCTGGAATCGCTCGGCTCAGTTCGATTTCATCCGGCAGTTCGATCGGCGCGATGCCGGTCATGGCGATGGTCTGCTGCATGAAATCCATGGCCACCAGGGCGTGGTAATCCTCGTCCACCACCACGGTCATCGCGTCGTAGCGACAGGCGAACGGGAACGCCACGCTGAAGCGGTTTTTGGCGATGCTGCGGGCGGTCTTGTCGACGATCTCGGTTTCGAAAATCACCACGTCGTTGATGAACTTGTAGAGCGTCAGCACCAAGGCGAAGTCCCGTTGTTCCGGGCATTCGCGCAGGAAGGTTTCACTCAGTACCAGCGGCTGACGGCTCAACGGATAGATCAGTTTGTCGTCGTTCTCCAGGACGCGACGGGGGCGGGTGCGAATGGTCGCGCGGCTCTCCCAGGCGTCGGCGAAGGATTGGTAGTCGGCGGCGTTCATGCGTTCACCTCCGCCACCGGTTCGCTCATGCTCAGGCGCAAACCGTCCCACAGGGCGATGCGGCTTTCCACGGCGGCAATGGCGCTGGCGTAGACATCTTCTTCGCGCTGCGGATCGCCATCGACCAGACGGGCAAGGAGTTTTTCCGCGGCCGGGCCGTGGTCTTCGGAATCGACTTCGATGTGCCGTTCCAGGTAGTAACGGAAGGTCGGCGCCTGTTCGATGCCGATGCCCCAGTCGTCGAGAATCCGCTGGAACATCTGCGGGATGACACTCTCGCGGCCATGCAGAAACGCCGCCGCCACACTGTGTCCCGGTGCATGCATCGCGGTGTGCAGGGTGTGGCGCACGAACTGCGCGGCCGCCGGGTCGACGTCGACGCTTTGCAGTGCCACGTCGTAGCTCACGCCTTCTTTTTGTAGCGTCACGAAGCGTTCGACGGCGACCGTGCTCGCACCGACTTCGCGCATCGCATCCAGATACAACTCGAAGTGGCTGTAATGACCTTGGGCCGGACGATCATCAGACTCTTCACCGAGCACGATTTCATTGATCAACCGCGCAGCCTGAGGATCTCGCGGCGGCAGCCAGGGCAGCTGAACGCAGGTCAGTTCCTGTTGCAGGCGCTTGGTCAGCGACATGAAATCCCACACCGCAAATACATGGGTTTCCATAAAGCGTTGAAGGACAGATAACGAATGTATTTCAGAGAAGATCGGGTGCGCACTAAGTTCTGCTTTCTTCTGATTGAGACGATCTTTAGTCGGTTTCATGAGCGAGCCTATAAGTGATCTGGAATACCGTTGAGGGTGGTGTTGATCAATAAGTGACGGTTGCTTGAAGTTTTTTATTGGCGAACGGGGGCCTCAATTGAATTGATGCTTTTCAGGTGTTTAATCACTAAGTAGTACTTGGTGCCCAGTGTTTACGGGCGGCGGAGAAAAACTAATACAGGAATAAAGTGTCGGGCAAGTCATTTTTTTATTAATTTAAAGTTTAACTTTATCGAGCGCGACAAACCCCAATAAGACTTTTGGATTAAGTTTTATTTTGGCGTAGTTGCTCCTTTCAGCTTATATAAGCCAAAATTCAAATAAAGAGTGAATGCCTCACTCAAAGCAACTTTCTACTGGGTTCGTTGATGTGATCTGAGAGGGTGGAAGTTGGCTGGGAATGACGCCGGTTCTTCCTTTCCCGTGGCAAGACTCCTTCCGTAGGTTCTTGGTGCGTCGACTGCTCCGCGGGTGCGGTGCGTCGCCCGTCATTATTCGTTGGCAGCTCAAGAGTGAGCGTAATTCACGGCAGTCGCTATCACCCCTGCATGATCTGATAGGTGCAATTGTGGGGTTTAAGGAGGAAGGGGCTTTGGGGCGCGGGCAGGAAGTCGCGGCACACCGGCGCGGTGTGAACGAATGGGGATTTGTAAACAGATTTATTCATCGAGCGATCCAGGTGCTGATCAGCTCGAAATCGTGACAAACGAAAGCGAGCCCTTCAAAGGGCTCGCTCGGGATTGTCGGCGCGGGTTACTTCGTGGTTTTCCTGCGCTGCGGTTCAGAGCTTTCGAGGTAGCGCGTGATGACTTCGACACCTCGGTTGAGGTGGTTTTCGAGCAACGTCACTGAGCGCTCGACGTCCCGCTCTTCGGCGGCCCGCAATAGTGCCCGGTGATCTTCCTGGGACAGTTTGCCCAGGCCCATGGCTTCCAGATTGAAGCGCAAGAAGCGCTCCTCTTCGTTCAACCCGTCTTCGACGAGTCTCAGCAGCCGCTGGTTGGGGGCCTTTTTATAAAGCGCCATGTGGAACAGGCGATTGAGCCGGCCTATCTCGGTGTAGTCGTGTTCCGTCTCCAACTCGTCGATATAGCGCGCCGCTTGTTCGAAATCGGCGGCTTCAAGCAGGGGGATCGACCGACGCAGGGCTTCGGACTCCAGCAGGATTCGCAGTTCATAGGTTTCTGCCGCATCGCCCTGGACCAACGGTGCAACCACCGCGCCTTTGTGGGCGATCACGTTGAGCAGCGATTGCGCTTCGAGCTGGCGCAACGCTTCGCGCACCGGCATGCGGCTGACGCCGAACAGGTCGGCGAGGTCTTGCTGACGCAGGGCGATGCCGCACGGAATGCGACCGTCGAGAATCGCCGCGCGCAGGGTTTCTTCGATCACCGAGCGTGCCAGATGGGCGGGAATCGGCCCGTTGACCTTGATACTGCTGAGAGGGTTGGGCTTCTGTGTCACGACAAACGCACCCTGTTTGGCTGAAATACTTGGATCCAAATGGACACTAGTGACTGCCTGACGGGTTGTCAAACGGGCAAAGGATCGCATTACCTTAAAGTCTAGCGTGCCGACGGTGATCTCACCGTGCCATTGTCTTTTACCGGGCTAACCTGCACCATCAACCGACTTCCACCTGCCTACTCTGGATGCCTCGCATTGGCGGCACGTTTCGCGATCCCTCGGACTTTGCGCTGGCTAGGCTGCGCGCTGCTGCTGACCGGCGTCATGCTGGGCGGGCTGCATGCCGACTGGGATTTTTCGCTGATCAGCCGCCGCGCGCAGGCATTGTACGGGCCTTTGGGTGAAGGGCAGCCGCGTATTGATGCCTGGCAGCAGTTACTGGCCACGCAAAAGCAGATTGGCGAGCTGGAACAGCTCAACGTGGTCAACCGCTTCTTCAACAAGCAGATGCGCTACGAAGAAGACCTCGACCTGTGGCACGAGGTCGATTATTGGGAAACGCCGATCGAAGCCTTGTGGAAAGGCGCCGGTGACTGCGAAGACTACGCTATCGCCAAGTATTTCAGCCTGCGCCATCTCGGTGTCTCCAGTGACAAGCTGCGCATCACCTACGTCAAGGCTTTGCGCCTGAACCGAGCGCACATGGTTCTGACCTACTACTCGAGCCCCGAGGCCATGCCTTTGGTGCTCGACAGCCTGATCGACGCGATCAAGCCCGCCAGCCAGCGAACCGATTTGCTGCCGGTCTACTCTTTCAATGCCGAAGGGTTGTGGTTGCCGGGTGCCAAGGGTAACAAGAAGGTCGGAGACACCAAACGCCTGTCCCGCTGGCAGGATGTGTTGAAGAAAATGCAGGCCGAAGGTTTTCCGGTCGAGACGACTAACTAGGAGCACGCGCTCAGATGTCTTTGTTCAAACAGCTGTTGATCGCTATCTGTCTGTTCCTGGTGGTCGCCTTCACCGGCAGCTTCATGGTCAGTCTGGAAAGCTCGCGTACCCAGTACGTCAACCAGTTGCGCTCCCACGCCCAGGACGCCGCGACAGCGTTGGCGCTGTCCCTGACGCCGAACATCGACGACCCGGCGATGGTCGAGTTGCTGGTCAGTTCGATCTTCGACAGCGGTTATTACGCGAGCATCCGCGTGGTCGATCTGACCAACGACAAGACGATTGTCGAGCGCAGCGGCATCCCGGCGGTCACCAACGTGCCGGACTGGTTCGTCAAACTGATCGGCCTGGAACCGGCCGGTGGCGACGCCCTTGTCAGCCGTGGCTGGGAGCAGGCCGCGCGGGTCGAGGTGGTCAGCCATCCGATGTTCGCGTTGGCCAAGTTGTGGCAGAGCGCGTTGGGCAGCCTTGGCTGGTTGCTGCTCTGCGGCGCGGTGAGCGCGGTGCTGGGCGCGCTGTTGCTGCGCCGGCAACTCAAGCCGCTGGATTACATGGTCAAGCAATCCCACGCCATTGCTCGCCGCGAATTCCTCAGCCTGCCGGAACTGCCGCGCACCCCGGAACTGCGCCGGGTGGTGCAGGCCATGAACCAGATGGTCGAAAAGCTCAAGGCGCTGTTCCAGGAACAGGCCGAACGCAGTGAAAAACTGCGGGCCGAATCCTATCAGGACAACCTGACCGGCCTGGCCAACCGGCGCTATTTCGAAATGCAATTGAACGCGCGAGTGAATAATTCCGAGCAAGCCAGCTCCGGCTATTTGCTGTTGTTGCGGGTCAAGGACCTGGCGGGTTTGAACCAGCGCCTGGGTGGTCAGCGCACCGATCAATTGTTGAAAACGGTGGGCGAGCAGTTGTCCCGGGAGTGTGCCAAGTACCCGGAAACACAGAACCTCGTCACGCGCATTCGTGGCGGTGAATTCGCCGTGCTGGCGCCGGGGCTGGTGCGCGAAGAAGCGCTGCAACTGGCAAGCAACCTTGAAAGTGCCCTGACGAGCCTGCATGCAACGGGCGCCACGGACGTGGCGTCGGTGGCTTCGATCGGGCTGGCGCCGTTTGCCCATGGCGACTCGCCGCAAGCAGTGATCGGGTTGGCGGATCAGGCACTGGCCCAGGCAGAAAGCCAGGGCGAACCGAGTTGGGCCTGCCTCGATCAAGGCGCGCCGGCGCGGGTTGGCGACGATCACCATGCCTGGCACACCCTGTTGGATGAGGCGTTGGATCAGCAGCGTTTCGAGCTGTATTTCCAGCCGGTGGTGGCCAGCCACGACACGCAGGTGGTGCTGCATTACAAAGTGCTTTCGCGCCTGCTCGACGAGCAAGGCCAGACCATTCCTGCCGGGCGTTTTTTGCCATGGCTTGAGCGTTTCGGCTGGACCGCGCGGCTGGACCGTTTGATGCTGGAGCTGGTGCTTGAGCAGATGGCCGAGCATGAAGAGTCGCTGGCGCTGAACCTGTCTTCGGCAACGCTGGCGGATCCGCAGGCGTTGAACAAAGTGTTCGACATCCTGCGTCAGCATTCGAATCTCGGGGAACGACTGACCCTGGAAATCGGCGAAGAGCAATTGCCCGAGCAAGCGGTGCTGGAACAGCTGACGCGGCGTCTGCACGAACTTGGGTTCTCGCTGAGTCTGCAGCGTTTTGGTGGGCGTTTCAGCATGATCGGCAACCTGGCGCGGCTGGGGTTGGCGTACCTGAAAATCGACGGCAGTTACATCCGGGCGATCGATCAGGAGAGCGACAAGCGTCTGTTCATCGAGGCAATTCAGCGGGCGGCGCATAGCATTGATTTGCCGTTGATTGCCGAGCGGGTTGAGACCGAAGGGGAGTTGGCGGTGATTCGCGAGATGGGGTTGTATGGGGTTCAGGGGCAGTTGTTTGGTGAGCCTAAGCCTTGGCAGTGAGGCTGATGCCGTCATCGCGGGCAAGCCCGCTCCCACAGGATTTGTGTGGTACCACAATCCTGCGTTCACCTCCTCCCTCTGTGGGAGCGGGCTTTCCCGCGATGGCGCCCGTGCGGACACCGATTATTCCGATAGCAGAGTCCTAAGAGATTTCCTTCAAGTTGTAGCGGTTTTGGTGAACTTGTTCCGGCCGAAACTCAGGGCTAGTCTGGCTTTGTCACTGAATAATCGGTGACACGGACGTGCAAGTCCGACCAAACTGTTTAGGTAGCGTGCTGCCATTCCTCTCAATGAGCATTTCGATGTTCACTGCTTTATGGCGGCTGCGCGCAGGAGATCCTCGGATCTGCTGGGTGTCCTAAACAGTCCCGGTCTTGCACACCTGCGCACGGCCGCCACCCTATTTCGCGTGCAAGCGAACGGTGACGGCTCCAACTTACTGTTTAGGATGATTTCTTATGTTCAAAGTAACGCCGAATCCGCCCCCCGGCCCCCGCAAAGGCCACCTCTTCACCGTCTCCCCCGACATCGACACCGAAGCCCTTCTGGCCAATGCCTCCGAAGACCTGCTGTCCATCAGCGCCATCGCCGCCGATCTTGCGGACGATGTGGAAGGCTCACGGCGATCCATCGCCCTGGCGCTCAGCCGATTGGCCGATGGTGTGCGGTTGTTGGTGGAGCGGGCGCTGGATCACCTTGACTCGCCGCAGATGAAGCCTCGGGCCGAGGTTTAGCGTGAGGTAGCACAGATGATCGTTCCCACGCTCTGCGTGGGAATGCAGCCCGTGACGCTCCGCGTCACAATGGTGCCAGGCGCAACCGTCGGCGGTGGGGCTGGAACGCGGAGCGTCCCTTGAGACATTCCCACGCAGAGCGTGGGAATGATCACCGCGGTGGAACGGGCGCTGGATCACCTTGACTCGCCGCAGATGAAGCCTCGGGCCGAGGTTTAGCGTGAGGTAGCACAGATGATCGTTCCCACGCTCTGCGTGGGAATGCAGCCCGTGACGCTCCGCGTCACAATGGTGTCAGGCGCAACGTCGGCGGTGGGGCTGGAACGCGGAGCGTCCCTTGAGGCATTCCCACGCAGAGCGTGGGAACGATCGGCGTCGGGCTTAGATCAACCCCGTCTCATCATCATCGATCAATTGGCTCAACCCTCCCAGCGCTTCACGGGCCTGGTTTCGGTCCATCAGCTTGGCCTGCGCGGCCGGCGGCAGATCGGTAACGCGGATTACGCCTTTTTGGGTCAGCACCTGAATCAAGTCGTCGAGTACCCGGATCATTTCCAGGTCGCTCTGCTTGAGTTGCTTGAGGCTGGTTTCCACCACTTCGTGGGCAAACCAGGCCTGGATTTCATGATGGTCGGCCGGCAGCGTTTCCGTGGCCTCGGCGTAGGCCGTGGCTTCCACGCGCACTAACTGACCTTGCGCATCGCGTTGCACGTAAAACATTGAGCATCCCTCGGAAATGGACCAGCGTCGTGCTGTCAGCAGCATAGGCCAACGCAGGCGAGTATGCGGTGCGACGACGAAATCGTCACCCGTGAGGTGGACGCAAACGCGACGGCCGCCCGGTTTGGGCGGCCGTCAGTCTGCTGATCAGCTGTTGTTGTGATCGACTTTGATGGTCGGGTCACTGCCGGCGATCAACGAGTTGATGCTGGCGCTGGACCAATTATTACCTTCCAATTTGATCGTCACGTCCGGGGTGGCCGCTGCAGCGTCGGCACCGTTGAACTTGCCGCCAGAGCTGACTTGCAGGGACGACACACCATCCACCGTGGTGATCTTCAGGAAGTTATCGATGGTGCTGCCGGTTTCGCCCTGCAACAGATCACGCAGGTCGATGCGGTCGCCTTCGCTGGCCTTGAAGTCCTTGATCACGTCGCTGCCGGTATCGCCAGCCTTCCAGATGAAGGTGTCGGCGCCCGAACCGCCAATCAGAAGGTCGTTGCCTTTACCGCCGATCAACGAGTCGTTGCCGCTGCCGCCGAGCAGGATGTCATTGCCCTTGCCGCCGTCGAGGAGGTCGTTGCCACCCTGGCCGAAGAGAATGTCGTTGCCCGCGCCACCCAGCAGTGTGTCGTTACCGTCGTGGGCGCCAGACACGTCGAACTCGGTGTAATGCTCGGTGATGTACTGATGCACGTTGCTGGTGGTGACTTTGCTGGCGTCGACGCCGGTCTGCTGGGCCACGAACGCCTGCATGGCCTGATAACCCTCACCGGCAACGCCGTTGAAGCTCACCAGATCGCCGAACAGGAGGTCGTTGCCGTCACCGCCGCTGACCGTGTCGGCACCCGGCATTGTCGCTTCGGTATGGCCGATGATCGAGTTGGCCAGGTCTTTCGGGTCGATGTTGGTTTGTGGCGTCTGATCCGAGTCGTACGGCTTGAGATCGCCGAGGGTGACGTCCTTGTTCAGGCCGATGGCTTCTACCGTCGACACGTTGCTCAGCAAGGCGAAGCCGCTGGAGGAGTTGTCGATGGCGGTGGAATCGGTGCTATAGCCGGTGCCATCGCGATAGGACAGTTCGTACGTGCCGTTACCCTCGGCATGGAGGGTGCCCAAGTCTGAACTGTGCCAGTTGCCTTTTTTATTCTGAGTCTCCAGCGTGACGTTGCCGGCGCTGTCGATGGTCAGGTAATGAGTGCTGTCCAGGTAGCCGGAATAGGTCTGCCCCAACTTGTAATGGGTGGTGGCGATGACGTCATCGAGCTTCACATCGCCGTACAAGGTCGGGTTGGTCTGCTCGCCGCTCTGGTAGTAGGTCGGCTTGCCGTCGGTGATGAAGTACGTGAGGTTCTTCGCGCCGGTGTTGGCAATGGCGTCGGCACTCTGGAACCAGTTGGCCGTGGTTTTGAACACGTCCTCGTAGTTGGTGCCGCCGCCGGACGACATCGAATCCAGAACGGATTTGAGCAAGGTCAGGGCGTTCGGGTCATTCAGGTTCACCGACACCGATTTGTTGACCTGGGTATCGAAGTCCACCAGGAAAATATTCACGGTCCCGGAGTTACCGCCCATGCTTTGCTTGAGGGTATTGAATACCGCGGTCAGCGAATCCTTGGCGGCGCTGATCGAAGAAGCGCTCATGCTGCCCGAGCTGTCGACCATGAACGCGATGTTGTAGTTGGTGCCCGGCACCACGGTCAGCCCGCCGATGTCGGCGACCATGATGTCGTTGCCATCGGTGCCGGTGATGGTGTCGTCGGCGGCAGTGGCGGTCACCGCGTTATAGACCGACGGATACACCGTGACCGGGATCTGCGCGGTGCTCGGTGCCGAACCGCCATGGGCTTCGGTGGAGGTCGAAGTGACGGTCAGGGTGAACTGGCCGTTGTAGTACGGCGGTGGAGTAACGGTCAGCGTGCCGAGGTTCCAGCCGGTGACGTTGGCTTCGCCATTGGTGGCGCTGGCGATGAAGGTGTGGCCTGCGCCATCGGTGAGGACCGAGCCCGCCGGTATGCCGCTGATCTTCACGCTCAGGCTTTCAGAGCCGTCGGTGTCGGTCAGTGCCGTTTTGATCGCGGACAGGTGAACGCTGGTGCCTTCGGCGCCTTCGTTGAGTTTGTAGCCGTCGTAGTAGCCTTCGCCATTGGTGCCGTGCAGGTCGGAAACCGTCACGCCAGAAGCGGCCAGATCGGCCACGCCGGTGTACAGCGGCACGCCGGCGCTGCTCAGGTCGACCGCCGCACCGCCGTTGACCGACAGGTTGACGTCATAGCTGCCTGGGCCGCTCTGGTTGTGGTGGTAGATGTCCAGGGTGTAGTAACCGCTGGTGGTCGGGATGAACGAACCATTCAGGTTACCGCCCGCACCCCAAGTGATTGCGGCCACGTTTTTACCGCCGATGGTCACCAACAGGCTGTCGTCACCGGTACCGCTGAAGGTGTACGTCTTGCCGGCTTCGAGGTAGATCAGGCCAGAGGTTTTCGAAGCGGTTCCGGCCGTGACACTGCCGTTGGACTGCACATTGGTCACAGTGCTGCTGGAGTTCGGGGTGCCCGCGCCGTCGATGATCGATTTCAGCGTGCCGGAAGACGCGCCGCTGCCATCGGTGCCGAGGCCCGACAGGCCGGTCCAGACTTCCTTGATCAGGCCAGTCGACTTGACGCTGTTGTCCGCGACGCTCAGGGAGGGCGCATCGGCAACCGGCGTGATGTCAATTTTCACCGTGCCAGTGTTGCCCAGCAGTTGACCGTCGGTTGGCTGGAACTTGATCTGCGCGTAGTCGGCCTGTTTGTTGCCCACGCCGGTGCCGCCGTAGGCATCGACACCCGATTCGTTGGCATCCGGCGTGAAGCGCAACTTGCCGGCGTCGATGTCGGCCTTGCTGAAGGTCTGGTTGGTGGCCACGTCTTTCCAGGTCGCGCCGTCCAGGTACTGCAACTTGCCTTCGCCCGGCAACTGAGTGATTTTCACCCCCAGGTTGGCAGTTGCGCTGTCGACATCGCTGACGCCAAAAGTCGACCAACCGAGGATCAGCGGGGTGTCTTCGGTACCGGTGACGTTAACCGGCGCGGCGGTTGGCGCGTCATTCACAGCCACCACGTTGACGGTGGTGGTTGCGGTGTTGGAGTAGTTGCTGCCATCGGTCACCGTCACGGTGATGATCCGCGGCACTGTGCTCGGGTCCTCACTGCTGTTGGTGAAACTGATGTTTTTGATCTGCTGCATGTAGTCGGCCAGCGTCGCGTTGCCCGACAGGGTCAGGGTGACGGTGCCGTCCTGGCTGTTGGCATTGATGCTGATGCCATTGACGCTGTTGCCCAGGTTCAGCGCGTCGCCCGGCTGACGGTTGGTCAGCACGATGGTCGCGCCGGTCAGCATCGTGCTGTCCGGGTCGGTGATGCGCAGGTCGGTGTCGCCGATCGATACGCCTTGGCCGGTGGTGCCTTCGGTGAAGGTCACGTTGTAGTTGGCCCCGGTGGCGCCACTGGAATTGTTGGCGTCCAGGTCGAGAACCGGCGCTGCATCGTTGTCGATGATCGAGGTGCTGACGCTGCCGTTGGACGCGCTGACCGTGAGGTTTTCGAAGTTGCCGCCAGTGGCCGAGTCGATCTTGACCACGAAGTTCTCGGTGCCTTCGGTGAGCTTGTCGTCCAGCGTCGCGACGTTGAAGCTCGCACTGCTGGCGCCCGCCGGGATTTTCACGGTGTACACACCGGTAAAGTCCGAACCGTCGGCGGCGGTGCCGCTGTAGACGATTTTCAGAGTCACTTCGGTCTGTGCCGGGTGAGTCAGGCTGACGGTGTAGCTGGCGGTCTGGCCTTCGGTGACCGAGGTGCTGCCGCTGATGCTGACTTCGGTTTTGTCGATCGTGTCGGTGACGGTCGTGACCGCAGCAGTATTGCTGGTGACCAGGTTTTCGAAGTTGCCACCGATCGAGCCAGTGATGGTTGCTTCGACGGTGCCGGCGTCTTTGTAGACGTCGTCCTTTGGCGCATCGACGGTCACGGAACCGGTAGTTTTGCCCGCGTCGATGGTGATGACGGCGCCGTTGCTGAGCGTCACGGTCACTGGTGTGCCGGCCGCGTTGGTCAGGGTCGCTGTGTAGGTGATCTGGCCGCCTTCATCCACGGTGCCGGTCGCGGTCAGCGACAGGTTGGTGGTGTCCTGGGTATCAGTCACCGAGGTGTCGGCCGACTTGCCGTCGACTTCCAGCTTCTCGTAGTTACCGCCCTTGGCGTCGTCGATCTTGACGCTCAGGGAGGTGCCGCCGGTCAGGGCATCGTTTGGTGCGGTGAAGTTGACAGAACCGCTGCTCGAGCCGACCGGGATGGTGATGGTCTGGCCATTCGACAGGGTCACAATGAGTGGTGCGCCGGTGACCGGCGCAGACACGGACGCGGTGTAAACCACGGTGCCGCCTTCGGCCACAGCGCTGGTCGCGGTGAGGTTCACGGTCGAGGTGTCGATGGTATCTGTGACGTCAGTAACCGCAGCCGCCGGGTTGGTCGCCAGGTTTTCGAAGTTGCCGCCTGCGGCGTCCTTGATCGTGACTTCAACCTTGCCGGCGTCTTTGTAGACGTCGTCTTTTGGTGCATCGACGGTCACGCTGCCGGTAGTCGCACCGGCCGCGATGGTGATGATGGCGCCGTTGCTCAACGTGACAGTGACCGGGGTGCCGGCGGCGTTGGTCAAGGTCGCGGTGTAAACGATGGAACCGCCTTCAGCCACGGAGTCGGTTGCGCTCAAACTGAGGGTTGTGGTGTCCGCAGTATCAGTCACCGAGGTGTCCGCCGACTTGCCGTCGACTTCCAGCTTCTCGTAATTGCCACCTTTGGCATCGTCGATCTTGACGCTCAGCGAGCCGCCACCGGTCAGGGCATCGTTCGGCGCAGTGAAGTTGACGCTGGCGCTGCTCGAGCCGACCGGGATGGTAATGGTCTGGCCGTTGGACAGGGTCACAACCACCGGCGAACCGGTGACTGGCGACGTCACGGACGCGGTGTAAACCACGGTGCCGCCTTCAGCCACAGTGCTGGTCGCGGTGAGGTTCACGGTCGAGGTGTCGATGGTATCGGTGACGTCGGTAATCGCAGCCGCCGGGTTGGTCGCAAGGTTTTCAAAGTTGCCGCCCGCAGCATCCTTGATGGTCACTTCGACTTTGCCAGCGTCTTTGTAGACGTCGTCTTTCGGTGCGTCGACAGTCACGGAGCCGGTAGTCGCACCGGCCGCGATGGTGATGATCGCGCCGTTGCTCAACGTGACAGTCACTGGTGTACCGGCGGCGTTGGTCAGGGTGGCGGTGTAAACGATGGAGCCGCCTTCAGCGACCGAGTCGGTTGCGCTCAGGCTGAGGGTTGTGGTGTCCGCAGTATCGGTGACCGAGGTGTCTGCCGACTTGCCGTCGATTTCCAGTTTTTCGTAGTTACCGCCCTTCGCATCTTCGATCTTGACGCTCAGCGAGCCGCCACCGGCTAGTGCATCGTTTGGCGCAACGAAGTTGACAGAGCCGCTGCTCGAGCCGACCGGGATGGTGATGGTCTGGCCGTTGGACAGGGTGACAACCACCGGCGAACCGGTGACTGGCGACGTCACGGACGCGGTGTAAACCACGGTGCCGCCTTCAGCCACAGTGCTGCTCGCAGTGAGGTTCACGGTCGAAGTATCGAGGGTATCGGTCACGTCGGTGACCGCAGCCGCTGGGCTGGTGGCCAGGTTCTCAAAGTTGCCGCCCGCAGCATCCTTGATGGTCACTTCGATTTGGCCGGCGTCCTTGTAGACGTCGTCCTTCGGTGCGTCGACAGTCACGCTGCCCGTAGTCGCGCCAGCGGCGATGGTGATCACAGCGCCGTTGCTCAACGTGACGGTGACCGGAGTCCCGGCCGCATTGGTCAGGGTCGCGGTGTAAACAATCGACCCCCCTTCCGCGACGGAGTCGGTCGCCGACAGGTTGAGGGTGGTGGTTTCCGGAGTATCGGTGATCGAGGTGTCTACCGATTTGCCGTCGACTTCCAGCTTCTCGTAGTTACCGCCCTTGGCATCGTCGATCTTGACGCTCAGGGAGCCACCGCCGGCCAGTGCATCGTTTGGTGCGGTGAAGTTTACAGAACCACTGCTCGAGCCGACTGGAATGGTGATGATCTGACCGTTGGACAGGGTGACAACCACCGGCGAGCCGGTGACTGGCGCCGACACGGACGCGGTGTAAACCACGGTGCCGCCTTCGGCGACGCTCGAAGTGGCAGTCAGCGAAACGGTGCTGGTATCGATGGTGTCGTTGACGGTGGTGACGGCCGGAGTGTCGCTAGCCACCAGATTCTCGAAGTTGCCGCCGGTCGCGTCTTTGATGGTCGCTTCGACAGTGCCGGCGTCCTTGTAGACATCATCCTTCGGAGCATCGACGGTCACGGAGCCGGTAGTTTTACCCGCTTCGATGGTGATCACGGCGCCGTTCGACAGCGTCACGGTGACTGGTGTGCCGGCCGCATTGGTCAGGGTTGCCGTGTAGGTGATCTGTCCGCCTTCATCCACGGCGCCGGTCGCGGTCAGCGACAGGTTGGTGGTGTCCTGGGTATCAGTCACCGAGGTATCCGCCGACTTGCCGTCAACTTCCAGCTTCTCGTAGTTACCGCCCTTCGCATCGTCGATCTTGACGCTCAGCGAGCCGCCGCCAGCCAGGGCATCGTTCGGCGCGGTGAAGTTCACGCTGGCGCTGCTCGACCCGACCGGGATGGTGATGGTCTGGCCATTCGACAGGGTCACAACCACTGGCGAACCGGTGACCGGCGCCGATACGGACGCGGTGTAAACCACGGTGCCGCCTTCGGCGACGGTAGACGTCGCGGTCAGGTTCACCGTTGAGGTGTCGAGGGTGTCAGTCACATCGGTGACCGCAGCCGCTGGGCTGGTGGCCAAGTTTTCAAAGTTGCCGCCTGCGGCGTCCTTGATGGTGACTTCGACCTTGCCGGCGTCTTTGTAGACGTCGTCCTTAGGCGCGTCGACAGTCACGGAGCCGCTGGTGGCACCGGCAGCAATGGTGATCACTGCACCGTTCGACAAGGTTACGGTAACCGGCGTGCCGGCGGCGTTAGTCAGGGTTGCGGTGTAAACGATGGAGCCACCTTCAGCGACGGAGTCGGTCGCCGACAGGCTGAGGGTGGTGGTATCCGCGGTGTCGGTCACCGAGGTATCCGCCGACTTGCCGTCGACTTCCAGTTTCTCGTAGTTACCGCCCTTGGCATCGTCGATCTTGACGCTCAGGGAGGTGCCACCGGTCAGGGCATCGTTTGGTGCGGTGAAGTTGACGCTGGCGCTGCTCGAGCCAACCGGGATGGTGATGGTCTGGCCATTGGACAGGGTGACGATCACTGGCGAACCAGTCACCGGAGCAGACACCGAAGCGGTGTAAACCACGGTCCCGCCTTCAGCCACAGCGCTGGTCGCAGTGAGGTTTACCGTCGAGGTGTCGATGGTATCAGTCACATCGGTGACCGCAGCCGCTGGGCTGGTGGCCAGGTTTTCAAAGTTGCCGCCTGCGGCGTCCTTGATGGTGGCTTCGACCTTGCCGGCGTCTTTGTAGACATCGTCTTTCGGTGCGTCGACAGTCACGGAGCCGGTAGTCGCACCGGCCGCGATAGTGATGGTCGCGCCGTTGCTCAACGTGACGGTGACCGGAGTCCCGGCCGCATTGGTCAGGGTCGCGGTGTAAACAATGGAACCGCCTTCAGCAACCGAATCAGTAGCGCTCAAGCTGAGAGTTGTAGTGTCCGCAGTATCAGTCACCGAGGTGTCGGCCGACTTGCTGTCGACTTCCAGTTTCTCGTAGTTGCCACCTTTGGCATCGTCGATCTTGACGCTCAGCGAGCCGCCACCGGCCAGTGCATCATTTGGCGCAACGAAGTTGACAGAACCGCTGCTTGAGCCGACCGGGATGGTGATGGTCTGGCCGTTGGACAGAGTGACAACCACTGGCGAACCGGTGACCGGCGCGCTGACGGACGCGGTGTAAACCACGGTGCCGCCTTCGGCGACGGTGGACGTCGCGGTCAGATTCACGGTCGAGGTGTCGAGGGTATCGGTCACGTCGGTAACCGCAGCCGCCGGATTGGTGGCCAGGTTCTCAAAATTGCCGCCCGCGGCGTCCTTGATGGTCACTTCGATCTGGCCAGCGTCTTTGTAGACGTCGTCCGTTGGTGCATCGACGGTCACGGAACCGGTGGTTGCACCGGCCGCGATGGTGATCACCGCACCGTTCGACAAGGTCACGGTAACTGGCGTGCCAGCGGCGTTGGTCAGGGTCGCGGTGTAAACAATGGAACCGCCTTCCGCGACCGAATCAGTCGCCGAGAGGCTGAGGGTGGTGGTGTCCGGAGTATCAGTCACCGAGGTGTCTGCCGACTTGCCGTCGATTTCCAGCTTCTCGTAGTTACCGCCCTTGGCATCGTCGATCTTGACGCTCAGGGAGCCGCCGCCAGCCAGGGCATCGTTCGGCGCGGTGAAGTTGACGCTGGCGCTGCTCGAACCGACCGGGATGGTGATGGTCTGGCCGTTGGACAGGGTGACAACCACCGGCGAACCGGTCACCGGCGCCGATACGGACGCGGTGTAAACCACGGTGCCGCCTTCAGCCACAGTGCTGGTCGCGGTGAGGTTCACGGTCGAGGTGTCGATGGTATCTGTGACGTCGGTAACCGCTGCCGCCGGATTGGTCGCCAGGTTTTCGAAGTTGCCGCCCGCGGCGTCCTTGATGGTGACTTCAACCTTGGCGGCGTCTTTGTAGACGTCGTCCTTCGGTGCGTCGACAGTCACGCTGCCCGTGGTCGCGCCAGCGGCGATGGTGATCACTGCACCGTTCGACAAGGTCACGGTCACTGGTGTGCCGGCCGCGTTGGTCAAGCTCGCGGTGTAGACGATGGAACCACCTTCGGCGACCGAATCAGTAGCGCTCAGGCTGAGGGTGGTGGTATCCGCGGTATCAGTCACCGAGGTGTCGGCTGATTTGCCGTCGACGTCCAGCTTCTCGTAATTACCGCCCGTTGCGCCGTCAATCTTGACGCTCAGGGAGCTGCCGCCCGCCAGGGGGCTGTTTGGCGCGACAAAGTTCACGCTGCCGGTGGTTTCGCCGACCGGGATAGTGATGCTCTGGCCGTTGGACAGGGTGACGACCACTGGCGCACCGGTGACGGGTGCGCTGATCGTCGCGGTGTAGACCACGGTTTCGCCTTCGGCGACATTCGCGGTGGCAGTCAGCGAAACGGTGCTGGTATCGATGGTGTCATTGACGGTGGTCACCGCAGGCGTATCGCTGGCGACCAGGTTCTCAAAGTTGCCGCCGGTCGCGTCTTTGATGGTCGCTTCAACGGTACTGGTGTCTTTATAGACGTCGTCCTTCGGTGCATCGATGGTCACGGAGCCGGTGGTTTTGCCCGCTTCGATGGTGATGACGGCGCCGTTGCTGAGCGTGACGGTGACTGGTGTGCCAGCCGCATTGGTCAGGGTCGCGGTGTAGGTGATCTGGCCGCCTTCATCCACGGTGCCGGTCGCGGTCAGCGACAGGTTGGTGGTGTCAGCGGTGTCGGTCACCGAGGTGTCTGCTGACTTGCCGTCGACTTCCAGCTTCTCGTAGTTACCACCTTTGGCATCGTCGATCTTGACGCTCAGAGAGCCGCCGCCAGCGAGGGCATCGTTTGGCGCAACGAAGTCGACAGAACCGCTGCTTGAGCCGACCGGAATGGTGATGGTCTGGCCGTTGGACAGAGTGACGACCACTGGAGAACCGGTGACCGGCGACGTCACGGACGCGGTGTAAACCACGGTCCCGCCTTCAGCGACGGTGGACGTCGCCGTCAGATTCACGGTCGAGGTATCGAGGGTATCGGTCACATCGGTGACCGCAGCCGCCGGATTGGTCGCCAGGTTTTCGAAGTTGCCGCCCGCGGCGTCCTTGATGGTGACTTCAACCTTGCCAGCATCTTTGTAGACGTCGTCTTTTGGCGCATCGACGGTCACGGAACCGGTAGTCGTACCGGCGGCAATGGTGATGATCGCGCCGTTGCTCAGGGTGACGGTCACTGGCGTGCCAGCGGCGTTGGTCAAGGTCGCGGTGTAAACGATGGAGCCGCCTTCAGCGACCGAGTCAGTTGCGCTCAGGCTGAGGGTGGTGGTATCCGCGGTGTCGGTCACCGAGGTATCCGCCGACTTGCCGTCGACGTCCAGTTTCTCGTAATTGCCACCCTTGGCATCGTCGATCTTGACGCTCAGAGAGCTGCCACCGGCCAACGCATCATTTGGCGCAACGAAGTCGACAGAGCCGCTGCTTGAGCCGACCGGAATGGTGATGGTCTGTCCGTTGGACAGGGTGACAACCACCGGCGAACCGGTGACCGGCGCCGACACGGATGCGGTGTAAACCACGGTGCCGCCTTCGGCGACGCTCGATGTGGCAGTCAGCGAAACAGTGCTGGTGTCGATGGTGTCGTTAACGGTGGTCACCGCAGGCGTATCGCTGGCGACCAGGTTCTCGAAGTTGCCGCCAGTCGCGCCTTTGATCGTCGCTTCAACGGTGCCTGCGTCTTTATAGACGTCGTCCTTCGGAGCATCGACGGTCACGGAGCCGGTGGTTTTACCCGCTTCGATGGTGATCACGGCGCCGTTCGACAGCGTCACGGTGACTGGGGTGCCGGCCGCATTGGTCAGGGTTGCGGTGTAGGTGATCTGGCCACCTTCATCCACGGCACCGCTGGCGGTCAGCGACAGGTTGGTGGTGTCCTGGGCATCAGTCACCGAGGTGTCGGCTGATTTGCCGTCAACTTCCAGCTTCTCGTAATTACCACCCTTGGCATCGTCGATCTTGACGCTCAGAGAGCTGCCACCCGCCAACGCATCATTTGGCGCAACGAAGTTGACAGAACCGCTGCTCGACCCGACCGGAATGGTGATGGTCTGGCCATTCGACAGGGTCACGACCACCGGCGAACCGGTCACTGGCGCGGTAACGGAAGCCGTGTAAACCACGGTGCCGCCCTCGACAACGCCCGCGGTAGCCGTTAGCGAAACGGTGCTGGTATCGAGGGTGTCAGTCACGTCAGTGACCGCTGCCGCCGGGTTCGTCACCAGGTTCTCAAAGTTGCCACCGGAGGCGTCAGTGATGGTGACTTCAACCTTGCCGGCATCTTTATAAACATCATCGGCAGGCGCATCGACGCTCACGCTGCCGGTGGTTGCACCGGTGGCGATGGTGATCACCGCACCGTTGCTCAGGGTCACGGTGACCGGCGTACCGGCCGGATTGGTCAACGTCGCGGTGTACAGAATCTGACCACCTTCAGCCACTTCGGTGGACGCCGACAGGCTCAGGCCGGTGTCGTCTTTCGAATCGGTAATGGTGGTGAGCGCCGGCTCGGTGCTCGGGGTCAGTTGCTCGAAATTGCCACCGGTGGTGCCGGTGATCGTGGTGCTGACGGTGCTGCCATTGTTGTAGACGTCGTTGGCCGCGGTATCGACCGTCACGCTGCCGGTGGTCTTGCCCGCTTCGATGGTAATGACCGAGCCATTGCTCAAGGTCACGGTCATCGGCGTGCCGGCCGGGTTGGTCAGGGTGGCGGTGTAGGTGATCTGGCCGCCTTCGACGACGGTGCCGGTGGCGCTGAGGCTCAGGCCGGTGTTGTCGATCGAGTCGGTGATGGTGGTGACTGCCGGCGTGGTGCTCGGTACGAGGTTCTCGAAGTTGCCGCCGGTAGCGCCAGTGATCGTGGTGCTGACGGTGCCGCCGTTGTTGTAGACGTCATTGGCCGGCGTCGGAACGTTCACGCTGCCGGTGGTGTTGCCGGCGGCGATGGTGATGATCGAACCGTTGGACAGAGTCACGGTGACTGGCGTCTGCGCCGGGTTGGTCAGGGTTGCGGTGTAAGTGATCTGACCGCCTTCGGTGACGGTCGAGCCCGCCGTCAGCGTGACGGTGGTGGTGTCGGCGGAATCGGTAATGGTGGTGACGGCTGGAGTCGGGTTCGGCACCAGGTTTTCGAAGTTGCCACCAGTCGCGCCGGTAATCGTGGTGCTGACGGTACTGCCGTTGTTGTAGACGTCATTGGCCGGCGTCGGAACGTTGACGCTGCCGGTGGTGTTGCCAGCGGCGATGGTGATGGTCGAACCGTTGGACAAGGTGACGGTGACCGGCGTCTGCGCCGGGTTGGTCAATGTCGCGGTGTAGGTGATCTGGCCACCTTCCGTGACGGTCGAGCCCGCTGACAGTGTGACGGTGGTGGTGTCGACGGTGTCGGTGACCTGGGTCACGGCCGGAGTCGTCGGCGGGGTGACCACGATACCGCTGCCCCCCGTGGTGCCGGTGACGGTTACGTTGATCTGGGTCGGATCGTTATAAACCGTGTCGTTCGGTGCCAGCGGAACGTTGACGGTGCCGGTGGTTTGGCCGGCTGCAATCACGATCACCGAGCCGTTGGACAGGGTAATGGTCAGGTCGGTCAGCGGCGCCTGGGTCAGGGTCGCGGTGTAAACCAGCACGCCACCGGCCTCGGTGATGGTCGGCGTGGCGCTCAGGCTCAGGGTCGATTCGCGCAGGGCATTGGTGCTGGTATCGGCAGTCTGGCCGCCGGTGGTGTCTTGTGTTGCCAACGCGGCCGTGGCGAGGCCTTCAGTCGGGAAGCCGATAGTCGGGTCGACTCGGGCAGCGGTTGCCTCCAGGGCCACGAAGCTGTGGCCACCACCGGTAGAGCCGCCCCCGCTCGCAGCCGTAGGGCCGGCCGCGGTGGCTTCAAGAGCGGTGGTCGGGTCGACGCCGGCGGCGATGGCTTGCTGCAATTCGTCAACCGATGGCGCGGCTTGTGCAGTGGCTTGCGCAAGGTCGGTGCTGGAATCCGGGTCGCTGCCGCTCCACTGAGTGTCGCGGCCCAGGTCCAGGGTGCGGCCATCAGCCAGTTCGAGCGTAATGGCGCCGGCGGCGCCGGTGTCTACCTGATCGCCGACCAACAACCGGTCGCCTTCAACGAGTACGCGGCGGATGCCCTCTGGCGACACCGCGAAAACCTGACCAACAATGCTTTTGACGATGGCAACAACACTGCTCATTGAAGACTCTCCGGGTGTCACGTTCAGTTGACTTCCATGAACCGCTAGGCGTGATAGCCGATCGGGGCTGGACGTACTTTCAAGATATTTGCTGCATAAGTTTGACGCTTAATTCGTCAATAATTTGGCTATATTTTTTCGAAATTAACTTTATGCCAAACTATTGACCTTAAGGGAGCCATCCTAAACAATCGTCCCAGTAATGTCACATTGATATTTAAGCGGCGACCTGTCCTACAGCGTGTGATCCAGTTCCGTTTTTGAACTTTCCGACATACGGTCATTCCGGTTGCCATCATGCGATGCAGCGCCAGGTTCTGCAGTGATTCAAGACAAGAAGTCCCGGGAAATTCCTACTATGCGTTTGCACCTGTTCAAGGCTCTACCCTTCGCCCTTGCCGCCAGCTTTGTTCAGGCGCAAAGCCTCCCGCAGGCCATGCAGCAGGCGCTGGATGTCCATCCGGAAATTCAGGCAGGGGTTAACAGTCGATTGGCCGCGGATTATCAGTTAAAGGCCGCTAAAGGGGGATACCTGCCAAGGGTCGATCTGCTCGGCGGTTATGGTCGCGAAGGCACCGACAGCGTCACCACCCGTAATGCTGGCACCAACAATCACTGGGAAACGCTGAACCGCAGTGAGTCAAGTTTACGTCTGTCGCAGATGGTTTTTGACGGTTTTGCGACGTCCAGCGAAGTAGGGCGTCAACAAGCCACCGTTAATTCCCGTGCTTATTCCTTGTTGGGCACGTCGGAACGTACCGGGTTGACCGTCGCTCAGGTCTATCTCGATGTATTGACCCGCCGCGAATTCGTGCGCCTGGCCGAAGACAATCTGAAGAACCACGAACGGATTCTTGACCAGATCAAATTGCGCACCCAGCGCGGCGTGGGTAGTGGCGCCGACCTCGATCAGGCTGACGCGCGCATGGCCCAGGCCCGCAATAACCTGATCACTGAACAGACCAACCTGGCCGATGCCGAAACCAACTACCTCAGCGCCGTCGGCCAGATGCCCGATCAATTGGAGCGGCCTGCCGATTTCATGGCGCTGTTGCCGGCCAATCTGAATGAAGCCCGGGCGCAGATGCTGGAAAACAGCCCGATCCTGCGTTCCGCCGAATCCGATATCGCTGCCGCCGAGAAGCAGTACGAAGCCGCCAAGTCGAGCTTCTACCCGCGCTTCGATGCCGAACTGGGTCGCAGCGCCGACAATGATCTCGACGGTCAGAACGGTCACAACAATGAATGGCAGGCCATGCTGCGCATGCGCTTCAATTTGTTCGCCGGTGGCAGCAACAAGGCTGATCTGGAATCCAAGTCCTACCTGTCGAACCAGGCGCTGGATATTCGCAACAACGCCCTGCGCGTGTTGAACGAAGAACTGGGCCTGGCCTGGAACGCCCTGAACAACGCCAACGCCCAAGTGCCGATCGCCCAGCAATATGTCGATCGCAGCGCCAGTGTGCGCAGTGCTTATCAGAAGCAGTTCAGCCTCGGCGAACGCACCTTGCTCGACCTGCTCGACAGTGAAAACGAGCTGTTCAGCGCTTCCCGTCGGCTGGCCGAGATCAAAAACATTCAGTTATTTACTCAGTACCGAATCAAGGCGACCATGGGCGAATTGCTCAAAAGTCAGGGCGTTGTCGCACCATTGGCATCCGTTGTGCAGAACGACGTGAAGCCCAAGGTTCAGTTGCCCGGGATGAATTGAGTCCTGCCCCATTTCAATCGTTAGCCAAGAGTGTCGAGCGTGGAATCAGAAGTCAGTCGAGTTCAACTCATTCATGATCCGCGCGCGCTGCATGACGATCCGTTACTGGACGGCCTGCTAGCCCTTTGCACTTTGCACCAGAAACCGGCCAGCGCCGCGATGCTGACCACCGGTCTGCCGTTACCCAAACAACGCCTGAGCGTCGAACTGCTGCCCCGCGCGGCCGCTCGCGCCGGGCTGCAGGGGCGGGTGTTGCAACGCAAGCTGGAGCAGATTCCGGCGATTGCCATGCCGGCGCTGTTGCTGCTCAAGGACGGTCGCAGCGCGGTGCTGCTCGGCTGGCACGGTGAAGACCAGGCCCGTCTGCTGCTTAGCGAAAGCGATGGTGGTGAGGTTTGCGTCAGCCGTGAACTGCTCGCCGACGATTACAGCGGCAAAGTCTTCTTCGCCCAACCCCAACACAAATTCGACGTTAACCACGGCACGCTGATCCCACGTGCGCGTTCGTGGTTTCGCGACACCCTCAAGCGTTCGCGCTGGTTGTACGCCGACGCCATCGCTGCCAGTTTTCTGATCAACATCATTGCCATGGCCGCGCCGCTGTTCGTGATGAATGTCTACGACCGCGTGGTGCCGAACCAGGCTGAGTCAACTCTTTGGGTCCTGGCCATCGGCATCACGGGCGCTTACCTGTTCGACCTGATCCTCAAGAGCCTGCGCAGCCTGTGCCTGGACCTGGCCGGCAAGAAAACCGACCTGATCATCTCCGCGACGCTGTTCGAGCGCATCGTCGGCATGGCCATGAAGTACCGCCCGGCGCGGGTCGGCAGCTTCGCCCAGAACATCCATGAATTTCAGAGCCTGCGGGATTTCCTCGCGTCGCTGACGCTCACCAGCCTGATCGACCTGCCGTTTACGCTGCTGATCTTTATGGTCATCGCGATCCTGGGTGGGCATCTGGTGTGGATTCCGGTGCTGGCGTTCCCGATTGCGCTACTGATCGGTTATGCCTTGCAGAAGCCGCTGGTGGCGACCATGGAGCGAACCATGGCCCTGGGCGCCGAGCGCCAGTCGAGCCTGATCGAAACCCTCGCCGGTCTCGATGCGGTGAAGGTCAACAACGCCGAAAGCGAACGCCAGTATCAGTGGGAGCAAACCATCGGCACTCTCAGTCGCCTCGAGTTGCGGGTGAAAATGCTGTCCGGTCTGGCGATGAACATCACCTTGCTGATCCAGCAGCTGGCTGGGGTGATCATGATCGTCTTCGGCGTGTACCAGATCATCGACGGCCACCTGAGCATGGGCGGTTTGATCGCGTGCTACATGCTCAGCGGTCGTGCCCTCAGCCCATTGGCCTCGCTGTCCGGCCTGCTGACCCGCTACCAGCAAGCCCGTGTGACCATGACCTCGGTCGATCAGATGATGGAGCTGCCGCAGGAACGCAATTTCGACGAGCGTCCGCTGAGCCGCAAGGTGCTGCAAGGCGCCATTGAATGCCGTCAGCTGAGCTTCACTTACCCGGATCAGCAGAACCCCGCGCTGAAGGGCATCAACCTGACCATCAAGCCCGGCGAAAAAATCGGCATCATCGGTCGCAGCGGCTCGGGCAAAAGCTCCCTGGCCAAATTGCTGGTGGGCCTCTATCAGCCGGACGACGGCGCACTGCTGGTCGATGGTGTGGATATCCGTCAGATCGACGTCAGCGAACTGCGCCACAACATCGGCTACGTGCCCCAGGACATCCAGTTGCTCGCCGGTACATTGCGCGACAACCTGGTGTCGGGCGCGCGCTATGTCGAAGACGAACTGGTGCTGCAAGCGGCGGAGCTGGCGGGCGTCCACGAATTCGCCCGTCTGCACCCGCAAGGTTATGAGCTGCAAGTCGGTGAGCGTGGGCAGAACCTGTCTGGCGGTCAGCGTCAGAACGTCGCCCTGGCCAGAGCGCTGTTGCTCAACCCACCGATCCTGCTGCTGGACGAACCGACCAGCGCCATGGACAACACCGGCGAAGAACGCCTCAAGCAACGCCTCGCTGCGGTGGTTGAAAACAAGACCGTGGTGCTGGTGACGCACCGGGCTTCGCTGTTGTCGCTGGTGGATCGCCTGTTGGTGATCGACCGTGGGCAGATACTCGCCGATGGCCCGAAAGCCGCGGTGATGGAAGCGTTGAAGAAGGGGCAGATCAGTGTTGCTTAAGTCCGGGGTCAAAGATTCCATCCGCCGCTACTTCAAAGGCTCCGCGTCGCTGCAAGGCCAGCCTCTTCCCGAGGTCAACAAAGCGCTGATCGAAGACGCCCCGCGGGTGGTGCGGTTGACGATCTGGGCGATCATCGGCTTCTTCGTGTTCCTGATGCTCTGGGCCAACTTCGCGGTGATCGATGAAGTCACCAAGGGCGACGGCAAGGCGATTCCGTCGTCGAAGATCCAGAAAATCCAGAACCTCGAGGGCGGCATCGTCTCCGAGTTGTTCGTCACCGAAGGGCAGATCGTCGAGGCTGGCGCGCCGCTGATTCGTCTGGACGACACGCGGTTTGCCTCCAACGTCGGTGAAACCGAAGCCGATCGGCTGTCGATGCTGCTGCGTGTGGAACGCTTGAGCGCCGAGGTCGATGACCGTCCGCTGAACTTCCCCGCCGATGTGCTCAAGGCTGTTCCCACTCAGGCTGCCAGCGAAGAGTCGCTGTACATCAGCCGTCGCCAGCAACTGCACGATGAAATCGGTGGCTTGCAGGAGCAATTGATCCAGCGTCAGCAAGAGCTGCGCGAGTTCACCTCCAAACAGTCTCAGTATCGCAGCGCGTTGTCGCTGCAGCGTCAGGAAATCAACATGTCCGAGCCGTTGGTGGCTCAGGGCGCGGTGTCACCGGTGGAGGTTTTGCGACTCAAGCGTGCCGAGGTCGAAACCCGCGGCCAACTGGACGCCACCACGCTGGCGATTCCTCGCGCCGAATCGGCGATCAAGGAAGTGCAGCGCAAGATCGATGAGACGCGCGGCAAGTTCCGCAGCGAAGCCCTGACTCAACTCAACGAAGCACGCACCGATCTGAACAAGGCCCAAGCCACTGGCAAGGCCCTGGAAGACCGGGTCAGCCGGACGTTGGTGACATCGCCCGTGCGCGGCATCGTCAACAAGTTGCTGGTGAACACCATCGGCGGCGTAATCCAGCCGGGCAGCGATCTGGTGGAGATCGTGCCACTGGATGACACCTTGCTGGTAGAAGCCAAGATTCGCCCGCAAGACATCGCCTTCCTGCACCCGGGGCAAGACGCCACGGTGAAGTTCACGGCTTACGACTACACCATTTACGGTGGGCTGAAGGCCAAGCTGGAGCAGATCGGTGCCGACACCATCACCGACGAAGACAAGAAGACTACGTACTACATCATCAAACTGCGCACCGAGCGCAGTCACCTGGGGACGGATGAAAAACCGTTGCTGATTATTCCGGGGATGGTGGCGTCGGTGGACATCATTACCGGCAAGAAAACTGTGCTCAGTTATTTGCTCAAGCCGATTATCCGGGCTCGGGCCGAGGCGTTGCACGAGAGGTAGTTTTTGGTGCGGTTGATTGATCGTTCCCACGCTCTGCGTGGGAATGCCGCCATGGACGCTCCGCGTCCACTGTGACGCAGAGCGTCACGGGATGTATTCCCACGCAGGAGCGTGGGAACAATTGGTGGTAGATAAAAGCCATATCGTTATTCGCTAACGGTATTTAAATTTCAATTCTTATACCCATAAAGTCATTCTCCTGCGTACCTGCCGACCAATCGGCGCGCCGCACGACACGAACCAACACGGGACCTCCGTGAGTTTCTGATCGACGCGCGCCCTTGAGCGTGCCGTGCGTGGGAGTGATTTTTATGTCAGCCGTCTCTTTTTCTCCAAAACATCCATCAACCAGCGCCGCCAGCATCGCGTCGCAAGCCTTCGAAATCCGCCCGTTCAACGGCGCCGTCGGTGCCGAAATCATCGGCCTGGACCTGTCCCGCCCGATCAACGATCAGGACTTCGCCCGAATCCATCGTGCGCATCTGGATCATCACGTCGTGGTGTTCCGCGACCAGCGCATCACCCCCGAACAGCAGATCGCCTTCAGCCGCCGTTTCGGCGTGTTGCAGATCCATGTGCTCAAGCAGTTCCTGCTGGCCGGGCATCCGGAAATCCTCATCGTTTCCAACATCATCGAAAACGGCCAATCCATCGGCCTCGGTGACGCCGGCAAGTTCTGGCATTCGGATCTCTCCTATAAGGAACTGCCAAGCCTGGGCTCGATGCTGCATGCCCAGGAGCTGCCGTCCGAAGGCGGCGACACCCTGTTCGCTGACATGCACAAAGCGTGGGACAGCCTGCCCGAAGCGCTGCGCAAAGCTGTCGAAGGTCGCTCGGCCGCGCATTCCTACACGGCGCGCTACAGCGAGAGCAAATTCGAGGGCAACTGGCGCCCGACCCTGACGCCGGAGCAACTCGCTCAGGTTGCCGAAGTCGTCCATCCCATCGTCCGCACCCACCCGGAAAACGGCCGCAAAGCGTTGTTCGTCAGTGAGGGTTTCACCACCCGCATCGTCGGTTTGCCGGAAGACGAGAGCAAACAATTGCTCGACGAGCTCTATGCCCACAGCGTGCTGCCGCAAAACATTTACCGCCATCAGTGGCAGGCCCACGACTTGGTGTTCTGGGACAACCGTTCGCTGATTCACCTTGCCGCCGGATGCCCCAGCCATCTGCGCCGCAAGTTGTATCGCACCACCATCCAGGGCGACGCGCCTTTCTGATTTCGGAGAACCCTCATGTCCAAACGTCTTCCATTTGCACCGTTGGCCGCTGCTATCGGCCTGGGTTTCAGCCTGCTCGCCGGCAGCCTGTTGGCGCCGACCGTGGCCCATGCCGAAGGTGAAATCCGTATCGCCGAACAGTTCGGCATCGTTTATCTGCTGCTCAACGTGGTGCGTGATCAGAACCTGATCGAGAAGTACGGCAAGCAGGAAGGCATCGACATCAAGGTCGACTGGACTCAGCTCTCTGGTGGTTCGGCGGTCAACGATGCATTGCTCTCCGGTTCCATCGACATTGCCGGTGCCGGCGTCGGCCCGCTGCTGACCATCTGGGACCGCACTCACGGCAAGCAGAACGTCAAAGCCGTCGCTTCCCTGGGCAACTTCCCTTACTACCTGGTGAGCAATAATCCGAAGGTCAAAACCATCGCCGACTTCACCGAAAAGGACCGCATTGCGGTGCCGGCGGTCGGGGTCTCGGTGCAGTCGCGCTTCCTGCAATACGCGGCGGCCAAGCAATGGGGCGACAAGGAATTCAATCGCCTCGACAAGTACACCATCGCCGTTCCGCACCCGGATGCCACCGCGGCACTGATCGCCGGCGGCACCGAGTTGAGCGGGCATTTCTCCAACCCGCCGTTCCAGGATCAGGCGCTGGAAAACCCCAACGTGCATGTGGTGCTGAACACCTATGACTTGCTTGGCCCGAACTCGCCGACCGTGCTGTTCGCCACCGAAAAATTCCGCAACGAGAACCCGAAAACCTACAAAGCCTTCATCGCCGCGCTGACCGAAGCGGCCGAGTTTGCGCAGAACGATAAAGGCGCGGCGGCCGACACCTATATCCGCGTCACCAAGGCCAAAATCGACCGCGCGGCGTTGCTGAAAATCATCGACAACCCGCAGTTCGAATTCAGCATCACGCCGAAAAATACTTACCCGCTGGCTGAGTTCCTCTATCGCGTCGGTGCGATCAAAAACAAACCGGATTCGTGGAAGGACTACTTCTTCCAGGACGCCCAGCCGCTGCAAGGGAGCTGACCGACATGAACGCCCTTTTGCAAGGCCACGCGGCCAGCAATCCGGTCGCGGCAGCGCAAGCGCTGCTGGCGGTCGACCAGGTCAGCCTGGAATACCGCACGCCTGCGCGTGTGGTTCGAGCGACCCATCAAGTCAGTTTCGAGATCGATCCGGCGGACCGTTTTGTGCTGCTCGGTCCTTCTGGCTGCGGCAAGTCGACGTTGCTCAAAGCCGTTGCCGGGTTCATTCAGCCCTGTGAGGGCGAGATTCGCCTGCAAGGCCAGCGGGTCGATGCGCCGGGGCCGGACCGGATTGTGGTGTTCCAGGAGTTCGACCAACTGCCACCCTGGAAAACCGTCAAACAGAACGTGATGTTTCCGCTGCTCGCTTCCAAAACCCTCAAACGCCGCGAAGCTGAAGAGCGTGCGCTGCACTATCTGGACAAAGTCGGCCTGGCGGCGTTTGCCGATGCCTATCCACATACCTTGTCTGGCGGCATGAAAGCTCGCGTGGCCATCGCCCGCGCTCTGGCGATGCAACCGAAAATCCTGTTGATGGACGAACCCTTCGCTGCCCTCGACGCGCTGACCCGGCGCAAGATGCAGGAAGAATTGCTGCTGCTCTGGGAGGAGGTGCGCTTCACGTTGCTGTTCGTCACTCACTCCATCGAAGAGGCGTTGGTGGTGGGCAACCGGATCCTGCTGCTGTCGCCCCATCCGGGTCGGGTGCGGGCGGAAGTCCACAGCCATCAATACGACTTGCACAGCTTGGGTGGCGTTGCGTTCCAGGAATCGGCGCGGCGGATTCATCGGCTGCTGTTTGATGAAGGTCAGTCGCCGGAAACCGAGCGGGAGCTGGATTTCGCCGACATTCGCATCGCTTATTGAGCCATTGGAGGATTGCCCGATGAGCCATTCATCATCTGCGCGTAAAGAGTACGAAACTGTTTTGCAGCCGCTGACCAGCGTACCGCTGGAGCGTGAATTGCCGCTCGGTCAGCGTCTCTGGCAGCAGGGCTGGCTACGCAAAAGCCTGATTCTGATTTTGCTCGCGGTGCTTTGGGAGGCCGTCGCTCGATATCAGAACAACGACCTGCTGCTGCCAAGCTTTTTGCAAACCGCCAGCGCGCTGCAGGATGGCCTGCTCAGCGGCGAACTGCTGGGCAAGGTGTGGATTTCGCTGGTTGTGTTGCTCAAGGGTTACCTGATCGGCATCGTTCTGGCGTTTGTCCTGACGACGCTGGCGGTATCGACCCGGTTCGGTCGTGATCTGCTGAGCACGCTGACCTCAATGTTCAATCCATTGCCGGCCATTGCGCTGTTGCCGCTGGCGCTGCTGTGGTTTGGCCTGGGGCAGAACAGCCTGATTTTTGTACTGGTGCATTCGGTGCTCTGGGCGTTGGCCTTGAACACCTATGCCGGGTTTCTTGGCGTTTCGGAAACCTTGCGCATGGCCGGGCGCAATTACGGCCTCAAGGGCATGCGTTTCGTGCTGTTCATTCTGATCCCGGCCGCGCTGCCGTCGATCCTCGCCGGGCTGAAAATCGGCTGGGCCTTCGCTTGGCGTACGCTGATCGCTGCTGAATTGGTGTTTGGCGCTACCAGTGGCAAGGGTGGGTTGGGTTGGTACATCTTCCAGAACCGTAATGAGCTGTACACCGATAAGGTATTTGCCGGGTTGGCGGTGGTGATCTTGATTGGGTTGCTGGTGGAGAATCTGGTGTTTGATACGTTGGAGCGGGTTACTGTGAAGCGGTGGGGGATGCAGCGCTGAGTTTTGCGGTGACTGATCTGGCCCCATCGCGGCATAGGTATCTACACATCTCCCGATCCTGGTCTATAAAGGGACGGCATGGATATCAAATGACCGGGCTAGATGCCCGACTGACAAAACGATACGACGAGTTAGTCATGGGACACAGTAATGGACTACCGGCGCTGGCCGCCGGGATGAAAGCCTTGCCGCGAAGCGACAAGGCTTTTGCACAGACGCAAGCCCTTTGGCGATTTTTGAGCAATGACCGGGTTCGGCCCGTTGACCTGGTTAAACCGCTGCTGGCGTTAGCCCACGAGGGTTGTCGGGATGACTGTGATGATTACGCGCTGGTCATGCACGATTGGTCTCGGCTCAATTACATGCACCACCACAGCAAGGCTGATCGCCTGCAAATGACCCACCGAGGCGATATCGGGTACGAGCTGCAAAGCAGCCTGCTGGTCACCGACCGTGACGGTGCACCGATCTGTACTCCCGCTCAAAATCTGGCGACCAAGGACGGCGTGCTCAGCACGCGAGCCGAAGAAGTGCTGGTCCCTGAGAAGCATCTGCATGAACTGACACAACGTATCACTTGGCTGGAACAGCAGAATTTTGCCAAGCCGCTTGTCCATATCGTGGATCGAGAGGCTGATTCGGTCGCTCACCTGAGGCAATGGCAGGCCGAGGGTCGGCAATGGCTGGTGCGAGTCAAGGCCGGTTCCACGGCCAGTCATGCAGGTCAATCCAGGGCCCTGAGTCAAATTGCTCGCGAGATGACTTACCGCAAAACTCGCAAGGTGGACTACAAAGGAAAACCGGCCATTCAATGGGTGGGAGAAACCGCCGTCGTGCTGACTCGCCAAGCCCAGCCTTTCACCAAAGACAGGGCCGACCGCAAGACGCTGCGCAAGTCTGGTGAGCCGTTGCCGGCCCGGCTCGTCGTGAGCCGAATACTGGGAGCCGATGGTCACCTGCTGGCCGAATGGTATTTGCTGAGCAACCTTGAGCAAGAGGTCGCAGATGAACGATTGGCGCTCTGGTATTACTGGCGCTGGCGTATCGAGTCCTACTTCAAACTGCTTAAAGGGGGTGGGCATCAGCTGGAAAACTGGCAGCAAGAGAGCGGTGAAGCGGTGTTCAAACGGCTGTTGATCGCCAGTCAGGCATGTGCCGTCAGTTGGCGTCTGATGCGGGCTGAGGGGGAGTTTGCTGAGCAAACACGGGATTTTTTGGTCCGTCTGTCTGGTCGACAGATGAAGCGCTCGCAGCCGGTGACGGCTTCCGCGCTGCTGGCCGGTTTATACATGCTTTTGGCCATGTGCGAGACATTGGAGCAATACACGCCCCAGGAACTGGCGGGTTTTGCTAAAGAGGCCATCGGCTGGGTGGCCAGCCGAAGACTTTAGAGATGTGTAGATACCTATGCCCATCGCGGGCAAGCCCGCTCCCACAGTGATCTTCAGTGGATGCGGACTATGTGTTCGACACAGAACCCTGTGGGAGCGGGCTTGCCCGCGATGGCGCCAGACCTGCCAATACATCAGTCAGGAGGATGTTTGCTAGCATTGCGTCTGAATCAATCCAGATCAGACACGAGTGCTCAGCATGCAACTCCCGGACATGAACCTGTTGGTCGCCCTCGACGCCTTGCTCGATGAGGGCAGTGTGGTGGGCGCTGCGCGGCGGATGAACCTCAGTCCGGCGGCGATGAGCCGGACGCTGACGCGGATTCGCGAGGCCATCGGCGATCCGATTCTGGTGCGCGCCGGTCGTGGTCTGGTGCCGACGCCCAAGGCGCTGGAGTTGCGCGAGCAAGTGCGGAACCTGGTGGAGCAGGCCGCGTTGTTATTCCGCTCCGCCGATGATGTGGATCTGGGCAGTTTGCGCCGACGGTTCAGCATTCGCGCCAATGATTTCTTTGTTGGCGTCTACGGCGGCAAGCTATTCGACACGATGGAACGCCAGGCCCCGCATTGCGAATTGCGCTTTGTCCCCGAGGGCGATGGAGACGACGAAGCCTTGCGCGAAGGACGCATCGATCTGAGCGTCAGCAACAATCGACCGCTGATGCCGGAAGTGAAGGTGCAGAACCTGTTCTCCACCCACTTTGTCGGGCTGGTGCGTGAAGATCACCCACTGTTCGATGAAGAAATCACCGCCGAACGGTACGCCGGTTTTTCCCATATCAGCATGTCGCGCCGGGGGATTGCCCGCGGGCCGATCGACACGGCGCTCAACGCCTTGGGGCTGGAGCGGCGGGTGGCGGTGATTGCGCCGAGTTTCCATGCGGCGATGTTCGCCTTGCCGGATTCCGACCTGATCCTGCCGGTGCCCAAGGAGGCATTGCTGAGCGTGCGGCGCCTGGGCTTGAAACTGCGCTCGTTCACCCTGCCGATTCCGTTGCCGACCCTGATGCTGACCCAGGCCTGGCATCCGCGTTTCGACAAGGACCCGGCGCATCGCTGGATGCGCGAAACCCTCAAGGCCTGTTGTGATGAGACCTGGTTGGCTGCACAGCCAATCTGAGGCTGATCACCGGCCCCTGTGGGAGCGGGCTTGCCCGCGAAAGCGGTGTGTCAGTCAGCATTTATGTCGAAGGTGATGGCCTCTTCGCGGGCAAGCCCGCTCCCACAGGGATCTGTGTCGTTTTCCGGAGTTAATTGCTGCATAGAACGCACTTATAAGCTGCCAATAAGTCAATTTTCGTAAGCTTCCACGCTCCCTAAAATGCTTCGGTATTCCCCTTCCGGAGCTTGCAGTACATGACTTCCCTCACGGTCACGGCGCCTCTCGCCGCGGCCAAACCAGCGGCCGCCGTCGCGCCACCGGTCTTCGGCCCGCGAATCATCATCGGTCTGGTGGGCGTGTTGCTGGCGGTGTTGGTGTCAGGCCTGAACGAGATGGTGACCAAGGTCGCCCTGGCCGATATTCGCGGCGCGTTGGCCATCGGTTACGACGAAGGCACCTGGCTGGTCGCGAGTTATACCGCAACCTCGGTGGCCGCCATGGCGTTTGCCCCTTGGTGTTCGGTGACGTTTTCGTTGCGGCGCTTCACCCTGTACGCGATCAGCGCGTTCACCCTGTTGGGTGTGTTGTGCCCGTTCGCCCCGAATTACGAAAGCTTGCTGGTCATGCGCACCTTGCAAGGCCTGGCCGGCGGCGCGTTGCCGCCGATGCTGATGACCGTCGCCCTGCGGTTTCTGCCGGCCAACGTGAAACTCTATGGCCTGGCCGGTTATGCCCTGACGGCCACCTTCGGCCCCGGTCTCGGCACGCCGCTGGCCGGGTTGTGGACCGAGTACGTCGGCTGGCAATGGACCTTCTGGCAAATCGTCGTGCCGTGCCTGATTGCCATGGCGGCGGTGGCTTACGGTTTGCCCCAGGATCCGCTGCGGCTGGAACGCTTCAAGCAGTTCAACTGGCGTGGCTTGCTGCTGGGCTTTCCGGCGATCTGCATGTTGGTGATCGGCATCCTGCAAGGCAATCGGCTGGACTGGTTCGAGTCGAGTCTGATCTGTGGACTGCTCGGCGGCGGGCTGCTGTTGCTGGTGCTGTTTTTGATCAATGAATGGTCGCAGCCGATTCCGTTCTTCAAGTTACAGATGCTCGGTATCCGTAACCTGTCGTTCGCGCTGTTGACGCTGGCCGGCGTACTGGTGGTGTTGCTCGCGGTGGTTCTCATTCCCTCCAGTTACCTGGCTCAGGTCCAGGGTTATCGCCCGGTGCAGACCGCGCCGATCATGCTGCTGGCGGCACTGCCACAGTTGATCGCGCTGCCGTTGGTGGCGGCACTGTGCAACCTGCGTTGGGTCGATTGCCGCTGGGTGCTGGGGATCGGCCTGAGCATGCTGGCGCTGTCTTGCCTCGGTGGTTCGCAGCTGACGTCGGCGTGGATTCGCGACGATTTCTACGTCCTGCAATGGCTGCAGATTTTCGGTCAGCCCATGGCCGTGCTACCGCTGTTGATGCTCTCTACCGGCAGCATCACTCCGATGGAAGGGCCGTTCGCTTCGGCCTGGTTCAATACCGTGAAAGGCCTGGCGGCGGTGATTGCCACCGGTGTGATCGAGTCGCTGACCACCGCAAGGCTGCATTTCCACTCGACCATGCTGGTGGACAATCTCGGTAATTCACCTCTGGTCGACAGCGACAGCGCGGGCCTGGCTCATCGACTGCATCAACAGGCCCTGGTGCTGACGTCCTCCGATCTTTATCTGTGCATGGCCGGTGTCGCCGTGACGCTGATCCTGCTGATTTTCTGGCTGCCGACGCGGATCTATCCACCGCGCGCGCCGACTTGAATGCTTCACTGAAACAGAAGGTTTTTATGACGACTCAATCAAAGCAAAAACTCGCTGTCGGCATTGCCGCAGTGATGGCGCTCGGCGTGTTGATTTATCTGCTGGCGCCGGGCGTGTTCGGTAAGCGTACACAGCAGAGCACAAACGATGCTTTCGTCTCGGCGGACTTCACACGGGTGGCGCCGCGCGTGGCGGGGTTCATCAAGGACGTGCTGGTGGAAGACAACCAGTTGGTCAAGGCCGGGCAGCTACTGGCGTTGATCGACGACCGCGATCTACGCGCTGCCGCTGAGGCCGCCGACGCGGAAACCCTGGTGGCCAGGGCGCAGTTGCAGAACGCTCGGGCCACCCTGGAGCGTCAGACATCGGTGATCGCTCAGGCCCAGGCCACGGTGGTTTCAGCGAAGGCTGAAATGGCCTTCGCCGAGCATGAATTGAACCGCTACAACCATCTCGCCGGCGTAGGCGCCGGCACGGTGCAGAATGCTCAGCAAGCGCGCACGCGCATCGATCAGGCCTCCGCTCGCTTGGCCAATGCCACGGCGGTGCTGGCAGCGGAACGCAAGCAGGTTGAGATCCTGACCGCCCAGCGTGATGCGGCCGAAGGTGGGCTGAAACGAGCGCAAGCGGCGCTGGAAATGGCCAGCTATGAGCTGTCGTATACGCGCATTGTTGCGCCCCAGGACGGCATGGTCGGCGAGCGCGCGGTGCGGGTCGGCGCCTATGTCACGCCGGGCAGCAAGATTCTGGCCGTGGTGCCGTTGGAGCGGGCGTATGTGGTTGCCAATTTTCAGGAAACCCAACTGACTGACGTACAGCCGGGGCAGAGCGTGCAAGTGCACGTCGACAGCCTCGGCGGCGAAGCCCTGCGCGGCCGCGTCGAGAGCATCGCACCGGCTACGGGCGTGACCTTCGCCTCGGTCAAACCGGACAACGCCACCGGCAACTTCACCAAGGTTGTGCAACGGATTCCGGTGAAAATCATTCTGGAGCCAGGGCAACCACTGGCCGAGCGGTTGCGGGTGGGGATGTCGGTGGAGGCGAGGATTGATACGGCAAGCGCCAGCGAGCATGAGGTTGCGCAGCGATGAACATTGTTAATCGCACATCCCTGTGGCGAGTGAGCTTGCTCCCGTTGGTCTGCGAAGCGGACCCAAAAATTGCGAGTGCTGCGCACTCGAACGGGAGCAAGCTCCCTCGCCACAGGGTCAGCATTCATTCAGTGGTTTTTGTGTTGAGCCTGTTTTCTTTGAGTGCCTGCACCGTCGGCCCGGACTTCCAAAAACCTCAGCCGCAACAAGTGGCCGAATGGTCGAAACCGTCCAAAGCCGCCGCCAGTGAAGCAGTAACTACCGACATGAACGAACGCTGGTGGGAGATATTCCACGACCCAAAACTCTCGGCCCTGACCCAACGCGCCCTGACCGACAACCTCGACCTGAAACTCGCCAGCAGCCGCTTGCAGCAAAGCCGCGCCGCGCGCCAGGTGATCACCGCCGACCGCTATCCCAACACCGCCGCCACCGGCAGCTACGGGCGCAAACGCAACAGTGGTGAAGGCCTGAACGATCCGTCGGGCAATAACGGCGACTCGGCGTTCAACCTGTGGGACGCAGGCTTTTCCGCCTCTTGGGAGCTGGATTTCTGGGGCCGTGTGCGCCGTGAAACCGAAGCCGCCGATGCCACGCTGGAAGTGGCGGAAAACGATCGTCGCGGCGTGCTGCTGTCGGTGCTCGCCGAAACCGCTCAGGACTACATTCAGCTACGCGGCGTGCAAAGCACCCGGGCCGTCACCGAGCAAAACCTCGACGTCGCCCGGCATAGTTTGAAACTCTCGCAACTGCGTCTGGCCGACGGTGTGGCGACGGATCTGGACGTTGCCGAAGCCGCTGCGCAAGTCGAGGCCATCGAATCACGTTTGCCGGCGCTGGAGCAGCTTCAGTCGCAACTGATCAACGCCCTTAGCCTGTTGATGGGCGAACCGCCACAAGCGCTGTCCGCCGAGTTATCCACAGACGCCCCGGTGCCGCAAACCCCGCGTCAGGTCGCCATCGGCTTGCCCTCGCAATTGGCCGAGCGCCGTCCCGACATCCGTCAGGCCGAAGCCCGTCTGCATGCAGCGACCGCCAGCATCGGCGTGGCCAAGGGCGACTTTTATCCGCGGATCACCCTGTCGGGCAACATCGGCTCACAAGCCATGCAACTGAGCGATTTCGGCTCGTGGGGCTCGCGCTCGTTCGGCATCGGCCCGCAGTTCAGCCTGCCGCTGTTCGACGGCGGTCGCCTGCGCGGCATGCTGCACTTGCGCGAAGCTCAGCAACAGGAAGCGGCCCTGGCCTATCAGCAAACCGTGCTGCGGGCCTGGCATGAAATCGACGATCAACTCACCGCCTACAACGCTAGCCAGTTGCGCCGCGATCATCTCGCCGAAGCCGTGCGCCAAAACCAGATCGCCCTGCGCACCGCGCAACAGCAGTACGTCGAAGGGGTGGTGGATTTCGTCAACGTCCTCACCGTGCAAGGTGAATTGCTGGCAACCCAGCAGCAGTGGGTCGAGAGCTCGACCGGGGTGTCGTTGGCGATGGTGGGGTTGTACAAGGCGTTGGGTGGGGGATGGGAGTCGGTGTATCCGGTGGCAGAGACGGCGCAGCGCTAGATCTGTTGCGCCTTCTGGATGATTTGTAAGGCAATTAATACTGATCAGCGAGCACGCTCTTTCAACCAATGATGGCCATCCGCTTGACGCTCACCCCCGCTGTCTTAGACTCCGCTCATCCGTCAGGGAGTAACGGTTATGCGGCGTTTTCGTATTTGGGTTATTGGATTGACCTTTGTAACGTGCGTAGTACAGGCGCAAACGCCTGCGCCAGACGATCCGTTGCTGGAAAGCAACGCGGTCGGCGGTAACGCGTTAGCCAGCAGTGAGGCCCGTGGTGTGTTGCGAGCCCGGGATCAGGCTGTGCTCGCCAGTGAGTTGTCCGGGCGGATTGTCGAGTTGCCGTTCAGTGAGGGCGAGTCGTTCAAGAAGGGCGATACCCTGGCGCGGTTTGACTGTTCGGCTTATCAGGCTCAGCTCAACGCGGCTCAGGCCGCCAGCCGTGGTGCTGGTGAAGAGCTGGCGCACAACAAACAACTGGCGGCGTTGAATTCGGTGGGGCGCTTTGAAGTGGCGCGGGCCGAGGCCAAGGTCAGCGAAACTCAGGCGCAATCTCAGGTTTATCAAGTTCAGGTCAAGCGTTGCAGCGTGGTGGCGCCGTTCGATGGTCAGGTCGTCGAGCGCAAGGTCAAGCGCTACGAAAGCGTCGCCGCTGGCACGCCTTTGCTGGACGTTGTCGACAACCGCACCCTGGAAATTCACCTGTTGGTGCCGTCACGCTGGATGGGCAAGCTCAAGCCCGGCCAGACCTTCAGTTTTGTCCCCGATGAAACCGGTCAGCCGCTGGATGCCACGGTCAAACGCCTCGGTGCGCGGATCGACGAAGGCAGCCAGACCTTGCTGCTGGTAGCGGCGCTGCCCAACGCCAACCCGATTGGCAAAGTCTGTCAGCCGCTCAGGTGTTCTGGCTGCCGCTGATCGATCATCAGGGCGAGGTGTTCGGCGGTCTGTGGCTGGCGCGGGATGTGCCGTGGAACCCTTCTGAACAAGTGTTGCTGTCGCAACTGGGTGACACTTACAGTCACGCCTGGCTGGCGCTGCAACCGCGCAAACCCTGGCGATTGCGCTGGACGCGCAAGCGTCAGGTGGCGCTGGTTGCCGTGTTGTTGCTCGGGTTGCTGATCCCGGTGCGCCAATCGGTGCTGGCACCGGCCGAAGTCGTCCCGTTGGGCGGTCGTGTGGTCGCGGCGCCGCTGGACGGGGTGATCGCCGAGTTTCTGGTCAAACCCAACCAGACGGTGAAAACCGGCGACCTGCTGCTGCGCTTCGAAAGCACCACGCTCAAGGCTCAGGCCGATGTGGCCGAGCGTGCCCTGGGCGTTGCCGAAGCGGAGCTCAAGGCCAATTCCCAACGCTCCTTCGCCGATCGGCACCTGGGTTTCCGGTGATTAAACTCGACGCCTGGAACATTGGTGAACTGCCATTGTTGCGCGAGTGCTTCCCCGAAACACCGTGGTTGTTTCTTTATTGCGATCCACTGGAAATTGCCGTCTCGCATCTGCGTCGCCCAGGTATGCATATGGTGCCGGGGTTGATTGGCGCCAGCGTGCTGGATGACGAACTTCCGTTCAGCAGCGGTGAGGATTACATCGCCCGACGATTGGGGCGGTTGCTGGCATCGGGGTTGGCGCAATGCCGGGTGTTTGGCGGCTTGGCGGTGAACTACAGCGAACTGCCGCAGGCCATGGCGGGGCGGTTGGCAACGTTCTTTGCATTGGATATCGAGCAGCGCAGGCAAGTGTTTGCGGCGGTGGGGCAACATGCCAAGCAGCCGTCGCAGGCATTTGTCGATGACAGCGATGGCAAGCATCGTGAAGCCTCGGTGCTGCTTAATGAACACATACAACAATGGGCGCTAGAGCCTTATAAGGCTGTGGAGCAATTGCGCAAAATATGATTGAAATGGCTTTTGTGGCGAGAGAGCTTGCTCCCTCGCCACAGGTCATCGGTGCATCAAGGCTTCGACGACAAATCCGCCATCCCCTTGAGCAACTCGATCGGCAGCGGGAAGACGATGGTCGAACTCTTGTCCCCGGCAATCGAACTCAGCGTCTGCATGTAACGTAATTGCATGGCCCCGGGTTGACGGCCGAGCATTTCGGCAGCCTGCATGAGTTTTTCCGAGGCCTGCAATTCGCCTTCGGCGTGGATCACCTTGGCCCGACGTTCCCGTTCGGCCTCGGCCTGTCTGGCAATGGCGCGGATCATCGATTCGTTGAGGTCCACGTGCTTGATCTCGACGTTGGCCACTTTGATACCCCAGGCATCGGTCTGCGCATCGAGCACTTGCTGGATGTCGATGTTCAACCGTTCCCGTTCGGCCAGCAATTCGTCGAGTTCATGTTTACCGAGCACCGCCCGCAATGTGGTCTGCGCCAGTTGGCTGGTGGCCATGAGAAAGTCTTCGACCTGAATGATCGCCCTTTGCGGATCGAGCACGCGGAAATACAGCACCGCGTTGACCTTGACCGAGACGTTGTCGCGGGTGATCACGTCTTGTGGCGGTATGTCGAGCACCACGGTCCGCAGGTCGACACGAACCATTTGTTGAACCGCCGGGATCAGCAAGATCAGCCCAGGCCCCTTGACCTGCCAGAAGCGTCCGAGCTGGAACACCACGCCGCGCTCATATTCGCGCAGGATGCGGAAGGTCGACCCCGCCAGTGCAATCAGCAATAACAGGAGCGCGGCAAAACCCAGTTGCAGACCCATGACTATTCTCCGCCATCATTGTTCATGCGGGCGCCGCGTCAGCCGCGACCACTTCCAGCAATAGACCCTTGCGTGCCACCACCCGGACCTGTTGACCCGGTTGCAGCGGTGTTTCACTTGAAACCTGCCATTGCTCGCCTTGCAGATGCACCCAGCCGATGTATGCATTACCGCCCTGCAACGACGTTATTGGCGTCACGCTGCCGAGTAATTCGTCGTCGCCGGTGACGTTGCGGCGCGGTCGGGTTTTCAAGGCGCGGATCAGCAGGAAAGTCAGCAGCAATGCGCTGATCAGTCCCAGGCCGATCATCAAGGGAATGGGGACTTCGGTGTTGGTCAGAATCACCGCCCCAATCACGAACATTACAAGGCCGCCCAGACCGACCACGCCGTAATTGGGCAAGGCCGCCTCGGCGATCAGAAACGCAATGCCGAATGTGATCAGCCAGAGCCCGATGGGGTCGGGAACCAGCACCACGAGAGTGTCCGCCGCGAAAACCGGTCCGCTCAGGGCCAGCAGCAGCGCAATTGCACAGCAACGCATGTTCACTTGACCCTCCGGGAGAGTCATCCGTCCGCGAGCCGGTCATGGCTCTGTGTACAAGTCTAGTTGAGCCTGTGGCTGTATGAATTTTGACCAGCTGTCGACCGCGCCCGACGGGCGGATTTCCCTCCAGATTCCACCAGCGGGCCTAGACTTTTAATGGAGAGAAAATTCCAACCATCGCCCGCCTTGCGTTGTGGCGGACACCGAGGTGCATCATGCGTATGGCAAGAACCGTGCAGAACAGCCTGGAAAAGGCGCACTGCGAATATGACATCGTTTCCCATCCGCACTCGGCCAGCAGCCTTGAAACGGCGCGGCTCGCGGGCATTCCCGCTGAACGGGTGGCCAAATCGGTGATCCTCGACGATCGCCACGGGCATTACCTGATGGCCGTGCTGCCCGCCAGTCGTCATCTGGACCTGAGCAAAGTACGTGGCAGCAGCGAATGGCAAGTCACTCGTGAAAGCAATCTGCCGCGCCTGTTCGACGATTGCGAACGCGGCGCCGTGCCTGCACTGGGCGAGTCCTATGGAATGGACATGGTCATCGACCCACTGCTGACCCGGCAGCAAGACATCTACCTCGAAGCCGGCAACCACAACAACCTGGTACACATGAGCGTACCGGAATACTTGAAAATGGTGCCGCATGCCGAGGTCTGCGAGTTGAGTCAGTCGGCATAGCATCGACATAACCACCGTCATCGCGGGCAAGCCTCGTTCCTGTAGGAGCGAGGCTTGCCCGCGAATGGCCGCGCCGCTGTTGCCCAATCAAACAAAGGAGCCCGACATGGAATCCCCTACCCACAGCCTCCCATCTCTCTTCAAACAACTCGGCCTGCCTGATGACGCCGAAAGCATCGATAAATTCATCGCCACCCATTCACCGCTCAAACCCGAACTGCACCTGGCGGACGCGTTCTTCTGGAGCGAGAGCCAGGCAGAGCTGCTGCGTGAGGAAATTCTGGATGACGCGGATTGGGCGGAGGTGGTGGATCAGCTGGATGTGCTGCTGAGGAAGGGGCGGGGGGTGTAAATGAAAAACCTCGTCACAGGTTTCTTCTGGGTCTTATTAACTTGCTTGAAGTAGCTTCCATGGCGACAAATCCCAAGATGAGACTGACTCATGCAGTATGTTTTGGCCGAAAGAATCATCAGCATCTCCGCGTTTGCTAAAAACATCGGTGCTGTCTTGCGGGATACACAAGCCGGGCCAGTTGCGGTGGTGGATAACAATCGAATCAGGACGTATCTGGTTTCGGCAGATCTCTATGAAGCGATGCTGGACCGTCTGGATGATTTCGCCCTTGCACCTCTCATCCGCGCTCGCAATCAGGAAACTGGCGAACCAATCAGTCTTGAGGATCTGTGAAAACTCATTTGCCAGCATGAGAATTGTTTCAAAACTTGACCAGCTTTCCCCTCCAATGCCATATTGATAGTTAGCAAACTAACAGTGTGTGCATCCCCTCGTGCCAAAGAACCTCGCCGCTCTCCAGATGAACATCAGCAGCTCCATGGTGGTGGCCGCCCGGCATTGGCGGAAGATCTGCCAGACCACGCTGGTCAACTATGGAATCTCCGAAGCCTGCGCCGTGCCGTTGTTGATGATCGGGCGTTTGGGCGAGGGTGTGCGGCAGGTGACGGTCGCGCAGGCGGCGGGGATGGAGAGTCCTTCTCTGGTGCGTTTGCTGGATCAGCTGTGCCATGCCGGTTACGTTTGCCGTACCGAAGACGCCCATGACCGCCGCGCCAAATGCCTGAGTCTGACCGAGACCGGTCGCGAGCTGGTGCAGGCAGTCGAAATCGAGTTGGTGCGTTTGCGTCATGAAGTACTTGAAGGGATCGCCCCGAGTGATCTGGAAGCGGCGCTGCGGGTACTGAAAGCTTTCGAAGCGGCCAACCATCCAGCGGTGGCCCACCCGTGAGCGGATTTTTCACCGGCGTGCCCCCGGTGCGCGACTGGTTCTACGGTGTACGCACGTTCGCGGCATCGATGATTGCGCTGTACATCGCCATGCTCATGCAAATGCCCCGCCCGTACTGGGCGATGGCCACGGTGTACATCGTTTCCAGCCCGTTCGTCGGCCCTACCAGCTCCAAGGCGTTGTACCGCGCCGTTGGTACTTTGCTCGGTGCGGCGGCGGCGGTTTTTTTCGTGCCGATGTTTGTGCAGAGCCCCTATGTGCTGGTGGTGGTCATCGCGCTGTGGACCGGGATTTTACTGTTCCTGTCCCTGCACCTGCGCACTGCCAACAGCTACGCCTTGATGCTTGCCGGTTACACCTTGCCGCTGATCGCCCTGCCGGTGGTGGATAACCCGCTGGCGGTATGGGACGTAGCCGAAGCGCGCACCGAAGAAATCTTCCTCGGCATCGCTGTTGCGGCGGTGGTCGGCGCCATGTTCTGGCCACGGCGACTGGCGCCGGTGTTCAACGATTCGGTGAATAAATGGTTCGCCGATGCCTCGACCTACAGCCTGCGCTTTCTCAGCCGCAACGTGCAGCCGGACGAAGTCAGCGCCCTGCGTTCATCGATGGTGGCGAACTTCAACAGTCTGGAATTGATGATCGGTCAGCTGCCTCATGAAGGAGCGCGCCCGCAGACAGTGCGTAATACCAAGGAACTGCGCGGGCGAATGATCCATCTGCTGCCGGTGATCGACGCCCTCGACGATGCGCTCTATGCCCTCGAGCGGCGCACGCCGGAGCTTGTGGATAAGTTCGCGCCACTGCTGACCGCGACCGCCGAATGGCTCGACCACAAAGACGCGGACCTCGACCGTTGGCAGGCCCTGAAAAACCAGCTCGAAGTGCTGCAACCGAGTGCCGAGTCGCTGGACGATCGCAAGCAGTTGCTGTTTTCCAACGCGCTGTATCGCCTCGGCGAATGGATCGATGTGTGGCAAGACTGCCGCAGCCTGCAACACGCCATCCAGTGCGAGAGCCAGGACAGTTGGCGCGCGGTGTATCGGCACTGGCGCCTTGGTCGGCTGTCGCCGTTTCTCGACCGTGGCTTGATGCTCTATTCGGCCGCATCCACGGTCACCGCCATCATCGTCGCCTCGGTGCTGTGGATTCTGCTCGGCTGGACCGACGGCGGTAGCGCGGTGATCCTGGCGGCGGTGGCGTGCAGTTTTTTTGCTTCGATGGACGACCCGGCGCCGCAGATCTACCGGTTCTTTTTCTGGACCGCGATGTCGGTGCTGTTCGCCAGCCTTTATCTGTTTCTGATCCTGCCGAACCTGCATGACTTCCCGATGCTGGTGCTGGCCTTCGCCATCCCGTTCATTTGCGTTGGCACCCTGACGGTGCAGCCGCGTTTCTATCTGGGCATGCTGCTGACCATCGTCAACACGTCGTCTTTCATCAGCATTCAGGGTGCCTACGACGCGGACTTCCTCAGCTTCGCCAACTCCAATCTGGCCGGACCCATGGGCTTGCTGTTCGCGTTCGTCTGGACCCTGATCGCCCGGCCATTCGGCGCGGAACTGGCGGCCAAGCGCCTGACCCGTTTCAGCTGGCGCGACATCGTCGGCCTGACCGAGCCGGCCACGCTGGCCGAACACCGGCACATGGGGGTGCAGATGCTCGATCGCCTGATGCAGCATTTGCCACGCCTGGCCATGACCGGCCAGGACACCGGCATCGCGCTGCGGGAAGTGCGCGTGGCGCTGAACCTGCTGGACCTGCTCGCCTATTCGCCGCGAGTGTCTGGTGCGCCGCAAACGTTGCTGCGGCAGGTGGTGGCCGAAGTCGGTCAGTACTTCAAGGCCTGTCTCAAGGCTGACGAACGTCTGCCGGCGCCAAGCCCGTTGCTGATGACCCTTGATCGCACCCGTCGCGCCCTCGGCGGCCAAAGTGATGACGAAACCCGTCTGCACCTGCTGCACGCCTTGAGCGGCCTGCGTCTGGCGCTGTTGCCGGGCGTCGAGTTTGTCGGCACGGGCGAACTCGAAGAACCGCTTCCCCATGGCATCGATGGAGCGCCTTTATGATCGGTGATCTGGATATCAGCGGGGTGTTCCTGCCCACGCTGCTGGTGCTGATGGGCATTACCTACGTGTTGTTCCTGTTGGTGCACGGGGTGCTGACGCGCCTGCACTTTTACCGTCTGGTCTGGCACCGGGCATTGTTCAACGTGGCTCTCTACGCTGTGCTGCTCGGCGCCGTGGACTCACTCAGTCGATACCTGATGACATGAAAAAACCTTTTTTGACCCTCGGCCGCGTGGTCCTGACGCTGTTGATCGTGACCTTCGCCGTTGTCGTGGTCTGGCGCATGGTCATGTATTACATGTTCGCGCCCTGGACCCGGGACGGCCACATCCGCGCCGACATCGTGCAGATTGCTCCGGATGTATCCGGCCTGATCCAGCAAGTAGAGGTGCGCGACAACCAATGGGTGAAACGCGGCCAGGTGCTGTTCAGCATCGATCAGGACCGTTTCAAACTGGCACTGCGCCAGGCAAAAGCGGCCGTCGCCGACCGCCAGGAAACCCTGGCCCAGGCCCAGCGCGAGGCCAAGCGTAACCGGGGCCTGGGCAATCTGGTCCCGGCCGAGCAACTGGAAGAGAGCCAATCCCGTGTTGCCCGCGCCGAAGTGGCGTTGATGGAGGCGCAGGTGACGGTGGACAGCGCTCAACTCAACCTCGACCGCTCGGTGATCCGCAGCCCGGTGGATGGCTACGTCAACGACCGGGCGCCGCGCTCCCAGGAGTTCGTCACCGCCGGACGGCCGGTGTTGTCGGTGGTGGACAGCAACTCGTTCCACATCGACGGTTATTTCGAAGAAACCAAACTGGACGGCATTCATGTCGGCCAGAGCGTCGATATTCGGGTCGTCGGCGACCGCGCTCGGCTGCGCGGGCATGTGGAAAGCATTGTCGCCGGCATCGAAGACCGCGACCGCAGCAGCGGCAGCAACCTGTTGCCCAACGTCAATCCGGCGTTCAGCTGGGTGCGGCTGGCGCAGCGGATTCCAGTGCGAATCGCTTTCGACGAGGTGCCAGCGGACTTCCGCATGATTGCCGGCCGCACGGCCACGGTGTCGATCATCGACGATCAATCCGGGGAGCCAGCGAAATGAGCAGGGCCTGGGGTTTGGCAGTGGCCGGGTTAGGGCTGCTGCTGTCGGCCTGTCAGGTGGTCGGGCCGGATTATCACTTGCCGGTCGAGGCCGCCGTGCACCGTGAAGACTTTCAGGGCGAGCTGGCGGTGAACGGCAAGAATGTCGTCTCGGCACCGGTGCCCAGCGATTGGTGGCGGTTGTATCAGGACCCGCGTCTGGACCAATTGGTGCAGCAGGCCATGGCCTCCAACACCGATCTGCGGGTGGCGGCGGCGAATCTTTCGCGGGCTCGCGCTCAGGTCGACGAAGCGCAGGCGGCGGGTGGTTGGAGCGGCGGCGTGAAAGTCGGCGCCCAGCGTCTGCAGGAGTCCGGCGAGGCGTTCTTGCTGGCGGATAAAGTGCCGGTGGCCAACGTCGGCGATATCGGTATCACCACGTCCTATCAGTTCGACCTGTTCGGCACGTTGCAACGCGGCATCGAAGCGGCCAAAGCCAATGCCGATGCGACTCAGGCGGCAGCGGACACCGCGCGCATCACCCTGGTGGCCGATGTGGTGCGGGCATACACCCAAGTCTGCGCGGCCAACGAAGAGCGGGAGATCGCTCAGCATTCCCTCGATCTGCAGGCCCAGAGCACCACGCTGACCCAGCGCTTGCGCGATGCCGGGCGCGGTGATGAAACCCAGGTCACCCGTTCGCAAACCCAATTCAAATCCTTGCGCGCCGAATTGCCACGTTATGAAGCCGCACGTCAGGTCGGATTGTTCCGCTTGTCGATGCTGCTGGCCAAACCGGTCGAGCAATTGCCTGCGGGCACCAGTGACTGCGCCGAGCTGCCGAAAATTGCGCAATTGTTACCGGTAGGTGACGGCGCCACGCTGCTCAAGCGTCGACCCGACGTGCGGCAGGCCGAGCGCAGATTGGCGGCCGCGACCGCCGGGATTGGCATTGCAACCGGCGAGTTGTACCCGGACATCAGCATTGGCGCGAGCGTTGGCACCGTCGGGATACTGGAAAACCTCGGCAAACCGGCGACCAATCGCTGGGGCTTCGGCCCGTTGCTGAGCTGGACCGTGCCGTCCAACGGCTCCCGCGCGCGAATCCGTGAGGCCGAGGCCGCGACCCAAGGCGCGCTGGCGCATTTCGATGGCGTGGTGCTCAACGCCATCCGCGAAACTCAGACCGGCCTGGCGCAATATTCCGCGCAGCTTCAACGCCGCGATGCGTTGGCAGACGCCGAGCAATCGGCACAACGGGCGGCAGACCAGACCCACCGCTTCTTTCAGGCCGGTCGCGAGTCGTTTTTGGCGGACCTGCAAGCCACCCGCACCTACACCGACGTACGGGCGCAACTGGCCTCGGCCAACACCCAAGTCGCGATGAGCCAGATCGATTTGTTCCTTGCTTTGGGCGGCGGCTGGGAAAGCGGACGAACGCAAGGGTCACAACCCGGCAAACCCTGAGGCCGTTGCTATGCTTTGATTTGATGGGGGCGCGCGGCGAACCCGTCGATCAAGGCTTGCGTTGGTCATGGGGATCTAATAATGAAAAACCCTTACGCTCCCGGCTTTTGGTGCGCCATTGCGGCATTGGTTTTGCTGTCGGCCACCTATTTCTACGGCATCATGCTGGCCCACCAGCTCGACACGGCGCTGATATTCCTCGACAGCGCGGCGGCGTTGATCGCCGTGATGGCTATCGTGGTGGTCGCGTGGGCTTCGCTTCAGAACCAGCGCATCAAGAAACGACAACTCGAACAAGGCAAGACCCTGGTGCTGATCTGGGACACCAAGGTGGCTTTGCGTCGCGTCGAAACGGTGTTCGACCGGTATTTCTGGGGCAGTTACTGGCAACCGGGGCGCACGTTCCAGGAGGTGATGGGCGAACTCACCGGTACACCGCTGGAAAAAAGCCTCGAAACCTTGAAAAAACAATGCCTGGCGCTGGACAAGCAAGTGGCCGACGAGGGCTGGCACTGGCTCAACAATGCGCGAGAGCTGTCCGATGTCGCCAACGCCATGGCCCGCGAACGCTATCAGCTGGATTTCTGCGACCCGCGCGCGGAAGTGACCGGCGGGGCGGTGATCAATCGGGATTTTGAAGTGCTGGTGTATACGTGGACGGCACGGCTGAAAAGCTTCGATCATCAGCTTGATGAAATTGAAGTGCAGTATTCGTGAATTGAGGTTGGCTGGACTGACGCCATCGCGGGCAAGCCCGCTCCCACAGGTTCAGCGCGATCCTTGTGGGAGCGGGCTTGCCCGCGATGGCAATCTTACAGCCGCCGAAACTCTCGCTTCTTCTGCGCGGTCCATAGACACTCTTTCACCTTTAATCATTGGGCCGCCTTGCGGCGCAAATGCTAATCTCCATCCCACTTTTCGCACAGTCGTGACCGCAACCTGTCATGGGTTCAGGGAAGACGACCACACTTTCAACAACGGACATTGAACGGGTACTTCATGAATAAATCAGCAGGCGTGCTTCTAGGAATTGTCGTGGCCATCGGTGCAATCAGCGCTGGCGGTGCGTGGTACACCGGCAGCAAACTCGATGGGGTGCTGAACACCTCGATCGCCGACGCCAACAAAGAGCTGCAAGCCGCTCTGGCTGGTTCCAACGGCACGGCGTCGCTGGAGCTGGTGTCGCTGGACCGCCATGTGTTCAGCAGCACCGCGCACTACCGCCTCAAGGGCGAGGGCGAGATGTTTGGTGAAGCGCCGGTCGAGTTGCTGTTCGTCGACCGTATCGAACACGGCCCGCTGCCGTTCTCGCGCCTGGTGTCGCTGAAGTGGTTGCCGGTCCTGGCCACCAGTCACTACGAGCTGGAAAAGACCCCGCTGACCGAGAAATGGTTCGCCGCCGCCAAGAACAATTCCCCGGTCAAAGGCGTGGTCAACATCGGCTACGACAATTCCACCAAGGGCACCCTCGAATTTCTGCCGCTGGAAACAGCGCTGGATGACAAATCCAATCTGACCTTCTCCGGTATGAAACTCGATGTAGCCGCCAGTGCCCAGGCGCAAAAGGTCAAGGCAGACGGTTACATGGACAGCCTGAAACTGACCACCGTGGCCGAAGATCAGACCCCGGTGCAGGTCGAGCTCAACGGCTTGACCGTGGCCAGTAACCTGAACAAAAGCACGTACGGCTATTACACCGGCGAAAACACCGTCGAGCTGACCAACAGCAAGACCACCTTCGGCGCCAAGCAGTCGGTACTCGGCGTCAAGAACTTTGAAATGAAGAACAAGACCGAGGAATCGGGCACCAATGCTTCGGGGCGTGCCGATTACAAGGTCGGTGAAGTGTCTTTGAACGGCAAGGTTGTCGGTTCTGCGCAGATGGCCATGAGCCTGAAAAACCTCGACATTCCGTCAACGATGTCGCTGATGCAGATCTACCAGACCAAACTGCAACCGTACGAGAAGGCCGCCGCTGAAGCTGCTGCCGCCGGTCTGCCGGTGCCGGAGCTGAAGCTGACGCCGGCCGAAGAGGCACAGGTCAAGACCGGCCTGGAGAAACTGCTGGCCGCCGGCCCGCAGGTGGCCCTGGAAAACCTGTCGTTCAACACCAGCAACGGCGAAAGCCGCGCCAACCTGGTGCTGGACCTGACCAAACCGCAGTCCATGGACCTGCCGCCAGACCAGTTGGTCAAGCAGTTGATCGCCCTGCTGGACTTCAACCTGTTGGTGTCCAAGCCGATGCTGGTTGACGTGCTCACCGTGCAGTCGCAAATCGACGGCCAGACCGACGCCAAACTAATCGCCGATCAGGCGAGCGCAACTGCCGACATGTTCAGCAGCATGGCGGTGGGCACGCAACTGGCGAAACTGGACGGTAACAATGTCGTCACCAAGCTGCACTACGCCAACAATCAGGTGGACTTCAACGGCCAGAAAATGACCCTCGAGGAATTTGTCGGCTTCGTGATGAGCAAACTCGGCGGCACGGGCGACGTCACCCTCCAGTAAAACCGCAGGCTTCAGCGCAACGCCCGGCCTCTGCAACATGCAGACGCCGGGCGTTTTGCTGTCTGGGGGTTTCGAAACGGGGAGAGGGGGGAGGAGGTTCCAATGCCCGTCAATCAAGGCACGGAACCTGTGGGAGCGGGCTTGCCCGCGATAGCGATCTATCAGCCACATCTTTATCGACTGACGCGACCTCATCGCGGGCAAGCCCGCTCCCACAGGTTCCGCACCCGGCGGATCGGCATTGGAGAAGGCCCGAGCGTCACGAATCTGAACAATTATTGTGTTCTGAAGAGTCGACTACGCCTGCATGCAAAACTGCGTCGATAAAGCTTGGCTGGGTCTTTCGACCCGGCTTTCCGCTACGAATGGGCAAGGGACATTGCGACCCGGCTGGCCATGTAAGGATGCTGACGAATGCCGTGTTTTGCTGGTCCCTTTATTCATCGTGGTTTGCGCCCCTTGTTTCGCGTTGCGCTGTGCGGCCAGTTGCTGTGGCCGATGCAGGCGCTCGCCGACACCCCCTACGACCAAATGGTTCGTGATGCACGGGCCGGCAACTACACGCCTGCGCTGACTGTGTTGCGCCAGGTACCGGTAAACCAGGCCACCACCGGCCAGATCAGCGATCACTTGCAGATCGCCAGCTGGGCGGGTCTGGACGCCGAAGTGGCCCAGGTCTATGAAACCCAGGGGCACAATCGGGCGCTGCCGGTTCAGGCCCTGACCGCCACCGCACGTGCCTATCGCAACCTCAAGCGTTGGGACTCGGCGACCCAGGTGTACAACAAGGCCCTGACCCTTGCACCGCAAAATCCCGACCTTCAACTGGGCCTGGCAATGACCCAGGCCGACGCCGGTAAACCTGACGAGGCCGTTGCCCGCACCAGGGCGCTGGTGGCGGCGCAACCGGAGGATCCTTCCCGCCGCCTGGCCCTGGCCTACGCTTTGACCCGCGCCGGCGCCACCTACGACGCGTTGTTTGAATACGACCAGGCTTTCATTCGCGCCGGCAGCAAGCCCGACGTCGCTCGGGAATACGTGATTGCCCTGCAACGCGCCCGCCTGCCGGAACCGGCCTTGCGCCTGGCGCGTCAGCGGTCGGGGTTGCTGGATCCGGTCACGCTGCGACGCCTTGAAGGTGACCTGGCCGCAGAGCGCGTGCGCCTGGCCGAACTGGCCACTCGCAGCGAAAAAGAACGTTATATGATCGCCGATCGGGCGCTGGCCGATTACGACCAGTTGCTGTCGACCTGGACGCCGGATCCTCAGGCCCACGATGACGTCATCCGCTGGCGAATCGATCGCATGGGCGCCCTCAAGGCCCGTGCGCGCACCGCCGATGTGATCGCCGAATACCAGAAGCTGCTCGCCGAAGGCGTGAAGATTCCGACCTACGCCCTGCGTTGGGTGGCGTCTTCCTATCTGGACCAGCGTCAGCCAGAAATCGCCACCGATTTGTATCGTCAGGTGCTGGTGGCACCGGATGCCGATGTCGGCGACCGCCTGGAAGACAGCACCGCGCTCTATTACGCCTTGCTCGAAAGCGATAAGGCCGATGAAGCGCGTCAGGTCGCTGAAGACCTGGCCAAGACCCAGAAGCCACGGGTCGAACTCAAGGGCTTGCCGGTGGGCAATCCCAACGATGAATGGATGGACGCGCAGCAACTCGCCGCCCAGGCCGGCACCTATGGCGCTGATCTGCCATCGGGCGAGCAGCGTTTGCAGGTGCTGGTGAATCAGGCCTCGGGCAACCTTGGCCTGCGTCTGGCCCAGGCCGATCTGTACCTGGCCCGGGACTGGCCACGGCGCGCCGAAAATCAGCTCAAGGAAACCGAGAGTATGGTGCCACGGGACATCGGCCTGGAAATTGCGCAAGGCCACACCGCCATGGACCTGCAGGAATGGCGGCAGATGGATGCGCTGACCGACGATGTGGTCGCGCGTTTCCCCGACAACCGTCAGGTCCAGCGTTTGCAGCGCCAGCGTGCGGTCCATGACATGGCCGAGCTGCGGGTGGAGGCCTATGGCGGCAAGAGTTATGGCGGGGGCAACGGCGATGCTGGGGCGGTCAACGGCAGTCGCGATTTCGGCATCGAAACCACGCTGTACAGCCCGCCCATCGATGAAGACTGGCGTCTGTTCGCCGGTGCCGGTTACGCCACCGGCGACTTCCAGGAAGGCACCGGCCACCACCGTTTTCAGCGCGTCGGGCTTGAACGTCGGAGCCGCGACATGACCCTGGAAGCGGAAGTCTCCAACCACTCCTATGGCTTCGGTGACAAACAGGGTGCGCGCCTGGCGATTGCCCGAGATATCGACGATCACTGGCAGTACGGCGGCAGCCTCGAATACCTGTCGGCGCAAACGCCGTTGCGGGCCTTGAACAGCGACATCACCGCCAACGGCGGCAGCGGTTTCATCCGTTGGCGCGCCAATGAGAGCCGCGAGTGGAGGCTGGCGGTCAGCCCCTCGCACTTCAGTGACGGCAACAACCGTGTCGAAGCCTTGCTCACCGGTCGCGAGGGTGTTTACCGCGCGCCGGCCTTGCAGGTCGACCTGGGCCTGGAGGTCGGCACCAGCCATAACTCCAAGTCCGACGATGTGCCGTACTTCAACCCCAAATCCGATTTCAGCGTGCTGCCGACGGTGAACGTCAACCACGTGCTCTACCGCCGCTATGAAACCTCCTGGAGCCAACAGTTCCAGGCCGGTGCGGGCACCTATAGCCAGCGCGATCACGGGACCGGCGTCGTCGGCCTGCTGGGTTACGGCCAGCGCTACAGCTGGAACGACGTATTCGAGGTGGGCGGCCTGCTGAGCGTGATCAACCGGCCTTATGACGGCGACCGCGAAACCGATCTGCGCCTGCTCGTCGACCTTACTTACCGCTTCTAGAAGAGTTTGAAGATGCCTTTTATTTCGCGTTTCATCCTTCTGCTGGGAGCGCTGTTGATCAGCGCCTGCGCCCAGCAAGCCCCGGCCTTCGCACCGCCGTCCGAACGCCCGGTGTCGGCCAATGAAAAGCCGTGGCCGAAAAACCATGTACTCGGGATCTCTTACCACGATGTCGAAGACCGTGACCCCGATCAGGCGGTAGTGGCCGTGCGCACCGAGCGCCTGCTCGAGCAACTGGCCTGGCTGCGGGAGAACAACTACAAACCGGTCACCGTCGACCAGATCATGGCTGCTCGCAACGGTGGCCCCGAACTGCCGCCACGGGCGATCATGCTGAGTTTCGATGACGGTTATTCGAGCTTCTATACCCGCGTGTTGCCAGTGCTGCGTGCCTATAACTGGCATGCCTTGCTGGCGCCGGTCGGGGTGTGGATCGATACACCGCTGAACCAGCCGGTGGATTTCGCCGGTACACCGCGCAAGCGGTCGGACTTCCTGACCTGGGAACAGATCCGCGAAATTTCCCGATCCGGCCTGGTGGAAATCGCCGCCCATACCGACGCCAGCCACAAAGGCGTGTTGGCCAACCCGCAAGGCAACCTGCAACCGGCGGCCGCCACTCGGCGTTATGACGCCGCTACCGGGCGCTATGAAACCGAAGCCCAATTCCAGGCCCGGATGCGTGCCGACGTGGCGGCCATCTCGGAGAAGATCCGCAAGGTCACCGGTTACAAACCGCGGGTCTGGGTCTGGCCTTATGGCGCGGCGGACGGCACCTCGCTGCAAGTGGTCAACGAGCAGGGTTATCAGCTGGCCCTGACCCTGGAAGACGGCCTCGATGCTCTCGACAACCTGATGAGCAGCCCGCGCTTTCTGGTGGCCTCGGACCCGGATGGCGAACACTTCGCCAACAGCATCGTCTCGGTACAGACCGAATCGCCGATGCGCGTGGTGCATGTGGACCTGGACAACGTCTACGACGCGGACCCGGCCCAACAGGAAATCAACCTCGGCAAACTGATCCAGCGCATGGCCGACATGGGCGCCAACACCGTATTCCTGCAAGCCTTCGCCGACCCAGTGGGCGATGGCCTGGTGCATTCGCTGTACTTCCCCAACCGTCACCTGCCGGTGCGCGCCGACCTTTTCGACCGCGTGGCCTGGCAGTTGCGTACTCGGGCTAACGTCAAGGTCTTCGCGTGGATGCCGGTGCTGAGTTTTGCCCTGGACTCGAAGTTGCCACGGGTCACTCGCTGGGACCCGAAAACCGGTACCACGTCGATCGATCCGGATCAGTACAAACGCTTGTCGCCATTCGACCCGAACGTGCGGCGCATCATCGGTGAAATCTACGAAGACATAGCACGCCTGACCTCGATCGACGGCGTCCTCTATCACGATGACGCGGTGCTGTCGGACTTCGAAGACGCCGGGCCTGAAGCCCTGAAGGTCTATGCCGCCAACGGTCTGCCCGGTTCGATTGCCACCCTGCGTGACGATCCAGCCATGCTGCAACGCTGGACGCGATTCAAGAGCCGCTACCTGATTGATTTCACTCACGAGCTGACCGCCAAGGTCCGCGCCATTCGCGGCCCGCAAGTGAAAACGGCGCGTAATATTTTCGCCGAGCCAATGCTCAACCCCGAGAGCGAAGCCTGGTTCGCGCAGAACCTCGACGACTTCCTGGGGGCCTACGACTGGACAGCGCCGATGGCCATGCCGCTCATGGAAAAACAGAGCCTCCAGCAATCCGGCCCTTGGCTCGAAACGCTGGTGGCGACGGTGAAATCGCGCCCCGGCGCACTCGACCGCACGGTGTTCGAATTGCAGGCCCGTGACTGGACGAAAAAAGCCGACGCCGACATCGACGGCGAACAGTTGGCTGACTGGATGGGCCGCCTCAAGCGTCAGGGCGCCACCAGTTTCGGCTACTACCCGGACGACTTCCTCGAGAACCAGCCGGACCTGAAAGCCGTGCGGCCCGCGCTCTCCAACAAGTGGAATCCATAACATGCTGGACAGACTTTTAGCCCTGCTGGTTCTGGCGATCGTCCTTGGGGTTCCCCTTGGGCTGATCTTTCTGCTCACCGGGCAATTCCTGATGGACTTCGTGTTCTTCTATCCACTGTTCATGTCGGGACTGTGGATCGCCGGTGGCCTGTATTTCTGGCTGCACTGGGAGCGGCACTGGCCGTGGCAGGACGACACTTTGCCGCCACCGCTGGCCGGCGAACCGCTGATCTCAATCCTGATCCCTTGCTACAACGAAGGCGACAACGCGGCCGATACCATCCATGCGGCGCTGGCCCAGCATTACCCGAACATCGAAGTGATCGCGATCAACGACGGCTCCAAGGACAACACCGCCGCGGTGCTCGATGCACTGGCGGCGCAGGATCCGCGTCTGCGGGTGCTGCACCTGGCAGAGAACCAGGGCAAGGCCGTGGCCCTGCGCATGGGCGCCATTGCGGCGCGCAGCGAGTATCTGGTGTGCATCGACGGTGACGCGCTGCTGGCGCCGAACACCGCGGCGTATCTGGTGGCGCCGATGCTCGACAATGCGCGACTGGGCGCGGTGACCGGCAACCCACGAATCCGCACCCGTTCGACCTTGATCGGCCGCGTGCAGGTCGGCGAGTTCTCGTCGATCATCGGCCTGATCAAGCGCACCCAGCGGGTGTTCGGGCGGATCTTTACCGTCTCCGGGGTGATCGTCGCCTTCCGCCGCACGGCTCTGAACCGGGTCGGCTACTGGAGCCCCGACATGATCACCGAAGACATCGACATCAGTTGGAAGCTGCAACTGGATCACTGGAGCATTTTCTACGAGCCCCGCGCGTTGTGCTGGATCCTTATGCCGGAAACCCTCGGTGGTCTGTGGAAGCAGCGCCTGCGCTGGGCCCAGGGCGGCGCCGAGGTGCTGTTCAAGAATATCCGTGGCATCTGGCAATACCGCCATCGTTACCTGTGGCCGCTGCTGTTCGAGTACTGCCTGTCTACCGGTTGGGCGTTCACCTTTCTGCTGTCGGTGATTTTCTGGGGCATCGGCAAATTCGTCGAAATGCCGCCAGCCATTGCCGTCGATCACCTCATGCCACCGGCGTTTACCGGGCTGCTATTGGCAGTGGTTTGCCTGGTGCAATTCGCGGTCAGCATCCTGATCGACCGCCGCTATGAAAAGGGCCTCGGCAAGACCATGTTCTGGGTGGTCTGGTATCCGCTGGTGTTCTGGTTCATCAGTCTGTTCACCACCCTGGTCAGCTTTCCCAAAGTATTGTTCGGCCAACATCAGAAGCGCGCACGCTGGGTCAGCCCGGACCGGGGCATCAAGCCGCTGAACGACGATGAAGAGGAAGTCTTCCTATGAGAATCATCAGAACCCGGCAGCGGCCCTTTCTGATCGTGATCGATGTTTTCTTCACCGTATTGGCCTGGATCGGGCTGCTGTATTTGCTGATGCGTGGTCTGTGGCCGTTGATCGATACCCATGACGGCCCGCGCATCGATGCATCGCTTTTCGACGCCCTCGGCACGTTGCAGATTTACCTGTGGGTGGCACTGTTCAACGCGGTGATCCTGATCGGCTGGGCGCGTTATCAACAGCGCAAAAGCAAAAGCTTTGCCCAGCGCCGTTTACCGGCGCCGGTGGTGGACGATCAAGGGCTGAGCAAAAGCTTCAAGCTGACCGGCGATCGGCTGGAGAAGCTACGAACGCCGGGCTCGATGACCATTCATAACAATCAGGATGGCGATGTCAGCCATGTCGTTACGCACTTCTTCCCAGTCGACCCGGCTGACCTACCGCCGCCTTTGGCGCCACTGGAGCATCCGCTGGTGATCCGTCTGTCGGCCGAAGATGACGACAATCGAGAGCCGCTGAGCCACGTCTGAGCTTGCGGCAGCTCCGGGGGGATGCGGAGGATTGGAAGAGGTCGGTTAGCCAACGTCCCGAATCAGGCGCCAGGCCTCATCCACTGACAGCGGTTGTTTCATGCGTTCGGCGAGCATTGCCATGGCTCGCTCCTGATCGCAGGCAACGGCCGCCGCCACCACGCCGTTCTTGCCGAACAGGCCGATAAACGGTGGATGGTCAGGATCGCCTTTGAACTCGACCTCGTCCCAGGCTTCGGCGTGTCCGAGGTAGTCGTAGTTTTTGCCGAAGTGCCAGGTCCAGAAATACGGTACGTCGAGGTAGCGCTCGTCACCGCCGAGCATATTCGTCGCCGCAATTCGCGCCTGTTGCTGGGCCAGGCGCCAGTGTTCGATCCGTTGGGGCTGGCCGTTGAGCGGGAAGGTCGCGATGTCGCCGACGGCCCAGAGCCCGTCGGTCACGCGCATTCCACCGTCGACCTTCAATGACTGATCTTTTTCCTTCGGCAGATCGGTAAACGGGGTGGTCGCCGGGGTGACGCCAATGCCGACCAGCACCAGATCCGCCGGCAAGCGCTGACCGTTGTCCAGCAGCACCGCTTCGACTTTGTCTGTGCCTTCGATCTGCGCGGCTTCGCCATCGGTATGAAACACCACGCCGTTGGCCTCGTGCAGGGCACGAATTGCCTTGCCGACGGTATCGCCGAATTGCGCCGCGAAAGGGATGGCATGGCGGGTCAGGACGGTGACGTCCAGGCCGTACTGGCGCAGGGATGAAGCGGATTCCAGACCAATGAAGCTGCCACCGACAATCACTGCCCGTTGACCGGGTTTCGCGGCAGTCAGAATCTGCTGCGCCTGCGCCATTGAGCGCAGCACGAATACCTGCGGCAGATCGGCACCGGGCAGCGCCAAGGACTTGGGGATGCCGCCAGTGGCGATTACGGCGGCGTCATAGCTCAGCGATTGGCCATCGGCCAGGCGCAGCGTCCGGTTGACTGCATCCAGGCCCATCACATCGCTGTTTATCCGTTCAATGCGTTGTTCGCTGTAAAAGCTTTCATCCCGCAGCGGCGGGACTTCGTCCGGCGGCATCTCCCCGGCAATCACGAATTTGCTCAAAACGGTACGGTCGTAACCAGCCTCGGGTTCACGGTCGATCAGCAGCACCCGGCCGCCGAAACCTTTCTCCCTCAGCGCCGCCGCGCAGGCCGTACCCGCTGCACCGGCACCGATGATCACAAAGCTTCGCTTATCGTCCGCCGGCGGCGTGCTGGGGGTGGGCATCGGCTGATCGTCGACCCAAACCTCATCGTCGCGGATTTCGAGTGGATAGCGCCGCAGACTGTCCAGGGACGGTGGCTCGCACAACGCGCCGTCTTCAAGCCGATAAGCCGCCTTGTGCCACGGGCAGATCAGCCGTCCTTCGCACAGCGCACCCTTGGCCAAGGGCGCCCCGGCGTGGGGACATTTGCCCTGATAGGCGCGCAATTGATCGCCGACCCGCAGCAAGACTATTTTCATCTTGTCGATCCGGACCTCAAGGCCACGGTCAAGGGGCACATCGGCGAAACGGGCGACGCGGTGCAGTGCCATGATCGATCTCCAGACAGGTGTTTCACTTAGGAGTTTGGCGCTTATTCCGAGGTTCAGCCAATTGCCGCTGCCACCGCACGAACGGTCCGGCTATAGTTTGCGAGCCGACGACGGCCCCACCCGCACAAGGTGCTCCGGTATGACCCGATTGACCTCTTTGAACCCTTGGCTGGCGGCCGTTGCAGTCGCCTTTTGCGTGCAGTTTCCGGCGCAGGCCCAGGAGCGTTTCACCCTCAGCATTCCCGGTGTTTCGGACAATCGGCTGTTCACGTCGGCGCAGGCCAGCGATGCCAGCGGCTGCGGCGGCAAGAACCAGTCCCCGGCCCTGAGCTGGAACGCTGGCCCTCCTGGCACCCTCAGCTACGCCATCGTCATGCATGATCCGGATGGCCAGAAAGGCCAGGGTGTCGATCACTGGATTCATTACGGGATCAAGGCCGCGACGCGTCAGATCCCGGCCGGCGTCGGCGCCAAATCCGCCCTCGAAGGCGTGGGCGGCAGCAACAGCAAAGGCACCACCGGCTACATCGGCCCGTGCCCGCCCATCGGCGACAGCTCCCATCACTACATCATCCAGCTCTACGCCCTGGACCTGGCGCCAGACGCCTTGCCCGCCGGCCTGACCCGCGCGCAGCTGCTGGAACAGATCAAAGGCCATGTGCTGAAAAACAGCAGCGTGGTGCGGCGTTATCACCGCTGAAGATTTTTTCCGGTGAGTTAACCCGAACCCGGCGGGCTGTCCGTCTCAGAGGATGAATGAGTCAATTTCCTCCTGAGGTCAGCCCCCATGTCCCTCCCTCTGCATTTTCTCCGCCCGGCCGCCCAGGGTTTCGCCGCCGGGTTGCTGCTGGCCGTTGCCGGTTGCGGCGCTTCATCCACGCCAGACTCGGCAGTGGTGGCGCCGCCGGCTCAAAGTGAACCGAAAACAGAAGCGCTGGTGCGTCGCGAAGCCGTCATGGCTGACTCTGCGATGGCCAAGCACAGCGCGCGACCGGCGCCGTTGGTCTCTTTTGCGCCTACGCCGGCCGGCGAGGCTTATCCACAGGGCTACCGGGATGAACAGCGGGAGCAATATCAGACGCTGGCCGATAACCCGATTCACAGCGTGACCGAGGCGCCGGTGTCGACCTTCAGTGCCGATGTCGACACCGGCGCTTACGCCAACGTCCGGCGCTTGCTCAATCAGGGGCGCTTACCTCCCGAAGGGGCGGTGCGGCTGGAAGAAATGGTCAATTACTTCCCCTACGATTACGCCTTGCCCACCGACGGCTCGCCATTCGGCGTGACCACCGAGCTGGCGCCGTCACCCTGGAACCCGCATACACGATTGTTGCGTATCGGCATAAAGGCGTCTGATCGCGCGGTGGCGGAACTGGCCCCGGCGAACCTGGTGTTTCTGGTGGACGTGTCCGGCTCCATGGACCGTCGCGAAGGCTTGCCCTTGGTCAAAAGCACCCTGAAATTGCTGGTCGATCAACTGCGCGAGCAGGACCGGGTTTCGCTGGTGGTCTACGCCGGACAATCTCGCGTGGTGCTGGAGCCGACCTCCGGACGGGAAAAAGCGAAAATTCGTACCGCCATCGATCAATTGACCGCAGGCGGCTCGACCGCCGGCGCGTCGGGTATCGAACTGGCTTATCAAATGGCCCAACAGGCGTTTATCCCCAAAGGCATCAACCGCATCCTGCTGGCCACCGACGGTGACTTCAACGTCGGCATCAGCGACTTCGACAGCCTCAAGCAAATGGCTGTGGATAAACGCAAGACCGGCGTGTCCCTGACCACCTTGGGTTTTGGTGTGGATAACTACAATGAACACCTGATGGAACAACTGGCCGATGCCGGTGATGGCAACTACGCCTACATCGACAACCTGCGCGAGGCGCGCAAAGTGCTGGTGGATCAACTCGGCTCAACCCTCGCAGTAGTAGCGAAAAACGTGAAGCTGCAGGTGGAGTTCAATCCGGCTCAGGTCAGTGAATATCGGCTGTTGGGTTATGAGAATCGTGCCTTGAAGCGTGAGGATTTCAGCAACGACAAAGTCGACGCCGGAGAAATCGGCGCAGGGCATACGGTGACGGCGTTGTATGAAATTGTGCCCAACGGCGAGAAGGGCTGGCTGGAGCCGTTGCGCTATGGCAAATCTGCGGCCGATGTTTCCGCAAAAAACGGGGAATTGGCGATGCTGCGGGTGCGATATCAGTCGCCGGAAGGTGGGAGCAGTCGCTTGATCGAACGGCCAATCCTGAAGGATGAGGCCGGAAAACTCTCGGCCGCCAGTGATGATCTGCGCTTTGCCGCCGCCGTTGCAGCTTTCTCCCAACAGCTCAAGGACGGACGTTACACCGGTGTTTTCAGCCTGAAAGACACCGAAGCCCTGGCCCGTGGCGCACGGGGCGATGATCAGTTCGGCCTGCGCGGTGAATTCGTGCAATTGGTGGAGTTGGCGCAGAGCCTGCGAACCTCGACCGCCTCCAATCAGCAGCCCAATGACAACCGGATAGAGTGAAAGCTGACATGTCCGATCCTGCAATCAGCTCAACCGCCGGCAGCGATGAATCGCTGCTGGCGCGTTATCGCTCTGGCGAGGGGGCAGCGTTCGAAGTTTTGTATGCCCGCCACCGCCAGGGCCTGTATCGATTCCTCCTCGGCCTCAGCGGCAAACCCGAACTGGCCGAAGAGGTGTATCAGGAAACCTGGCTGAGCCTGATCCGCAGCACCAGTCAGCCACAAGGCCGGGCGAATTTTCGTACCTGGCTCTACCAGATTGCCCGCAACCGACTGATCGATCACTGGCGTAAACACGGCATCCAAAACCCCTTGCACGACAGCTATGACGAGCAATCACACGCCGTCATCGATGACGCCGCCGACCCCGAACAACTGCTGAGCCTGAGCCGCGACGGTCAACGCCTCGAAGCCGCTCTGCAAACCCTGCCCGCCGACCAGCGCGAAGTGTTCCTGCTGCGCGCCCACGGCGACCTCGACCTGCCGCAAATCGCCACCCTCACCGAAACCCCGCTGGAAACCGTCAAAAGTCGCTTGCGCTACGCCCAGCAAAAACTGCGTCGGCTGCTGGCCGAGGAGGTACTGACATGACTGACGCCAAACAAACACCGCCATCGCCCGACGAAGAAGTGCTCAAGCACTTCCGCGACCACAGCAGCGGCGAACCACCGGCCCATCTCGACGCCTTCATCCTCGCCACCGCGCACCGAGAAGCTCCCGCGCGGAAGCCAAACCTGTGGCAACGCTGGCTCCGCGCCTGCCAACAACCCCGCTGGCAAGTGGCTTTCGCCAGTCTCGTTGGCGTGGCGTTGATGCTGGCGCTGGTGCAACGCACGCCCGAGCAATTGCCGAGTTACGACTTCGTGCCTGCGCCGAAAGCCTCCGTACCGCTCGCCAAACCGGAAGCCGCCGCGCGCTCCCAGGCTGCGCCCGCACCGGCTGCGCCGATGGCGGATTTTGCTGCACCTATGCAACGTGAATCGATCAACAGCGAAATGGCCGACGAAGCCAAACTCAGCAAACGCGCCGCCGCGCCGGTTAAGTCACTGGATGATCAATTACGCGAGGTGATACGCCTGCAAGACGCCGGACAAACCCAAGCCGCCGAGGCACTGATGACGACATTGCACAAGCGCTTTCCCAAGGAAAACCTTGCGGCCCGACTCAAGGAATTGCAGAAAAAATGAGCTGAACAGCGGTCGCCGATTTGGCAACAACACCCGAAAGCGCGCACTATCAGCCCATAGCCGATGCGTTGGAGGATGCCGTGGCACAAAAAATCGACCGCATCGCCCAAATGCTCAACTGCCCGGTGAAGGGTGAGGAATTAAGGCGAGCAGTGACTGAGAGTCGCAAGGAGTTTCTTCTGGCGAAGCAGGCAGAAGAGGGTCTTGAGGAAGACGTTCTTGATGATGAGTTGATCGAGGACGAAGAAGACGATGATGAATACGACGAGTTTGATTGGACGACAGAATGAAGAAAACGCTCTGGCGGCCCGTTGCCGTTCTCAACCACAACCATCCTGTTGCTCACCCCTTGCCGCACGCGGCTTATCAGCAACGAGTCGCAGAAATACGTGAGTCTATAGGCGTCAGCCGTAATGACCCACGTCCGGCTATTCCTGCCGAAATCCTATTTGCCGAGCTTGATGCACTCATTGATGAGGTTGAAGCGGAGCGTAACCGCCGATGAAAACACTCACCCAAAAATTGCAGGCCCCGAAAAATCGGGGCGCATTTCAAGGGTGAGTTGCCGCTATTTTACGGTTTGTGGCGTCGCCGTCTGCGGAGGTTGCGTCAGAACTTTCACCACATCATCAACCACCGCTTTACCCATCGCCGTCAAATAGTGCGCGGCCCAGGCATAGCGGTCGGTGTCTTTTGCATAGGCTGCATCCTCAGCAAACGACTTGGCCAGGAACAACAGGTCGGACGCCTGTGCCAATGCTTTACTAATAGGCACCCCAGCGCTGACATGAAACAGCGGATCGTCTGCACTGTAGAGGCAGGGCGTGAAGCCGATGGTTTTTGCTTCTGAGTATTCAGTCATTTGCCACCTCCAATGACGGAGGTGCGGTGGGGGCGCGATTCGAAGTCGGGGTGAGGGATAAGCCTAATTTCGTACGGATTTACATTGCGCATGGTCTAGCTCCTTGACGAGGAACTGCCACTTTTTCGTTACCAAGCGAATGGGTGGCAGCTGTGCGCAGGTTGGTAAACCGGGAGTCAAGGAATCCGGCACGCCCGAAGACGTCCCACGTACAGCCGCCATAACTCAAAATTGCGGGCGTAAACAAACGCCTGCAATTCTCAATGGGGGCGCTGTTGCGCTTAACTCTCGGGTTACCAAGCCCGGTCGCTGAATTGGCAGCGACGGCGGAAGGGTATCGTGCAGGCTGATCTCCTGCAACCGTCGAAAGTCGTAAGGATTTTCTGCTGAATCGGTCGGAAGAAGATGACGTCGATGATCCCAAGGCTAATCGCAAAGTTCGCTAAGTACCCGGCTGGGTATTATCGTCATTTGACGGTCATTTGATTGAACAAGGCGCTGGCAGCAGACAGCAACTGGCCAAGGTGCGGTTTCAGCCGCCTTTGTTCGTGCCGCTCATTTGCCGGTCATTTGACCAGCGAATCTCGATTTAACGACAGCAAAGGAAACCCGTTTCGATGGTTTTTTGTGGGGCAGATGGCCCCGGTCAGTTGCACGTTGACCGTTGTTCGGAAAATCGAGCACTATAAGGTACTATTTTTTGTACCTTTGGAGTCGTCATGGAGCAATTACTTGCGAGTCGGTCGGTCAGTATTACCGAGCTGAAACGCAGCCCAAGTACTGTGATTGAGCAAGCAGGCTCAGAGCCAGTTGCCGTTCTCAACCACAATCGTCCTGCTGCCTACCTTTTGCCGCACGCCGCTTATCAGCAGCTCCTGGATAGATTACGAGCCGCAGAAATATGTGTAGCTATTGCGACCAGCCGCAATGACCCACGTCCGGCCATTGCTGCCGATACCGTGTTTGCCGAGCTTGATGCGCTCATTGATGAGGTCGAAGCAGAGCAGAAGCGCCCATGAGACAATTGTTTTTCTCCGCACTGGCACGAGAGGATCTGCAGCAAATCGCCCGCTACATTGCCCGTGACAATCCGGGTCGAGCTCGGACTTTTGTTGGTGAGCTACGAGTGTGCTGTGCTCGGCTGCTGGATCAGCCTAATCAAGGTATTCCCCGAGATGACTATGCCAGAGGGCTGCGAATGATTTCCCACGGCCGATATTTGATCTTTTATAGTCTTTTCGAGGGCGATGTTCAGATTGAGCGTGTCCTGCATGCCGCAAGGGACGTTGGACGTCTATTCGAATCAGGCAGTGCTGATCACTAGACCCAAACCATTGAAAATGGCTTACCCACAAAAAAGCCCCAGACCCAACGGCCTGAGGCTTTCTCGCTTCTACATATGGTGCACCAGGCGGGATTCGAACCCACGACCCCTGCCTTCGGAGGGCAGTACTCTATCCAGCTGAGCTACTGGTGCAATGCGGGCGCCATGATACTCATATGCGCTGCGGGCGTCCATGCTGCTGAATCGTCTGCGTTTTTCCAAAGCGTAACCTGCGTTTGCTACGCTGATCCGAAAAAATAGGCAAATGCGGCGTTTTCGTTCTTTTTTTCGAACAGCCTATTGTCCTTTACCCCCTTTGATCCTAGGATTCGTTTGAGATTTCAAACGCTCTTGTCTGGGTGCTGAACCGCACGAGTTCGTTCCGTGCGCTATTTATGTGCTTCAGCCCGGTGAATGATTTCCCTGACGGCAGCCTATAAGGCGCCTTTCTATAATCATAATTCGCTCCGCGCGTGCCGCGGTGCTGTTAAGGAAAGCCGACATGCAGCTTAAAGACACCCAGTTGTTCCGCCAGCAAGCCTTTATCGATGGCGCTTGGGTCGATGCGGACAACGGTCAGACGATCAAGGTCAATAACCCGGCAACGGGCGAAATTCTGGGTACTGTGCCGAAAATGGGCGCTGCCGAAACCCGCCGTGCGATCGAAGCCGCTGACAAAGCGCTGCCGGCTTGGCGTTCACTGACCGCCAAGGAGCGCGCGAACAAGCTGCGTCGCTGGTTCGAGCTGATCATCGAGAATCAGGACGACCTGGCTCGCCTGATGACCCTCGAGCAGGGCAAGCCATTGGCTGAAGCCAAGGGCGAGATCGTTTACGCCGCTTCCTTTATCGAGTGGTTCGCCGAAGAAGCCAAGCGCGTCTACGGTGACGTGATTCCGGGCCACCAGCCAGACAAGCGCCTGATCGTGATCAAGCAGCCGATCGGCGTGACCGCTGCAATCACCCCGTGGAACTTCCCGGCCGCGATGATCACCCGTAAAGCCGGCCCGGCCCTGGCCGCCGGTTGCACCATGGTGCTCAAGCCTGCTTCGCAAACCCCGTTTTCCGCGTTCGCCCTGGCTGAACTGGCTCAGCGTGCCGGTATTCCGAACGGCGTGTTCAGCGTGGTGACCGGCAGCGCCGGCGACATCGGCAGCGAGCTGACCGGCAACCCGATCGTACGCAAACTGTCGTTCACCGGCTCGACCGAAATCGGTCGTCAGTTAATGACCGAGTGCGCCAAGGACATCAAGAAAGTCTCGCTGGAGCTGGGCGGCAATGCGCCGTTCATTGTGTTCGACGACGCGGACCTGGATAAGGCCGTCGAAGGCGCGATCATTTCCAAGTACCGCAACAACGGCCAGACCTGCGTCTGCGCCAACCGCCTGTACATTCAGGATTCGGTCTACGACGCGTTCGCCGAGAAGCTGAAAGTGGCCGTGGCCAAACTCAAGATCGGCAACGGTCTGGAAGACGGCACCACCACTGGCCCGCTGATCGACGAAAAAGCCGTGGCCAAGGTTCAAGAGCACATTGCTGACGCTGTCGGCAAAGGCGCTACCGTGCTGGCGGGTGGCAAGAGCATGCAAGGCAACTTCTTCGAGCCGACCATCCTGACCAACGTGCCGAACAACGCGGCCGTGGCCAAGGAAGAAACCTTCGGTCCGTTGGCGCCGCTGTTCCGCTTCAAAGACGAAGCCGACGTGATCGCGATGTCCAACGACACCGAGTTCGGTCTGGCCTCGTACTTCTATGCGCGCGACCTGGGTCGTGTGTTCCGTGTGGCTGAAGCCCTGGAGTACGGCATGGTCGGCGTCAACACCGGGTTGATCTCCAACGAAGTCGCGCCGTTCGGCGGCATCAAGGCGTCGGGCCTGGGCCGTGAAGGCTCCAAGTACGGCATTGAGGATTACCTGGAAATCAAATACCTCTGCCTGGGTATCTGAGTCCATTGCTTCAAGCGCAAAGGGCACGAGAGCGCTGCCCCTTTGCGCGCTTCAAACGGAATTTTCTCTGTGGCCGGGAACGCTGTGGCAGTCGATCATCGCATGCTGCCGTAGTTGCCTCCCCACCGCTTAATCCTTGAACCACGCCGACCGATGAGCGGCGAATGAGGAATGTATGAGCAAGACTAACGCTGAGTTGATGGCCCGCCGCACCGCTGCTGTACCCCGTGGTGTTGGCCAGATTCACCCGATCTTCGCCGACCACGCGAAGAACGCCACCGTGACCGACGTTGAAGGTCGTGAGTTCATCGACTTCGCCGGCGGTATCGCTGTGCTGAACACCGGTCACGTGCACCCGAAAATCATCGCCGCCGTCACCGAACAACTGAACAAGCTGACCCACACCTGCTTCCAGGTACTGGCCTACGAGCCGTACGTGGAAGTGTGCGAAAAAATCAACGCCAAGGTACCGGGTGATTTCGCCAAGAAAACCCTGCTGGTGACCACCGGCTCCGAAGCCGTGGAAAACTCCATCAAGATCGCCCGTGCCGCCACTGGCCGTGCCGGTGTGATCGCGTTCACCGGCGCTTACCACGGTCGCACCATGATGACCCTGGGCCTGACCGGTAAAGTCGTGCCTTACTCGGCTGGCATGGGCCTGATGCCAGGCGGCATCTTCCGCGCGCTGTACCCGAACGAATTGCACGGTGTGAGCATCGACGATTCGATCGCCAGCATCGAGCGCATCTTCAAGAACGACGCCGAGCCGCGTGACATCGCTGCCATCATCATTGAGCCGGTTCAGGGCGAAGGTGGTTTCTACGTCGCGCCTAAAGAGTTCATGAAGCGTCTGCGCGCCCTGTGCGACCAGCACGGCATTCTGTTGATCGCTGACGAAGTGCAGACTGGCGCTGGCCGTACCGGCACCTTCTTCGCCATGGAACAGATGGGCGTTGCCGCCGACCTGACCACCTTCGCCAAATCCATCGCTGGCGGCTTCCCGCTGGCCGGCGTGTGCGGCAAGGCCGAATACATGGACGCCATCGCTCCAGGCGGCTTGGGCGGCACTTACGCCGGTAGCCCGATCGCTTGCGCCGCGGCCCTGGCCGTGATGGAAGTGTTCGAAGAAGAGCACCTGCTGGATCGCTGCAAAGCGGTTGGCGAGCGTCTGGTGACTGGTCTGAAAGCCATTCAGGCCAAATACCCGGTGATCGGCGACGTGCGTGCCCTGGGTGCGATGATCGCCGTCGAGCTGTTTGAAAACGGCGACAGCCACAAGCCGAACCCGGCTGCTGTAGCCGCCGTTGTGGCCAAGGCTCGCGACAAGGGCCTGATCCTGCTGTCGTGCGGCACCTATGGCAACGTTCTGCGCGTGCTGGTACCGCTGACCGCGCCGGACGAGCAACTGGACAAAGGCCTGGCGATCATCGAAGAGTGCTTCGCCGAGCTCTGATCCGTTTGTGATCTGATCGACAAAAACCCGCTTCGGCGGGTTTTTTTATGGGGCTTGAAACACATCAGGGGCAATTGAGCTGTATCGAATGGCCATCATTGACTAAGGTGCAAGCATTGCCGTTGGAGTGTGCGATGACTGCTGTGGTGTTACCCGCTGTACCGCGAGTGCTGATTGCCGAGGCCGACCCTTGGTCTCGCGACCTGCTCAAGCAGGTGTTGTTGAATGTGCGCTGCGACGCGCGGCTGGACTTGTGTGCCGATGGCCAGGAGACACTGCACCTGTTAGCGGAAAATCCTTACGACCTGGTGATCGTCGACTGGGAGTTGCCTGGCGTCGATGGTCTGAACGTCTTGCGCAGTGTCCGTCAGCGCAAACGTAATCCACCTCTGCCCTTCATCCTGATGAGCAGCCGCAATGACAGCGCCAGCGTGCGTGAAGTCTTGCCCCTGGCGCCCACGGCGTACCTGACCAAACCCTTGAACATGGAAAGCCTGACCCAGCGCCTGCAGGATTTGTTGCTGAACGCCGGTGAAGAGGTGTCCTGCGAGGTGCCTTCATTGGCGCCGGGCATGACCTTGTCGGTGTACCTGGAGCGGCGTCGCGAACTGGCGGAGGGGGCGCCGTTGATGACCGATGTGCAGGTGGCGATCAAACGTAGCCTCAATCCCAATGGCCTCGATCTGACACGGCTGGAAGACGAGATCCGCACCGACCCGCAAATCACCGCTGTCCTGATCGCCGCCGCCAACAGCGCGGCCCAGCATCATGGCGTCGCTGTGCAAACCCTGGCCCAGGCGCTGCACCGCTTGGGCACCGGGCAAAGCATGAATCTTATTCTGGGCCTCGCCCTCAAGCGCAGCGCCCGGCTCAGCGATCCGCAGTTGGCGGACTATGCCGAGCGTTATTGGGAGTTGTCTCTGCACACCGCCGAATACGCGCGGACGCTGGCGCGTTTGCTGGATCTGGATCAGGAGCGTTGTTATTGCGCGGGCATGCTGCATCGTCTCGGCGACCTGGCCTTGCTGCGCTGTTTGCAGGAGTGGAAGCAGGCCGGCGGTGAGCTGGATGAGTGGGAAGAGGTTGGCGAAGCATTGGCCGAATTCGGCGCGGCCTATGGTTCGGCACTGCGGACCCGCTGGCGCCTGCCCCTGGAGTTGCGGGAGCTGATTGCGGCGGTTTACCAGCTCGGTGGCGGGGTTTACTCCCGCGAAGCGCTGGTGATGAACATGGCCGCGCAACTGGCGCGCCTGACCGAGCATGAGGGGATCGAGGCGTTGTCCAAAAGCCGTACGGCAAGATTGCTCAAGATTGGATTGCCGGAGTTGATGCGTCTGCGCAAAAAGCGAATCTGACACCGAACCCTGTGGGAGCGGGCCGATCAGCCAGAAATGATGCGGTTCTTGCCTTGGCGCTTGGCCTGGTACATCGCCGCATCGGCGCGGGCGAACAGGCTGTCGATGCTTTCATCCTCGTGTGTGAGGCTGCTCAGGCCCTGGCTGACGGTGATGCCGAAGGTTTGGTCGTCATGGCTGAAGCTTAACCGCTGAATTTCCCGTTGCAGGCGCTCGGCCACCTGCATGGCCATATCCGGTGCACAGCCGGGAAACACCGCCGCGAATTCCTCACCGCCGATCCGTCCGAACAGATCACCTCGCCGCAGGGCCGCGCGACCGCTCTCGGCGATGCGTTGCAGCACCTTGTCGCCTTCCTGATGGCCGTAGGTGTCATTGACCACTTTGAAGTCATCGATGTCCAGCAGCAGGAACGCCATCGGCGCACCGTTCAACCGCGCCTGCTCGAATTCACGATTGGCGCATTCGAAGAAGTGTCGGCGATTGCTGCTTTGGGTCAACACATCGGTGCTGGCCAGGCGCTGCAACTCGGCTTCCATCTGCTTTTTTTCGGTGATGTCTTCGGCAATGCCGACGATGATCACCGGTTGGCCCGGCTCTGCCTGACGGTTGATGAAGCATTTGTCGCTGAGCCAACGCACCTGGCCGTCGGCGGCGATGATGCGGTACTCGCGGTTTTCAACGGCGCCTTTGACCAGCACCTGCGCCAGGCTGCGCTCGGCGTAGTCCAGATCGTCGGGATAGACGCTGTCGCGCCAGTGGTTGTAGTCGGACAGCAACAGGCCGGCGGGACGGCCGAAAATCCGGTCATAGGCCGGGCTGACATAGAGCACCTGACGGGTTTCCCAGTTAAATGCCCAAAGCACGGCGTTGACGCTAACCAGCAGCGAGCTGAACAGCTGTTCGCGTTCGCTCAGGCGCGCCACTTCACCCTGGGCATGCATCAGCGCCATCAGAGTCTGCGCGGCCTCGGGCCACTGTGGAAGGGATGTGTCTTGTAGGCATTTATTAACCATCGGCACAAATCTCAAAGGGCGTGCCGCTATGTCGACAGCGGCCAAGAACAAAGCCCGCCTGGATGGCGAAGTGTCTTTGAGATAGGGGATTTGGAGCGAAGTTCCCGCTCTTCGTGGCGAGAGGAGCTTGCTCCCGCCGGGCGGTACTGGCGACGCGTTTTGTCAGTTAAAACGCGTCGTCAGGTATTGCGTCTGCTGCGCAGCCGAGCGGGAGCAAGCTCCCTCGCCACAGGCAAGCTCCTTATCAGAGGCAAGCCGTCATCACAAAGGATCAGGCGTTGGCAGGGCGCAGCGAGTAGGTTTTCAACTGGTCGGCGAAGTCACGCAGGGATTGAATCCCGCTGGCCTCGGCCTCGTGTACCCAATCCTTGATGGCAGCCAGCATGTCGTGACCATTTGAGCTGGTCTTGACCCAGATCTGCTGCAAGGCCAGACGTTTCTCGTAAATTACCTTCAGCGCCTGGCTGTGCTCGAGCATGGTCTGGATGCGTACATGGTGCTTGTCATCCAGCAGGCTGGTTTCCCGCGACAGCAGGCGCTTGGCCCGGTGGAACTGGTGACGGACCGAGTGATCGACCTTTTCCAGCTCTTGCTTGACCAGTGGCGCGATCACCAGCTTGCGGTACTGAGCCATGATCTGGAAGCGGTTGTTGAGGATCGCCATGGCGGTGTCCATGTCCAGGCTGCCTTTACCTTCAACGCGGTGGGCGATGGGTGCAACCCGCTGGACCTTGGCCAGACGCAGGAAACTGAAGACCTGGATCCAGGCCCAGCCGAGATCGAATTCCCATTTCTTCACCGACAGTTTGGCGGAGTTAGGGTAGGTGTGATGGTTGTTATGCAGTTCTTCGCCGCCGATCAGGATGCCCCAAGGCACCAGATTGGTCGCCGCATCGCGGCATTCGAAGTTGCGGTAGCCGATGGCATGGCCCAGGCCATTGACCACGCCGGCGGCCCAGACCGGGATCCACATCATCTGGATGGCCCAGATGGTGATGCCGATGGTGCCGAACAGCAGCAGGTCGATGACGCCCATGATCGCCACGCCCAGCAGCGGGAAGCGGCTGTAAAGGTTGCGTTCGATCCAGTCTTCGGGACAGTTCTTGCCGTAGATGCGCAAGGTCTCGGGGTTCTCCGCTTCGGCGCGGTACAACTCGGCGCCTTTGCGCAGAACGGTGGACAGACCCTTGATGACCGGGCTGTGCGGGTCATCGACGGTTTCGCATTTGGCGTGGTGCTTGCGGTGGATAGCCGTCCACTCGCGGGTGTTCTGCGCCGTGGTCAGCCACAGCCAGAAGCGGAAGAAATGTTTCAGGCCGGCATTGAGCTCAAGCGAGCGATGGGCTGAATAGCGATGCAGATAAACCGTGACGCCGACGATCGTCACGTGGGTCATCAGCAGGGTGACTGCCACCAGTGACCAGGGCGATAAGCCAAGAAAACCTTCGTACCACATAGCCTATAGGACCCTCGATAAAGAAAAAAACAGCCGTTGCATTATCACTTAGCCCACAGATAAAACCAGTCGCCCTTTCAGATAAGAGTGGCCGGATGTTTCTTTAATCTATAATTCCAGCCTTTTTTGTAGGGACATGGACGCTCTAATGTCAGCCACCTATCGCGATGCTTTGCGTGCAGCGCTGCTCTATCTGGCGCTTTCCGTAGCCTGGCTCCAGTTTAGTGGTTATTTATTGAACAGGTTCTTCGATAGTTCCACCGACCTGCTGCGCTGGCAACTGATCAACGGCTATGCCTGGGTGGCGTTCAGTGCGGGGCTGATCTTTATTGCGCGGGCACGATTGTTTCGCTGCCTGGGTGTCGGCGCCAAATTGCGTGGGCGCACTGCAGACCGGGAGCGTTTGCGTCAGGCGGCAGCGGTGTTCGATTGCACCCGTGAAGGGGTGCTGGTCACTGATAGCAAAGGCTTGATCGTCCATGTGAACCGGGCATTCATGGAAATCACCGGCTATCAGTGCGAGGAAGTGTTGGGTCAGCGACCGAACATGTTCAAGTCGGGTCATCACCCACCGGGTTTCTACCAGGCGATGTTCGCGGCACTCGAAAGCCTTGGTGAGTGGAGCGGGGAAATCTGGAACCGTCGCAAGAGCGGCGAGATCTACCCGCAATGGCAGACGATCCGCCTCATTCGCGACGATCAGGGGCGGCTCAGCCAGTACGTTGCGGTGTTTTCCGACATCAGCGCGATCAAGAACTCCGAACATGAACTGACGCACCTGGCCTATCACGATCCGCTGACCGATCTGCCCAATCGCCTTCTGCTTACCGACCGTGCCGGGCAGGCCGTGGCCTCGGCGCAGGTCCACAAGCGCGGTTGCGCGTTGTTGATGATCGACCTCGATCATTTCAAGTTGATCAACGACAGTCTCGGCCACAGTGTCGGCGATCAGTTGCTCAAGGCTGTGGCTGAGCGCCTGAATGTCTTGTTCGGTCCGGGCATCACGCTGGCGCGGCTCAGTGGCGACGAATTTGCGGTATTGGCTGAAAATTGCCCGCAGCCGGGGCACGCCGCGGCTCTGGCTCAGCGGGTCATCGATGGCCTTAGAGAATCGTTCCAGATCGACGGGCATCCGCTGTTCATCAACGCCAGCATCGGTATCAGCCTGTTCCCCAGCGATGCCTTGAGCGCCGAGCAACTGTTGCGCAACGCCGATTCGGCGCTGTTCAAGGCCAAGAGCGCTGGCCGCGACGGCTATGCCCTCTACACCGAAGAATTGACCGCGCATGCCCAGCAACGCGTCGAGATTGCATTCGAATTGCGTCGAGCTTTGGAGGAGCAGGAATTGCGGGTTTATTACCAGCCCGTGCATGACCTCAAAACCAGTCGCCTGATTGGCGTCGAGGCGTTGGTGCGCTGGGAGCATCCGCAGCGTGGGCTTGTGTCGCCGGCAGAGTTCATCCCCATCGCCGAACGCACCGGGCTGATTGCCGAGATCGATGCCTGGATCATGCGCCAGGCCTGTCAGCAGATGTGCCAGTGGCAAGCGGCGGGCGTGGGGTTGTCGTTTGTCGCGGTGAACGTTTCTTCTCGCCTGTTTGCCCGCCGCGAGTTGTATCAGCAAGTGGCTCAGGTGCTACACGACACCGGGCTGGATCCGGCGTATCTGGAGCTGGAAGTTACCGAAAGCGCGGTGATGGAGGACCCGGAAGTGGCGCTGGAGCAGATGCATCGCTTGCGCGAGTTGGGCGTGCGGCTGGCCATCGATGACTTCGGCACGGGCTATTCATCGTTGCTGCGGCTCAAGCGTTTGCCGGTGCAAAAGCTCAAGATCGATCAGGGATTTGTCGCAGGCTTGCCGGGTGATGAGGATGACGCGGCGATCGCGCGGGTAATCATTGCGCTGGCGCAGAGCATGGGGATGCAAGTGCATGCCGAGGGGATCGAGCAGGTCGAGCAGGCGGCTTTCCTGCTCGAACACGATTGCGATCTGGGGCAGGGGTACTGGTTTGGACGGCCAATGCCGGCGGCAGCATTGGATTGGGCTCGGGCGCCAACGATTGGATGAGCGCCTGATCTGCTTTTTGTGGCGAGGGGGCTTGTGTGCCCTTGAAAGTAGTTGGTCCTGCGCAACCCCTTGCTCCATCAAATAATGCACTCTAGTTATATAAACATTCTTAAATAGTCTTTTTAAGAATATCCGCGCCTATCTACTATTGCCCCTACGCCGTAAGCAGTGCCCGCCACTGCCAGGCATATCTCATTAAAGGAGCAGCACCATGAGCGCATCCCTACGTAGTGTTGACGGGCAGGACGAAGCCACTATTTTGCGTGAGATTCAGAGCGCCTTGCGCGATCTGCGCTTTGGCGCGGTGGAAATCACCGTGCACAACGCCCAGGTGGTTCAGATCGAACGCAAAGAGAAATTCCGTTTGCAGAACCCGGGCAACAAGCCGAGCTGAAGCGAAAGATTGAAGATCAAAAGATCGCAGCCTTCGGCAGCTCCTGCGGGAGACTGAGGGCTTTCGAACGCTGCGATCTTTGAACAGGCAACCCGTTCCAGGCCATAAGAAAAAGCCAACACATCAAGAATTCCAGGAGCTTTCACCATGTCGTCGATTCGTCATTTTGCTTTGGCCGCCTTGGCCAGTGCCCTTTTTGCTGGTTCCGCGGTTGCCAAGGATTACGAGCTGCTCAACGTGTCGTATGACCCGACCCGTGAGCTGTACCAGGAGTACAACGCCGAGTTCATCAACTTCTGGAAAAAAGACCACGCTGGCGACAATGTGAAAATCCAGCAGTCCCACGGTGGTTCGGGCAAGCAGGGCCGGGCGGTGATCGACGGTCTGCGGGCCGACGTGGTGACCCTAGCCCTGGCCGGTGACATCGATGAAGTCGCCAAGCTGGGCAAGAGCCTGCCGGTCGACTGGCAGAAGCGTCTGCCGGAAGCGAGCACGCCTTACACCTCGACCATCGTGTTCCTGGTGCGCAAAGGCAACCCGAAAGGCATCAAGGACTGGGGCGACCTGACCAAAAATGGCGTGGAAGTTATCACCCCGAATCCGAAAACCTCCGGCGGCGCACGCTGGAACTTCCTCGCGGCCTGGGCCTATGGCCTGAAAGCCAACGGCGGTAATGAAGCCAAGGCCAAAGAGTACGTGCAGACCCTGTTCAAACACGTGCCTGTGCTGGACACCGGCGCTCGCGGGTCGACCATCACCTTCGTCAACAACGGTCAGGGCGACGTGTTGCTGGCCTGGGAAAACGAAGCCTTCCTGGCGTTGAAAGAAGACGGCGGCGCCGACAAATTCGACATCGTCGTGCCTTCGCTGTCGATTCTGGCCGAGCCACCGGTGGCTGTGGTCGACAAGAACGCCGAGAAAAAGGGCAATACCGAAATCGCCGAAGCGTACCTCAAACACCTGTACAGCCCGGCCGGCCAGGAAATCGCGGCGAAAAACTTCTATCGTCCACGTGACAAGGACGTGGCCGCCAAGTACGCCAAGCAGTTCCCGACACTGGAGCTGGTGACCATCGACAAGGACTTCGGCGGCTGGAAAACCGCGCAACCGAAATTCTTCAATGACGGTGGCGTGTTCGACCAGATTTATCAGGCGCAGTAACCTGAAAACGATCAGTTAAACGCAACTCATGTGGGAGCGGGCTTGCTCGCGAAGACGGCGGTAGAGTCAATATCGATGTTGTCTGACACACCGCTTTCGCGAGCAAGCCCGCTCCCACAGGTTACGCACCAACGGCCCCGATTTCACCGTCGGGGCTTAGCGCGTTCTCAACCAAGGACTTTTATGTCGCGTCGTATCTCCCCCGTCATACCCGGCTTCGGGCTGACGCTGGGCTACACCTTGGTGTACCTCAGCCTGATTGTGCTCATTCCACTGGCGGCGATGTTCGTGCATGCCGCTCAACTGACCTGGGACCAGTTCTGGGCCATCATCTCGGCGCCACGGGTGCTGGCGGCGTTGAAGCTGAGCTTCGGCACCGCGCTCTATGCCGCGATCATCAACGGCATCATCGGCACACTCCTGGCCTGGGTGCTGGTGCGCTACACCTTCCCGGGACGCAAAGTCATCGATGCGATGATCGATTTGCCGTTCGCATTGCCCACCGCCGTGGCCGGTATCGCGCTGACCGCGCTGTACACCCCCACCGGCCTGGTGGGTCAGTTCGCGGCGGACCTGGGTTTCAAGATCGCCTACACCCCCCTCGGCATCACTTTGGCGCTGACTTTTGTAACACTTCCATTCGTAGTACGTACGGTACAGCCTGTACTGGCCGATATCCCCCGTGAAGTGGAGGAGGCGGCGGCGTGCCTGGGGGCAAAACCGTTGCAGGTTTTCCGCCATATTCTGGTGCCGGCGCTGCTGCCAGCCTGGCTGACTGGTTTCGCTTTGGCCTTTGCCCGTGGGGTCGGCGAGTACGGTTCGGTGATTTTCATCGCCGGCAACATGCCGATGAAAACCGAAATTCTGCCGCTGCTGATCATGGTCAAACTCGACCAGTACGATTACACCGGCGCCACCTCCATTGGTGTACTGATGCTGGTGGTTTCCTTTGTCTTGTTGCTGCTGATCAACTTGTTGCAGCGGCGCATCGAAACCCCATAAGGAGGCGCGAAAAATGTCCCAATCGTCTATTGCAGCAGCCTCCTCGAACGCCGCCCGCCGTGGCAGTGCTACTTCGCGGCGAATCCTGATTGGCCTGGGCTGGCTGATCTTTACGCTGTTTCTGTTGCTGCCGCTGTTCATCGTGGTGTCCCAAGGCCTGAAGCTGGGTCTGGGTGCGTTCTTCACGGCGATCTTCGAACCGGACGCCTTGTCGGCGTTGAAGCTCACGGTGATCGCCGTGCTGATCTCGGTGCCGCTGAACCTGGTGTTCGGTGTCAGCGCGGCATGGTGCGTGAGCAAATACTCGTTCCGCGGCAAGAGCATGCTGGTGACCCTGATTGACTTGCCGTTCTCGGTATCGCCGGTGATCGCAGGTCTGGTCTACGTGCTGATGTTCGGCGCCCAGGGCCTGTTTGGCCCGTGGTTGCAGGATCACGACATCCAGATCGTCTTCGCCTTGCCGGGCATCGTGCTGGCGACGATTTTCGTCACTGTGCCGTTCGTGGCCCGTGAATTGATCCCGCTGATGCAGGAACAAGGCACCCAGGAGGAAGAGGCCGCGCGTTTGCTTGGCGCCAATGGCTGGCAGATGTTCTGGCACGTCACCGTGCCCAATATCAAATGGGGCCTGATCTACGGCGTGGTGCTGTGTACCGCGCGGGCCATGGGTGAGTTCGGTGCGGTGTCGGTGGTATCCGGGCACATTCGCGGGGTGACCAACACCCTGCCGCTGCACGTCGAGATCCTTTACAACGAATACAACCACGTGGCCGCGTTCGCCGTGGCGAGCCTGTTGCTGATCCTGGCGCTCTTCATCCTGCTGCTCAAGCAGTGGAGCGAAAACCGTATTAACCGCCTGCGCGCCAGCGCCGCGGAGGAATAAGTCATGTCGATCGAAGTGCGTAACGTCAGCAAGAACTTCCACGCGTTCAAGGCGCTGGACAACATCAGCCTGGACATTCAAAGCGGCGAGCTGGTGGCGTTGCTGGGGCCGTCCGGCTGCGGCAAGACCACGTTGCTGCGAATCATCGCCGGCCTGGAAACCCCGGATCAGGGCAACATCGTGTTCCATGGCGAAGACGTCTCCGGCCATGATGTACGGGATCGCAACGTCGGTTTTGTGTTCCAGCACTACGCCCTGTTCCGCCACATGACGGTGTTCGACAACGTCGCGTTCGGCCTGCGCATGAAGCCGAAAAGCCAGCGCCCGAACGAGAGCCAGATCGCGGTGAAAGTCCATGAGCTGCTGAACATGGTGCAGCTGGACTGGTTGGCCGATCGCTACCCGGAACAACTCTCCGGCGGCCAGCGTCAGCGCATCGCGTTGGCCCGCGCCCTGGCGGTGGAGCCGAAAGTTTTGCTGCTCGACGAGCCCTTCGGCGCCCTCGACGCCAAGGTCCGTAAAGAGCTGCGTCGCTGGCTTGCACGGCTGCACGAAGACATCAACCTGACTTCGGTATTCGTGACCCACGACCAGGAAGAGGCGATGGAAGTTGCCGACCGGATCGTGGTGATGAACAAAGGTGTGATCGAGCAGATCGGCTCACCGGGCGACGTCTACGAAAACCCGGCCAGCGATTTCGTCTATCACTTCCTCGGCGATTCGAACCGTCTGCATTTGGGTGAAGACCGGCACGTGTTGTTCCGCCCACACGAAGTGTCGCTGTCGCGCCATGAACTGGAAGACCACCACGCGGCTGAAGTGCGCGATATTCGTCCGCTGGGCGCCACCACGCGGGTGACGCTGAAGGTCGAAGGCCAGAGCGAGCTGATCGAAGCTGAAGTGGTGAAGGATCACGACAGCCTGGTTGGATTGGCGAAGGGTGAGACGTTGTTCTTCAAACCGAAGGTCTGGCAGAAAGTCGCCAACCTCTAAAGCAAAAGCATCGCGGGCAAGCCCGCTCCCACAGGGGATTTGTGAACGACACAGATCACTGTGGGAGCGGGCTCGCCCGCGATGGCGTCCTACGTTGCTGCGTTTTTCTGACGCAAACGCACACCACCCACCCGCGCCTCGATCTGCTCTTTCAGCTCATGCCGCATTCCGAGCAAAAACGCCAACTCAACCACCACAAACAACGGCCCGACAATCAACCCCGTTACATCATCGACAAACGCCGGTTTGCGTCCCTCGTAATGATGACCGACAAACTGAATCGCCCAGCCGATCACAAACATTCCAAGGCCGCTGGCCAACCAGACCAGCGTGCTTTGCTGCGCAAGCACGTGCCCCAGCCAGACTGACAAGCCCAGTAATACCGTCATCAGCACCCCCAGCCGCAGTTCCAGGCGCAGGTAAAACCACGCCGACGCCAGTGATACCAGCACTGCCGGTGACAGCCAGCCCCCGGCCCATTGCGGACGCGACAGCAGCACGGCCACCGCCACCACGATCAACGGAATACCCACGAAGTGGCTGGCGATATTGCGCGGGTCACGGTGGTAGGCGGCGTATTGACTGAGATGGTCAACGAGGCTTTTCATTGTTATTCCTCCTGTAGGGTGATGGATGATGCCCCGGGTTCATCTCTCGCTCTGTCAGCCAGGCGACAATCTCCAGGAGTTTTCATGGACATGCAGGTTTGGCGTTCGCGCCTGGATACGGGGCAGTGGTTCAGTCATGTACCTGTTCCTTTACAGGATAGTCTGCTGGCTGCGGCCCGGGTTCGGCGCCTGCCATCGGGGCAATTGCTATTCAAACGCGGTGATCCGCCGTGCGGCCTATATGCAGTGCTTGAAGGGGCGGTGCGCATTGGCGCGGTGAGCGAGCAGGGCAAGGAAGCCTTGTTGAGTCTGGTGGAACCGCCGCACTGGTTCGGCGAAATCTGCCTGTTCGATGGCCAGCCGCGAACCCATGATGCCTATGCCGTTGGCCAGTGCATCCTGTTGCACATTCCGCAAACGACGCTGCTGGCGTTACTCGACGAACACCCGGTGTACTGGCGGCAATTGGCGTTGCTGATGAGCCAAAAACTGCGCCTGACCTTCATCAGCCTCGAACAGCTCAGCCTGATGCCAGCTCCGGCGCGCCTGGCTCATCGCTTGTTGATGATCGCCGAGGGCTACGGCGAAATCGATCCGCCGCGGCGTGTCCTGCAACTGCCCCAGGAGCAACTGGCGTCGATGCTGTCGCTGTCGCGCCAGACCACCAACCAACTCCTCAAGGATTTGCAGGGGCAAGGGATTCTGAATCTCAAGTATGGCGAGATCGAGATACTGGATGCCGAGCGGTTGCGAGCGTTGGCGGTGATTTGAAAATGATCGCCACGGTATTGGTGGGCTTTATCCGCGAACGCGCCTAGCCTGTGACAACGATAATCGAGGTGTGCCATGCGTGTGTTGCTAGTGGAAGACGAACCCGAGACCGCCAGTCTCCTGGCCAAAGGCCTGAGCGAAGCGAGTTACGCGGTGGATGTGGCGCTCAATGGCATGGACGGCCGGCGCTTTATCGAATCCGGCGAATACGAACTGATCATCCTCGACGTGATGCTGCCGGGGCTCAACGGCTGGCAGTTGCTGCAGCAGATCCGCAAGCTCGGCGACACGCCGGTGCTGCTCCTCACCACCAAGGACGGCATCGAAGATCGCCTGCGTGGGCTGGAATTGCATGAGGATGATTACCTGCTAAAGCCGTTTGCCGTCAGTGAGCTGGTGAAGCGGGTGCGCAAGCTGTTGCGGCGGGATCGGGGGCGGTAGCGGTTTTAGTGTTGTTTGAGAAATTGCTATCGCGGGCAAGCCCGCTCCCACAGTGGACGTGTGTGAGTCAATGCTTTGTGAGCAACCGAAAACCTTGTGGGAGCGAGGCTTGCCCGCGAAGAGGCCGGAACATACAAAACACCTCTCGGATCTGTCACCGCAACCCATCCCGAAACTGCCCCGGCGTCATCCCGGTCCAGCGTTTGAACGCACGACTGAAGCTGCTGGTGTCGGCGAAACCCAGCAGATAACTGATTTCGCCCAATGAGCACAGCGGGTCGCGCAGATGCAGCAGCGCCAGGTTTTCCCGACTTTCGTTGAGCAGCGTATCGAACCGACAACCTTCGTCCGCCAGGTGCCGTTGCAGGCTGCGTAGACTCAAGTGCAGCGCCTCGGCGATGCGTTCAGCCGCCGGTTCGCCTTCGGGCAATTGCTCTTCAATGGCGTCGCGAACCTTGCGCTCCCAGGTCAGGGGTTTGAGTTGCGCCAAGGTGCGTTTGAGCACGGTTTCATTGTGCTCGGCCAGTTCCGGGTTGGCGTCGTCCAGATGGCTGTCGAAGTCCAGCAGAGCGAACTCCAGTCGGTCCTCATCGGCGTTGAAATACACCGGCGAGCGGAACACTTTGTGCCATTGATGCGGGTCGGCAGGTTCCGGACGCCGCAAGTACACCGCCAGGGGGGCGTAGTCCCGGCCCAGGCGATTGCGGCAGGTGCGCACGTAAATCGCCGCGAAGGCGTCGATGGCTTCGAAAGCGGGCGCGGGGTTGCCTTGGGGGATTTTCAGGCGGAAGCAGTAACGATCCTCAGCGCGGATCAACTCCAGATCCAGCGCGTTGCTGACCACTTGGTGATAACGCACGATGCGCTCGAAGACTTCCCGCAGGCTGCCGCTGGCCACCAACGCATAACCCAGCGCATGAAACGTGGTGGGGCTGACGAAACGCGACACCCGCAAGCCAATCGACGGATCGCCGCTGACCTGTACCGCGATTTGCCACAGGCGCGTGGTACCGGATAACGGGTAACGGGCGTTCGGGTCGTCCATCAACTGCGGGTCGAGCCCCGCCTGTTGGCACAGGGCTGTGCTGTCGAACCCCAGCGCGTCGAGCTGCTTGCGCAGGGCGCGGGTCCAGCTGGCGAGGGAGGTCGGTTCAGTCATGTTGATTGGCGCGTCCGGTCAACAGGTTGGCGTTCACGGCTACCGCTCTGTAAATCATCACAGGGCAGGATGCGAACATCAATAACCAGAGGATGGAAGCATGGACGGTACTTCTGCAAGTCCCCAGCGACTGAATGCAGCACAGCGATCAGCGCATATTCGCGAGGTGGTATTGGCCAAGGGCGTCGAACTGCGTCAGCGCTACCCGATTCTCAATCATCAGGACGCCTTGGGCGCGGGCATTCTGGCCTTCGCCCTGGCCGGGATGGTCGGTTCGGCAGCGCTGTACATCACCGGGTACATGGCCTGGTGGGTATGCCTGTTACTCAACGCGTTTTTCGCCTCGCTGACCCACGAGCTGGAGCATGACCTGATCCACAGCATGTATTTCCGCAAGCAGCGCGTGCCGCACAACCTGATGATGGGCCTGGTGTGGCTGGCGCGACCGAGCACCATCAACCCCTGGATCCGCCGCCATTTGCACCTCAACCACCACAAGGTGTCCGGCACCGAAGCCGACATGGAAGAGCGGGCGATCACCAACGGTGAGCCTTGGGGCATCGCGCGGCTGTTGATGGTCGGCGACAACGTGATGTCGGCGTTCATCCGCCTGCTGCGGGCCAAGACCCGGGCGCACAAGCTCAGCATCCTCAAGCGTTCTGTGAAAGTCTATGCGCCACTGGCGCTGGTGCATTGGGGGGCGTGGTACGTGTTCCTCGGTTTTCACGCTGCCAACGGCATCGCGCATCTGCTGGGGGCGCCCATCGAATGGTCCGCGACTACTTTGGCGGTGATGCAGGTAATAGACATCGCTGCCGTGGTGATCATCGGGCCGAACGTGTTACGCACGTTTTGCCTGCACTTTGTCAGTTCGAACATGCACTTCTACGGGGATGTGGAGCCGGGGAATGTGATTCAGCAGACCCAAGTGTTGAACCCGTGGTGGATGTGGCCGTTGCAGGCGTTCTGCTTCAACTTCGGCAGCAGCCACGGGATCCATCATTTTGTGGTGAAGGAGCCGTTTTACATCCGCCAGATGACCGTCCCGGTGGCGCATGAGGTGATGCGCGAGATGGGTGTGAGGTTCAATGATTTCGGGACGTTCGGGCGGGCGAACCGGTTTGTGCGAAAGGAAACGACAGAACCACAGCAGGTGCGTGCTGCTCAGGTATGAGCAACGCCTCCGGAAACTCAAGGGCGAAAACGTTCGTCATCAATTTGACCCAAAGGGACGCTACGTTGTGACGCAAGCAGCGATGGTTCGGCGGTTGTTGAGGGTGATTGATATATTCAATTTAGGTCTAATAAAGTAATTAAATATTCCTTTATTGGATGACTGATTTCGCCAATCATCGGCTTAAGGATTGTTGATCAGCGCAAACAGATTTTGAGTTTCCGGGGCCGTCTCCTTGGCAGGGTGCGGTCCCTTTTTTATTCAGGACAAACACCAAACCCTGTGGGAGCGGGCAAGCCCGCACATCAGGTGATTGGTCTGTTATTCTATATGGGTCTTAATAAATAGCTTCTTATTCCTTAACGAATATAACTCTCCTCCCTATACTCGATCAGGAACAGACACGCAGCAGGAGAGCTCCCCCATGCGCAACGAATCAATTCGCTACCTGATTGTGCCGGGCTGGCAAGGATCGCCAGAAGATCATTGGCAAAGTCACTGGCAGAACAGCCTGCCAAACAGTGCGCGGGTGGAGCAGGCCGACTGGCTGACGCCTCGTCGTGAGGACTGGGTCGCGGCACTGGCCGAGGCGATCGCCGCCGACAGCACGCCAGTGATTCTGATCGCACACAGCCTGGGCTGCATCACCGTCGCCCATTGGGCAGCCACGGCGCCGCTGCATTTTTTGCGTCAGGTGCGCGGCGCGTTGCTGGTCGCACCGGCGGATGTCGAGCGTCCGGCTTGCGCGCCAGCCCTGCGCAATTTCGCGCCGATTCCGACCCATTTGCTGCCGTTCCCCAGCCAGGTCGTCAGCTCTGACAACGACGCCGCCGTGAGCGCGCCACGTGCGCTTGAACTGGCGCGCAACTGGGGCGCCGAGGCGGGGATTTTATCGGGTGCCGGGCACATTAACGTGAAGTCCGGTCACCAGCGCTGGGAACAGGGTTTTGCATACCTCTATCGTCTGCAAAACCGCATGGAGCAACACGCCCTGCGCCGCGCTTGAACCTTTTTCCTTGATTTAGAACGCCCCCGTCTCCCGGCGGTTTTGGGCGGGAGTCTGCCATGAGTTTGCATGAAACCTTCGGTCAGCCGCTGCTGACCTTTCCTGACGCGGAAAAAAGCCCGCTGAGCATTCGCGCCAAGGCGTTGGTGTTCGTCGATCCGCGTTCCCGGCAGTTGCGCCAGGAGCTGGAACAACTGGCGCCACGTTCGATCTCGGTGTTGATCCGCGGTGAAACCGGCAGTGGTAAAGAACTGCTGGCGCGACACATCCATCGCGCCAGTAACCGCAGCGGGTTGTTTGTATCAGTCAATTGCGGGGCGATCAGCCCGACCTATGCCGACGCTGAACTGTTCGGCTACGCCGCCGGCAGCTACAGCGGTTCGGCCAGCAGTCGCGCTGGCTGGTTTGGTTCGGCCAATGGCGGCACGCTCTATCTGGACGAGATCGGGGACTTGCCGTTGCCAATCCAGATCAAGTTGCTCGCCGCCCTGGAGAACCACGAAGTCACTCGCGTCGGCGCTCAGCAGCCAAGCCCGGTGGACGTACGTCTGGTGGCCGCCACCAGCATTGATCTGGCTCAGGCGGTGGCTGCCGGGAAATTCCATGAACGGCTTTATCACTACCTCAGCGAAGGCCAACTCGAACTGCCGGCCTTGCGTGAACGGGTGGGCGATATTCTGTCGCTGGCCGAATACTTCCTCGGCATCTACAGCCAACGCCTCGACCTGCCGGTGCCATTGATCAGCGAAGCCGCGCAGCATCTGCTGGAGCAGCACAGTTGGCCGGGCAATACCCGGGAGCTGGAGAACGTCATTCACTTTGCGCTGTTGGTGAGTACCGGCGATGAGATTTTGCCGGAGCATCTGAATCTGCCCGAGGTGCCTGTGTCGTTGGTGCAGATCGAGCAGCAACTCAAAAAAATCCTCGCCAACGGTTCCTCCACCGAAAAAGAGACCTTGAAACAACTGCTCAAAGACACCGGGCTCTTGTAGGCGCGAAGCGCAATCTACGTGGGAGCGGCGGTTGCATGAACAAAATGGAATATGAAAGTGAATAAAAGATATTGTTCGGGAATAAAAAATCCCGGTATTGTCCGCGTCACGCCACCGATGGCACTTCACTGGCACTCGTACTAAACAAGCCCGTCGTCGATGACGACCGTGATTTTTCGATAAGGACACTGCATGAAAAAGGTTCTGTTGTTCACCGCATTGGCGGCTGCCCTGACTGCGGGCCTGGCCCAGGCTGGCGAGAAACTGGTGGTTGCGGCGACGCCGATTCCACATGCTGAAATTCTTGAACTGATCAAGCCAACCCTGGCCAAAGAAGGCGTGGACCTGGAGATCAAAGTCTTCACCGACTACGTTCAGCCGAACGTGCAGGTCGACCAGAAGCGTCTGGACGCCAACTACTTCCAGACCCTGCCGTACCTGAAAAACTTCAACGAAGGCAAAGGCACTAATCTGGTGACCGTGATCGGCGTGCATGTCGAACCTTTCGGCGGCTACTCGAAGAAGTACAAAAAACTGGCTGACCTGCCAAACGGCGCAACCATCGCCATCCCGAACGAAGGCAGCAACAGCGGCCGTGCCCTGATCCTGCTGCAAAAGGCAGGCTTGATCGAGTTGAAAGACCCGAAAAACGCCGTGGCCACACCGAAAGACATCGCCAAGAACCCGCACAACTTCAAATTCAAGGAGCTGGAATCGGCCATGCTGCCGCGTGTTCTGGATCAGGTCGATCTGGACATGATCAACACCAACTACGCGCTGGATGCGGGCCTGAACCCGGCTAAAGATGCGCTAGTGATTGAAGGTGCCGATTCGCCTTACGTGAACTTCCTGGTGGCTCGTCCGGACAACAAGGACAGCGTTGCCATCCAGAAACTGGCCAAGGCTTTGACCAGTCCTGAAGTGAAAGCATTCATCGCCAAGAAATACAGCGGCGCGGTACTGCCGGCGTTCTGATCGATCGCAGTCTCGAACTCCTTCCAGATTTCAACGCCGACGGCTAATACAGCGTCGGCGTGATCGTTCCCACGCTCTGCGTGGGAATGTCTCAACGGACGCTCCGCGTTCGGCTTTTGGATGGGACGCAGAGCGTCCCGGGCAGCATTCCCACGCAGAGCGTGGGAACGATCAGAAACCCAGCCAACGCTTTGGGAGTCCTTCGGCCTCCAGCGGGAGCAAGCTCCCTCGCCACCGAGGAACCTGCTCACCTCAAGATCGTTCAGGCCACGCTGGCCTTCAACGCCTTGCGCAACGCCACCAGCAATTTCACGATGTCCTGCGGATCCAGCCGCTGTGGCACGTTTACGTCAGCCATTTTTCTCTTCCTTGTGATGGTTCGGCCGGGAGTCTGGCCAAAAGCTGTACGTCCTTGGAGGGGTATTTTGAAAAAAAGATCCTTCCTACAGCGCAAAGAAAAATAGTCGTCCTCCACTGCCTCCGCAAAACCGCAGGATAGTTTTTTGCGTGATATCAATATGCTTTAACGGTATTTAAATTGTTCTTTTTATACCTTTAAAGTCGGTTCCTGCCGGGTGGTTATCCACTGCCCATGGACTGCGCCATCGTCGCTTACCGAGCGGCGTACAGGATGTTCAATGACTTTCGACTACGCTTTTATCCTCAGCACCCTGCCGGCGTTTCTCAACGCCGTGGGCGTGACGCTGCAGGTCGGCTTTATCGCCATCGGCACTTCGTTGCTGGTGGCGCTGATCAACGCGACGATTCTGGTGTTTCGCCCCCCCTACCTTCAACGCCTGGTCGGGCTGTACGTGGAGCTGGCACGCAACACGCCACTGCTGATTCAGTTGTTCTTCGTCTACTTCGCCTTGCCGGCCCTGGGTATCAAGGTCTCGGGCTTCGCAGCGGCGATCATCACCATGACTTTCCTTGGCGGTGCCTACCTCACTGAAGTGCTGCGCGCCGGCGTGGATGCGGTGCCCCAGGCGCAACTTGAGTCCGGCCGCTCCATTGGTCTGTCCCACGGGCAATTGCTGCGCTACGTGATCCTGCCGCAAGCCGGCATCCTCAGTTTGCCGTCGCTGTTTGCCAATTTCATTTTCCTGCTCAAGGAAACCACCGTGGTCTCGGCGGTGGCGGTGCCGGAGATTCTCTACACCACCAAGAGCTACATCGCGCTCTATTACAAAACCTACGAAATGCTCGCCGTGCTGACGCTGATCTGCGTGCTGCTGTTTTTGCCGCTGTCGCTGCTGCTCAGCCGTCTGGAAAGGAGGCTCCAGCATGGCCAGTTCGGGTCTTGAGTTGCTCATGGTGTCGTTGCCGCAACTGGGCAAGGGCGCTGCGCAAACCCTGTCGATCTCTTTTCTGAGCATCGCCTTCAGCACCGTCGGCGGCGTGCTCTACGGCGTGTTGTGCATGTTGAATTCAAAATGGCTCAACTCAATCTTGCGGATTTATCTGGAACTGTTCCGGGCGATCCCGGTGCTGGTCTGGCTGTATTTGCTGTTCTTCGGCCTGCCGATTTTTCTCGGGCTGAGCATTCCGAGCTTCTGGTGCGCGGTGCTGGTGTTGTCGCTGTGGGGCGCCAGCGAAGTCGGTGAAGTGGTACGCGGTGCGTTGCATTCGTTGCCGCGCGGGCAGCGTGAAGCGGGGTTGTCGATCGGTTTGGACGGTCCGCAACTCTACGGCTACGTGCTGTTGCCCCAAGCGCTGAAACGCATGACGCCGCCGACCATCAACGTCTACACGCGCATCATCAAGACCAGTTCCCTGGCGGTGTTGATCGGCGTGGTGGACGTGATCAAAGTCGGCCAACAGATCATCGAGCGCACCTACGAATCAGTGCTGATCTACGGCGCGCTGTTCCTGTTTTTCTTTTTCATCTGCTACCCGCTGTCAGCCGCCTCGCGTGTGCTGGAGCGGCGCTGGACGCAAGCATGAATGCATTGATCGAGTTCAAGGGTTTCAACAAGTTTTTCGGCGAACAGCAGGTGCTCGACGGCATTGATCTGAAGGTAAAGCCTGGCGAAGTGATCGTCATCCTCGGCCCCAGCGGCTGTGGCAAAAGCACTTTGCTGCGTTGCCTCAACGGCCTGGAAATCGCTCACAGCGGCAGCTTGAATTTTGCCGGGCGCGAGTTGCTGGACAAGGGCACCGACTGGCGCGAAGTGCGTCAGCAGATCGGCATGGTGTTCCAGAGCTACCACCTGTTCCCGCACATGAGCGTGCTCGACAACCTGTTGCTCGGCCCGCTCAAGGTGCAAAAACGCGAACGCCGTGAGGCCCGCGCTCAGGCGGAGGCTTTGCTGGAGCGTGTGGGGCTTTTGGACAAGCGCGACGCCTTCCCGCGTCAGCTCTCCGGCGGCCAGCAGCAACGCATCGCCATCGTCCGTTCGCTGTGCATGAACCCCAAGGTCATGCTCTTCGACGAAGTCACCGCCGCCCTCGATCCGGAAATGGTCAAGGAAGTGCTCGAGGTGATTCAGGGCCTGGCCCGCGAAGGCATGACGCTGCTGATCGTCACCCACGAAATGGCCTTCGCCCGCGCCGTGGCCGATCGCATTGTGTTCATGGATGCCGGGCGCATCCTTGAGCAAAACCCACCCGAGATTTTCTTTACGAACCCGCAAACCGCACGAGCGCAGCAGTTCCTGGAGAAGTTCTCCTACGTCGCCGCACTACCCAAAACGACTCAAACAAAGGAACTGGAACTGCCATGAAAACTGCCAAGTCTTCTCTGCTGTTACTCCCGCTGTTCGGCCTGGCGCTGCTGGCCGGCTGCAACAAAACCGAAGAACCGACGAAGCCGAAAGTCGCCAGCGTCAGCACCGCACCGGTCGGGTATCTGGAAAAAATCAAAGCCCGGGACAAGCTGATCGTCGGCGTCTTCACCGACAAACCGCCGTTCGGTTTTGTCGATGAGGCCGGGCGCTACGTGGGGTTCGATACCGACATCGGTCGCCAATTCGCCAAGGATCTGTTGGGCGATGAGAACAAGGTCGAGTTCGTGGCGGTGGAGCCGGCGAGCCGGATTCCGTTCCTGCAAAGCGACAAGGTCGACCTGATCCTGGCCAACATGACCGTCACTCCGGAGCGCAAGGAAGCCGTGGACTTCACCAATCCGAATCTCAAGGTTGCGGTGCAGGCACTGGTGCCGCTGGCGAGTTCAGTGAAGAGCCTCGATGACCTTGCGACCCGCACGACTATCGTGACCACGGGCACCACGGCGGATATCTGGCTGACCAAGAATCATCCGGACTGGAAACTGCTCAAGTTCGAGAAAAACTCCGAGTCTTTGCAAGCCCTGGCCAATGGTCGTGGCGACGCTTATGCGCAGGACAATCTGGTGTTGTTCAGTTGGGCCAAGCAGAACCCGGGTTACCGCGTGCTGGAGGACAAACTGGGTGCTGAAGCGCCAATTGCGCCGGCAGTGAAGAAGGGCAATATCGAACTGCGCGACTGGGTGAATGTGGAGTTGGCGAAGTTGGGTGAGGAGAAGTACCTGCTCAAGCTGTATGACCAATATGTGCGTAAAGAGCTGAGCGATGACACCAAGCCGGAGAGCGTGATTGTCGAGGGTGGGAAGTGGCAGGGGTGAGTCTCTAACCTTTGCGGCGATCTCTCGGCCGTCATCGCGGGCAAGCCCGCTCCCACAATGATCTTCAGTAGACACAAAATCTGCGTCCACACTGAACCCTGTGGGAGCGGGCTTGCCCGCGATGGAGGTTTATCAGGCACCGTCTAATCCGGCCAGTACCACGCCGGCTCATCCAGTATCCGCTGCCCGACCATCCCGGTCTGGCCGAAGTTCTTCTCCAGCACAATGCAATTGCATTCCGGGTCTTGCTGCAACGCCGAGATCAAGCGCCGCGCATGAGACACCACCCACACCTGACACTGCTCGGACGCCCGAATGATCAACCGCGCCAACGCCGGCAGCAGGTCCGGATGCAGACTGGTTTCCGGCTCGTTCAACACCATCAACGTCGGTGGGCGAGGGGTCAGCAATGCCGCGACCAGCAGCAGATAACGCAACGTCCCGTCCGACAACTCGGCGGCGGATAACGGCCGCAACAATCCTTCCTGATAAAACTCGATCGCAAACCGTCCGCCCTGCAACGGTTCGATGCTCAGCCGCGCGCCGGGAAAGGCATCGCTGATAGCCGCCTGCAATGCCTCGGGATCGCCGATTTCGATGATGGTCTGCAAGGCTGCCGCCAGGTCGCGACCGTCGTGGTGCAGCACCGGCGTGCGGGTGCCCAGTTGCGGTTGGCGCACTGGCGCGTCGGCGTCACTGCGAAAGTGATCGTAGAAGCGCCAGCGGCGGATGAACTCACGCAACTGCATGACTTCCGGCGAGGTGCGAAAACTGCCGACCTGATCGAACAGGCTGTCGAAGTTCGGCGTGTGCTGCGCCAGCACTTCCCAGCCGCGACCGACCCGAGCGCGAATCATCGGGCCGTCGCGATCCACCAGCAGGCTGGCCGGGCGATAGAACGGCCCGGACCAGATGCATTCCTTTTTGATTTCCGGGTCCAGAGAAAACGCGGAACGACTTGGCTCTGGCAGGCCTAGCGCGATCGAGTAGCTGAAATCTTCGCCGGCAAACCCCAGGCGCAAGCGTTTGGCGCCGTGTCGTACGGTCGCCTCGATCGGGACTTCGCCGTTGCGCATGCGTCGGGTGATGTTTTCGGGGCCGGCCCAGAACGTCGAGTCCAGCCCACCTTCGCGTGCCAACGCATTGACCACGCCACCCTGAGCGGTTTCCGCCAGCAGGCGCAAGGCGCGGTAGAGGTTTGATTTACCGCTGCCGTTGGGGCCGGTGATCAGGTTCAGCCGGCCAAGCGGAATCACCAATTTATTGATCGAGCGGTAATTGGCCACCGCGAGGGTTTTGAGCATGAGTTCCTCATTGATCGTTCCCACGCTCCGCGTGGGAATGCATCCCGTGACGCTCCGCGTCACAGTGGACGCAGAGCGTCCATGGCGGCGTTCCCACGCAGAGCATGGGAACGATCAATGGAGTATAAGGATCGCTCGTGCAGACGTGGAACCCTGTTCTAAGCTCACAGTCGTATCGTCACTGGCACGTTGGTACAACGCAAAGGAGTCTGCATGGCGGGTCCCGGATTGAAATTAATGGTTGGCCTGAGCCTAATCGCCTTGCTGACCGCCTGTGGCGATAAAAAGCCCGTCGAGAAGGACCGCCCGCGAGTCTTCGTGCAAGAGGTCAAGCCATCGGATTACGCCGCCGCGGTGACCCTCACCGGCGACGTCCAGGCGCGAGTTCAAACCGAATTGTCGTTCCGCGTGGGCGGCAAGATCATCCAGCGTATGGTCGATGTCGGTGACCGGGTTTCGGCCAAACAAGTGCTGGCCAGACTCGACCCGAAAGACCTGCAAACCAATGTCGACTCGGCCCAGGCCCAGGTCGTTGCCGAACAGGCCAGGGTCAAACAAACCGCCGCCGCCTTCGTTCGCCAACAAAAACTCCTGCCCAAGGGCTACACCAGCCAGAGCGAATACGACTCCGCCCAAGCCGCCTTGCGCAGCAGCCAGAGCGCGCTGACCGCTGCTCAGGCGCAGTTGGCCAACGCCCGTGATCAACTGAGCTACACCGCGTTGATTGCCGATGCGCCAGGCGTGATTACCGCGCGCCAGGCCGAAGTTGGCCAAGTGGTGCAAGCCACGGTGCCGATTTTCAGCCTGGCCCGGGATGGTGAACGTGACGCGGTGTTCAACGTTTACGAATCGCTGCTGGCCGAGCCGCCGTCGGATAGATCGATTGTGGTCAGTCTGCTCGAGAATCCGAAGATCAAGACCACGGGCACCGTTCGGGAAGTCACGCCGGCAGTGTCCGCGCAGACCGGCACGGTACAAGTCAAAGTCACCCTGGACAGTCTTCCCGAGGGCATGCAGCTCGGCTCGGTAGTGAGCGCCACCGCCAAGCCAGTCGGCAAAACCGCGGTAGAACTGCCTTGGTCGGCCCTGACCAAAAACCTCAGTGACCCGGCCGTTTGGCTGGTGGACGCCGAGGGCAAGGCGCAGTTGCATACGGTCACGGTCGGCCGTTATCTGACCGGCAAAGTCATTGTCAGCGCCGGCCTCAGCGGTGGCGAAAAAGTCGTCACCGCAGGCGGCCAATTACTGCATCCGGGCGTGAAGGTGGAGATCGTCGAAAACACCTATAAGACGCCAACGACAGGAGCCCAGCCATGAAGCGCCTGTTGCTGTTGTCCGCCGCTGCACTACTGGTCGCCTGCTCCAATGAGGAAGCGCCGCCAGAACCGGTTCGGCCGGTGTTGTCCGTGGAGGTGAAAGCGCTCAATCAAGAAGACCTCGGCCGGTTTGCCGGCAGCATTCAGGCCCGTTACGAAAGCAACGTCGGTTTCCGGGTGCCGGGGCGTATCGCCAGCCGTAACGTCGATGTCGGTGCCGAAGTGCAGAAGGGCGCCTTGCTTGCCACCCTTGATCCCACCGATCAACAGAACCAGTTGCGCTCCGCTCAAGGTGATCTGGCACGGGTGCAGGCGCAGCTCATCAACGCTCAGGCCAACGCCCGGCGTCAGCAGGAGTTGTTCAATCGCGGAGTCGGCGCCCAGGCGCAACTGGACATCGCCCAGACCGATCTTAAAACCACCCAGGCCTCCCTCGATCAAGCCAGGGCCGCAGTCGATCAGGCGAAAGATCAACTCAACTACGTCGAGCTGCGCACCGATCACAAAGCCATCGTCACCGCGTGGAACGCTGAAGCCGGGCAGGTGGTGACGGCCGGCCAGCAAGTGGTGACCCTGGCGCAGCCGGACATCAAGGAAGCGGTGATCGATTTGCCCGACACCCTGGTCGATCAATTGCCTGCCGATGTGGTGTTTCAGGTCGCCTCGCAACTGGACCCGAGTATCACCAGCACCGCCGTCGTGCGTGAAATCGAGCCCCAGGCCCAAAGTGCGACCCGTACCCGTCGCACCCGCCTGAGCCTGACCGATACACCGCCAGGCTTTCGCCTCGGCACGGCGATCAGCGTGACCCTGAGCTCCGCGATCAAGCCACGCCTCGAACTGCCGGTGAGCGCGCTGCAGGAAGTCGATGGAAAGTTGCGGATCTGGGTCGTTGATCCGCAGACGCAAACCGTTGCGCCACGGGAGGTCAGCCTGATAAGCCGGACCGATGCCACGGTGGTCCTGGCTAACGGCGTGAAGTCCGGCGAGCGGGTGGTCAGTGCTGGTGTGAACAGCCTCAAACCGGGGCAGAAAGTGAAAATCGATGAGGGCAGCCCGCAATGAAAGGGAGTTTCAACTTATCCGAATGGGCCCTCAAGCATCAGTCGTTTGTCTGGTATTTGATGTTCGTCGCGCTGCTGATGGGCGTGTTCTCGTACCTGAACCTGGGGCGCGAAGAAGACCCGTCGTTCACCATCAAAACCATGGTGATCCAGACCCGCTGGCCCGGCGCGACCCAGGAGGAAACCCTCAAGCAGGTCACTGACCGGATCGAGAAAAAACTCGAAGAACTCGACTCGCTCGATTACGTGAAAAGCTACACCCGCCCCGGCGAATCAACGGTTTTCGTTAACCTGCTCGATACCACCAGCGGCAAGGACATTCCGCAAATCTGGTACCAGGTGCGCAAGAAGATCAACGACATTCGCGGCGACTTCCCGCAGGGCTTGCAAGGGCCGGGTTTCAACGATGAGTTCGGCGACGTGTTCGGTTCGGTGTATGCCTTTACCTCCGACGGCCTGTCGATGCGCCAGTTGCGCGATTACGTGGAACAGGTGCGTGCCGAAATCCGTGAAGTCCCGGGCTTGGGCAAGGTCGAGATGATCGGCGAGCAGGATGAAGTCTTTTACCTGAACTTCTCCCCCCGCAAACTTGCCGCCCTCGGCATCGATCGACGCCAGGTGGTGCAGAGCCTGCAATCGCAGAACGCCGTGACCCCAGCCGGGGTGATCGAGGCCGGTCCGGAGCGGATTTCGGTGCGCACCTCAGGGCAATTCGTCTCTGAGAAAGACCTGGCCAACGTCAACCTGAAGCTTAACGATCGCTTCTACCGCCTGGCCGACATCGCCAACATCAGCCGTGGCTACGTCGACCCGGCCACCCCGGAGTTTCGCTTCAACGGCCAGCCGGCCATTGGCCTGGCGATCGCCATGAAGAAGGGCGGCAACATTCAGGACTTCGGCAAGGCACTGCACCTGCGCATGGACGAGCTGACGGCCGACCTGCCGGTGGGTGTTGGCGTGCACAACGTTTCCGACCAGGCTGAAGTGGTGGAAGAAGCGGTCGGCGGCTTCACCAGTGCGTTGTTTGAGGCGGTGGTGATTGTGCTGATCGTCAGCTTCATCAGTCTCGGCGTGCGCGCCGGGCTGGTGGTGGCGTGTTCGATTCCGTTGGTGCTGGCGATGGTCTTCCTCTTCATGGAATACAGCGGCATCACCATGCAGCGGATTTCCCTCGGTGCGCTGATCATCGCCCTCGGCCTGCTGGTGGACGACGCGATGATCACGGTGGAGATGATGGTTACGCGCCTGGAAATGGGCGAAACCAAAGAGCAAGCGGCGACCTTCGCCTACACCTCGACGGCGTTCCCGATGCTCACCGGCACGCTAGTCACCGTGGCCGGTTTCGTGCCGATCGGCTTGAACGCAAGCTCCGCCGGTGAGTACACCTTCACGCTGTTCGCGGTGATCGCGGTGGCCATGCTGGTGTCGTGGATCGTCGCCGTACTGTTCGCCCCGGTGCTCGGTGTGCATATCCTGAGCGCCAATGTGAAACCTCACGACGAAGAGCCAGGGCGCATCGGTCGGGCGTTCAATGGCGGGTTGCTCTGGGCGATGCGCAATCGCTGGTGGGCCATCGGCATCACCGTGGCGCTGTTTGTGCTCTCGGTGTTTTCCATGCAGTTCGTGCAGAGCCAGTTCTTCCCGTCCTCGGACCGCCCGGAAATTCTCGTCGACCTGAACCTGCCGCAAAACGCTTCGATCGCCGAAACCCGCATGGTCGTGGATAAGCTCGAAGCGACGCTCAAGGGCGACCCGGACATCGTGCGCTGGAGCACCTACATCGGTGAAGGGGCGATCCGTTTCTACCTGCCCCTCGACCAGCAATTGCAGAACCCGTACTACGCGCAACTGGTGATCGTCAGCAAAGGCCTGGAGTCACGCACGGCCCTGACGGCACGTCTGCAAAAGCGCCTGCGTGAAGAGTTCGTCGGTGTCGGCAGTTACGTCCAGGCCCTGGAAATGGGCCCGCCGGTGGGGCGGCCGATTCAGTACCGGGTCAGCGGCAAAGACATCGATCAGGTGCGCAAACACGCTATTGCTTTGGCCACCGAACTGGATAAGAACTCGCACATCGGCGAGATCATTTACGACTGGAACGAGCCGGGCAAAGTGCTGCGCATCGACATCGCCCAGGACAAGGCGCGGCAACTGGGGCTGTCGTCGGAAGACGTGGCGAACCTGATGAACAGCATCGTTGTCGGCTCGCCGGTGACGCAGGTCGATGACGATATCTACCTGATCAATGTGGTCGGTCGCGCCGAAGATGCCGAGCGCGGCAGCCCGGAAACGCTGCAAAACCTGCAGATCGTCACCCCCGGCGGCACCTCGATTCCGCTGTTGGCATTTGCCACGGTGCGTTATGAACTCGAACAGCCGCTGGTGTGGCGTCGCGATCGTAAACCGACCATCACCATCAAGGCTGCCGTGCGCGACGAGATTCAGCCGACCGATCTGGTGCAACAGCTGCAACCGGACATCGACAAATTCGCCGCCAGTTTGCCGGTCGGCTACAAAGTCGCCACTGGCGGTACGGTGGAGGAAAGCGGCAAGGCCCAGGGGCCGATTGCCAAAGTCGTGCCGTTGATGCTGTTTTTGATGGCGACCTTCCTGATGATCCAGTTGCACAGCGTGCAGAAGCTGTTCCTGGTGGCCAGCGTCGCGCCGCTCGGGCTGATCGGTGTGGTGCTGGCGCTGATCCCGACCGGCACGCCGATGGGCTTCGTGGCGATCCTCGGGATTCTGGCGCTGATTGGCATCATCATCCGCAACTCGGTGATTCTGGTGACCCAGATCGACTCTTTCGAGAAGAGTGGTTATACGCCGTGGGACGCGGTGGTGCAGGCCACGGAACATCGGCGCCGACCGATTTTGTTGACGGCGGCGGCAGCGAGCCTGGGGATGATCCCGATTGCCCGGGAAGTGTTCTGGGGGCCGATGGCCTACGCGATGATTGGCGGGATCATCATCGCGACGTTGCTGACGCTGCTGTTTTTGCCGGCGCTGTACGTGGCTTGGTACAAGGTTCGTGAGCCGAAGAAAGAGGTGCAGTAAGGCGAGCGCTGCGCGCTCATCGCGGGCGAGCCCGCTCCCACAGTGATCGAGTCGTTCGGGCAAACTCGGTCCCTGTGGGAGAGTAAGGGCGAACGCTTGCGTCATCGCGAGCAGGCTCGCTCCCACATTGGATCGCGTTCGCCTGGACAACTCGGTTCCTGTGGGAGTGGGCTTGCCCGCGATGGCGTCCTGTCAGACTACACCGGCTTACGCCAAACACTCGCCAACCAAGGCTGCTGCTCCCGGGGCAGCCCCGCCGGCCGGTAGTAATGCTCCAGCTCCACAAAACCCGCCTCAGTCAGCAACTCCTGCCACGCCTGAAGATCGTAATACGCGCCATAACGCGGCCCGTTCCAGCCTTCCTGATTCTCCCCTCGCGGATTGGAACTGAACAACACCCCACCCGGCTTCAACGCCTCGCGCAGTTGCTTCAATACTCGCGGTAACTCCTGACTCGGGATGTGGAACAGCACCGCATTGGCAAAAATCCCGTCAAACCGCTCGGCCGGCAAATCGAGTTTCAGAAAATCCTGCTGCCAGACTTCGCAACCACTGTCTTCGCGCGCCATCTGCGCAAGCTTTTCCGAACCGTCGAGGCCGACTGCGATGTGGCCTAGGCGCGTGAAGGTTTTCAGGTCACGGCCAGGGCCGCAGCCAAAGTCGAGAAGGGTGAACGGCGCCTCACCCTGAATATGTCGCAGCAGGGCATCGATGTTCTGGCTGACATCGTGATCGCGAGTACCTTCACGGAAGTCTTCAGCCACCGCGTTGTAATGGCCCAACGTGGTGGAGGTGATCTGCTCCAGATCGGCGGGAGTCTGTTTCATGGTTGGCTGCGCAGGCAATGGGGATGTGTCGAATATACGCCATGAAGCCGGGGGCTGCTGCGCAGCCATTCGCGGGTTGTTGGGTGGCGGCTGTACGCAGGTTAGTAGGCCGGTCAATAGGAAAACCGGTGCGCCCGAGGGTGCCCAGCGTACAGCCACCAAAATGCCAGACAGAAAACACCAATGCCCGATCGGCGCCCTTGAGTTGATCACCACACTGATACGCCGTGACCGAGGCGCAGCGCAACAGATCCGCCACATAGAGCTGGGCATCTTCGAAGCTCACGTCAAAGGGATCTGGCCTGCTGGCACTCTGATTTACCTGTGCGAAAAATTCCCTTCTGGAGTGGGTCATTAACTGTGGCAGCGGTGCTTTTGTGGCGAGGGAGCTTGCTCCCGCTGGGCTGCGAAGCAGCCCCAAAGCCATTCCATGAGGTGGGTCAGATAAACCGGGGGGGCAGGTTTTGCGATTGCTGCGCAATCGAGCGGGAGCAAGCTCCCTCGCCACAAAAGCCTGCGACCTCCACCATGCTTAGCGCTTGTTGAGGCCCCGAGCCAACCGATCCCCACCCAACTGAATCACCGCCACCAACACCACCAGCAACACAATCACCGTCAACATGATCTGGCTGTCAAAGCGCTGATACCCATACCGATAAGCAATGTCGCCCAACCCACCAGCGCCAATCGCCCCGGCCATGGCCGAGGAGTTGATCATGGTCACCAAGGTAATGGTGAAGCCACCGACAATCCCCGGCAGCGCTTCGGGCAGCAGCACATGCCAGACGATATGCCAGCGTCGGCAGCCCATCGCCTGCGCCGCTTCGATCAACCCATGGTCGACCTCGCGCAAACTGACCTCGGCAATGCGTGCGAAGAACGGCGTGGCCGCAATGGTCAGCGGCACCACGGCAGCCCAAACACCATAAGTAGTGCCAACGATCAGCCGCGTGAACGGAATCAACGCCACCATCAAAATCAAAAACGGAATCGAGCGAAACAGATTCACGAACGCGCCCAATGCGCGGTTCAGCGCCGGTGCTTCGTAGATCCCGCCCTTGGTGCTGGTGACCAGAATCACCGCCAGCGGAATGCCCGCCAACAACGCAATCAGCGACGACACACCCACCATCAAAAAGGTGTCGATAAAACCCTGAAGCAACCGATCAAACCACATAACCCAGCACCTCCACCTGTTGCGCCCAGTGGCCGGCGCGCTGACGCAATTCCTCGGTGCCGAGGGACGAACCGGTCACAGCCAGCAGCAATTGCCCGAGCGCATGCCCCTGAATCCGTTCCACGCCCCCTTGCAGCAAGCGCACGCGGCCACCGAGGGCGCTGAACAGCGCCGCCAGGTCTGGCTCGTCGCTCGCGCTGCCGGTGAATTGCAAACGCAGCACCACAGCGGCATCCGAAGACTGCGGTTGTGGACGCAAGCGGCTTTGCAGCTCTTGCGGCAGACCGTGTTGCAGCGGTGCGAGCAAGGTCTTGCTGACCTCATGTTGCGGGTTGCCAAAGACTTCCCAGACCGGCCCTTGCTCGACGATTCGCCCGTGCTCCAACACCACCACCCGATCACAGATATCGCGGATCACCGCCATCTCGTGAGTGATCAGCACGATGGTCAAATCCAGCCGTTGATTGATCTCGCGCAACAGGCCGAGGATCGATTGCGTGGTCTCCGGATCAAGGGCCGAGGTCGCCTCGTCGCACAGCAGAATTTCCGGGTCATGCACCAGGGCGCGGGCGATGCCGACGCGTTGTTTCTGCCCGCCGGAAAGCTGCGCCGGATATGCCTTTTGCTTGCCTTGCAGGCCGACCAGTTCCAGCAGTTCACGGACCTTCTGTTCACGCTTTTGCTTCGGGATACCCGCGACTTTCAGCGGCAATTCGACGTTCTGCCAAACCGTCTTGGCCGACATCAGATTGAAGTGCTGGAAGATCATGCCGATCCTCCGTCGCAGCGCCACCAGGCGGTCTTCACCGAACTCGCCGATGTCGACCTGATCGATCAGCACCCGCCCGCTGCTCGGTTGTTCGAGGCGGTTGATAGTGCGGATCAGCGACGACTTGCCGGCGCCGCTGCGGCCGATGATGCCGAACACTTCGCCGTGCTGGATCGCCAGGTCGATGCCGTGCAAGGCCGCCACCGGACCTTGCTGGCCGTTGTAGGTTTTGCCCAGGCCGATGAAACGCAGGTGGGCGCGATTGAGGTCTGGGTGCAGTTCGGTTTGTGTGGCGTTATGTGGCTCCGGAAGTTCCAGTCGCCGTTGGATAGCGGCCGTCATACTCAGCTTTCCCAGCCGGCTTGATAGAGTTTGCCGTGGGCCTTATCCAGCGCCGCACGAACGGCCGGCGAATGCTGGTAGATGTCGACGAATTTGAGCAGGCGCGGGTCGGTTTTGCTTTTCGGCTGGATCACAAACTGGATCACGTATTCCTTGTGATCGAGGCCATCGAACAGCAGGGCAGAGCTGGCATCGAAGGTCTTCGACAGACGGATATAGGCCGGGTAACCCTGGACCAGATCCGCATCGTCGTAGGCGCGCACCAGTTGCACGGCTTCGACTTGAAGGATTTTGATTTTCTTCGGGTTGGCGATGATGTCTTCTTCGGTGGCCTTGTAGCCGACGCCCGGTTTGAGGGTGATCAGCCCGGCCTTGGCCAGCAGTTGCAGGCCACGACCGCTGTTGATCGGGTCGTTGGCGATGGCCACGCTGGCGCCTTCGGGCAACGCGTCGAAGCTTTTGTATTTTTTCGAGTAGAGGCCGACGTTATTGATGATGCCTGGGGCGAACGGCACCAGGTCAAACCCGGCGGCGGCCTTGGCGTTTTCCAGGAAGGGGATGTGCTGGAAATAGTTCACGTCGATATCGCCTGAGGCGAGGCTGACGTTGGGGGCGATCCAGTCGCTGAACTCCACCAGTTCAACTTTCAGGCCTTGTTTGTTGGCTTCTTCTACGGCTGCTTCCAGGGGAATGGCGAAGGCGGCGGTGGTGCCGACTTTCAGTGGTGCGTCGGCGGCGAAGGTGATGGAGCTGAAGAGGCCGAGGGCCAGGGCCAGTGCCAGTGCCAGTGCCAGTGCTTTGACTGGGTGGTTGAACAGTTTTTTGGTCATGATGAGTTTTCCAGTCAGTGCATTGAAATTTTGGTGTCTGTTCGGACCTCATCGCGGGCAAGCCGCTCCCACAGTGTTCTCGGGTGTTCACACAATCCCTGTGGGAGCGGGCTTGCCCGCGATGCTTTTAGCGGCGAAAAGCCGATCCGGTGTGTTGCTCGGGCAAATGCGCCTCGCCGTGAAACAGTTTTTCTCGCAGGCTGCCGTCGTCATAAGCGGTCTTGTACGACCCCCTGCGTTGCAACTCCGGAATCACCAGCTCAATGAAATCCACATAGCTTTCCGGCGTGACAATCCGCGTCAGGTTGAAACCATCCAGCCCTGTTTCCGCGATCCACGATTCCAGCTCATCGGCCACTTGCTCGGGCGAGCCGACCACGGTGATGTAGCGGCCACCGAGGGCGTGTTGTTCCAGCAGTTTGCGGCGGGTCCAGTCGTTGTTTTGCAGGTTCTTGGTGGCGGACTGGATGGCGTTGCTCTTCACGTACTGGATCGGTTCGTCGAGTTCGTACTCGGAAAAATCGATCCCGGTGGACGCCGAAAAGTGCGCCACGCCCGCCTCGGCGCTGGCGTAGCTCAGGTACTCGGCATGCTTGGCCCAGGCCAGCGCTTCGGTGGCGCCGACGATCACGTTCAGGCCCATGAACACCTTGATGTCCCAAGGATTGCGCCCGGCCTCGACGGCGCTGGCGCGAACCTTGTCCACTTGAACCCGTGTCGCCGGTTTGTTCTGGCCGCTGATGAACACGCACTCGGCATGCCGACCGGCGAACAGCAGACCACGATCGGAACTGCCGGCCTGGAACAGCACCGGCGTGCGTTGCTGCGACGGTTCGCAGAGGTGATAACCCTCGACCTGATAGAACTCACCCTTGTGCTCGACCTTGTGCACTTTCTCGGGTTGGGCATAGATCCGTTGCTCGCGGTCGTTGAGTACCGCGCCGTTTTCCCAGCTGCCTTCCCAGAGTTTGTAGAGCACTTGCAGGTATTCATCGGCCTGGTCGTAGCGGCGGTCGTGTTCCACCTGTTCGCTCAGGCCCATGGCCTTGGCGGCGCTGTCCAGATAGCCGGTGACGATGTTCCAGCCGACCCGTCCGCGACTCAGGTGATCGAGCGTCGACAGGCGTCGGGCGAACAGATACGGCGGTTCGTAAGTCAGGTTGGCGGTGAGGCCGAAGCCAAGGTTTTTTGTCACTGCGGCCATAGCCGAAACCAGCAGCAGCGGGTCGTTGACCGGCAACTGGATCGACTCTTTGAGCGGCACGTCCACCGAGTTTTGATAGACGTCGTACACGCCGACGATGTCGGCGATGAACAAACCGTCGAACAGTCCGCGTTCCAGCAATTGAGCCAGTTCAGTCCAGTATTCGATGGTTTTGTATTGAGTGGAATTGTCCCGTGGATGGGTCCACAGGCCATGGTTGATGTGCCCGATGCAATTCATGTTGAAAGCATTGAGCAGGATCTTCTTTTTACTCATTAAATGGTCCCCCGCAACGGCGGGTTTTCATCGTTGAGGTAGTAATTGCCCACCGCGTGATATTTCCAGCGCACCGGGTCGTGCAGCGTATGCACCCGGGCGTTGCGCCAGTGGCGATCCAGGCCGTGTTCGACCAGGGTCGCCTGGCTGCCGGCCAGTTCAAACAACGTGCTGCCGGCGGCGAGGGAGATTTCGGTGCTGATGGCCCGGGCTTCGGCGACGGCAATCGATGCGGCGGCGACGGTCTCGGCATTGGTGTTGGCCTGGGCCTGGTCGAGGAACTCTCCGGAGCGTTTCAGCAAGGCTTCGGTGGCGTGCAGGCGAATGCTCAAGTGGCCGAAACTCTTGATCGTCAGCGGGTCTTCGGTGGCTGTTTCATGCGTGGCGTCGATCCACGGCCGGGTTTTGGTCCGCACGAAATGCAGGGCATCTTCATAGGCGGCGCGGGCGATGCCGGTGTCGATGGCGGCGTGGAGAATCTGTGCCAGCGGGCCGACGGTGGTCGGGCGTTCGAACGCGCTTTGAAACGGGATCACATCCCCGGCATTGACGTAGACATCCTCGAACACCACCGAACCGCTGCCGGTGGTGCGTTGGCCGAATCCGCTCCAGTCGTCGATCACCGTCAGGCCTTTGCTGTTGCGCGGGACGAACGCCAGTTGCTGCACGCCGTTTTCGTCCACCACTGACGTCGGGATGCGCTGGGCGTAAATCGCGCCGGTAGCGTAGAACTTGCGGCCGTTGATGCGGTAGCCGCTGCCATCGCGCGTCAGGCGGGTGACGCGATCATGGGCGGTTTTTGTGCCCAGTTCCGCGAGTGCATTGCCGAAGCGCTGGCCGGCTAACACTTCGGCGTAGAGACGTTTTTTCTGCTCGTCGGTGCCATTCACGCGCAGCACCTCGAGGGCGTAGAAATGGTTCTGGGGAATTTGTCCGAGGGAACCGTCGGCCTGGGCGATCAACGCGATGACCTTGGCCAGGGTGACGTTGGAAACCTCTGCGCCGCCGTATTCTTTTGGCACGCTGATACCCCAAAGACCCGAACGGGAAAACACTTCCAGTTCCGGGTATGGCAAACGACGTTCGCGGTCGCGCAGGGCGCTGTCACGTTTGAAATCATCGGCCAGGTCACTGGCGACGATCAGGGCTTGCTCATCGCTGGTGATGACCGCGACGTGGTGGGAAAGAGTCATGGTCATTAAATCCAGGAGTGGCGAGCGGGGAGTGTGCCGTTAAGGCGATAGGCGCCGACCGCGTGATATTTCCAGCGCACCGGGTCGTGCAGCGTGTGCACTCGGGCGTTGCGCCAGTGGCGGTCGAGGTTGAATTCGGCGAGGGTCGCGCGGCTGCCGGCCAGTTCGAAGAGCTTTTCGCTGGCCAGCAGCGAGATCTCGGTGGTCAGCACTTTGGCTTCAGCCACGGCAATCGAGGCGCGTGCAGCGGACTCGGCGGTAAGCGGTGCGGCGTTGACCTGGTCGAGAACTTGCCCGGCCTTGTGCAGCAGTGCTTCGGCGGCGTGCAGTTCGATTTTCAGCTTGCCGATGTCGGCGATCACATAGAGGTCGTCGCTGGCCCGTTCGACCTTGGCGTCGATCCACGGTCGTGCGCGTTTTTGCACAAACTCGATGGCGTCATCGATGGCGCCCCGGGCGATGCCGGCGTCGATGGCTGCTTGAATCAGCTGCGACACGGCGCCTTGGGTATTCGGGCTGTCGTTGATCTTCCAGTTATCCACCACCAGCTCGGCGTCGACCCGCACGTTGTTGAGCAAAAGGGTGCCGCTGGCGGTGGTGCGCTGGCCGAAACCCGACCAGTCATCAACGATGCGCAGGCCTGGGGTACCACGACGAACGAAGGCCAGCACTTGCTTGCCGTCGTCGTTCAGCGCCTTGACGGCCACCCAGTGGGCGAACAGGGCGCCGGTGGAATAGAACTTCTGGCCGTTGATGACGAAGCCATCGCCGGCGGCGGTGATCCGTGCCTTGAGCTCCAGGGTGTTTTTGGTTCCGCGCTCCGGCCCTGCGTTACCGATTCGCCAACCTTCGAGCACGCTTTTGAACAGCTGTTTTTTCTGCGATTCGGTGGCGCTGCCGAGTATCAGGTTGAGAATCCCGAACTGGTTCTGCGGGATCTGCCCCAAAGCCGGGTCGGCCGCGGAAATGATCGCGAACACCGAGGCTAAGGTGACGAACGAAACCTGCGGGCCACCGTACTCACGGGGGATAGCAATGCTGCCCAGGCCGCTGCGGGTGAACTGTTCGATTTCCGACCACGGCAGCTTGCGCTGCTGGTCACGTTTGGCGGCTTGCAGGCGGGCGACTTGCGCCAGCTCATGGGCAGCCTTGATGGCTTGTGCGTCGTTGCGCAAGACCTGCGCGGGCAACAACAATGGGGCGATGTCCAGATCACTCTGGACGATTGCATCTGCCAGACTGGACATCAGTGCCGCTCCTTGGCTGCACGCAATGCCCTGGCGATTTGCACTGGGGTGATTGTGTTCCGGACCATACCTACCTCACATCTCATGAAAGCGCCGCAAGGGTTGCGGCGAATGAAAAACACGAATGTCCGGTGGTCCGGTGTATATACCCTAAGCGTGTATAAATAATTAATGAACTAACTTTTAGGAATATGTATAGAAGGTGACATCGCTCGAATGGTCGGAGCCCCTGTGGCGAGGGAGCTTGCTCCCGTTCGGCTGCGCAGCAGTCGCAAAAACCGTTAAGGGGGTTCAAGTTGAAAGAACGCGTTTGTCGGTTTCAGGGGCGCTTCGCACCCCAGCGGGAGCAAGCTCCCTCGCCACAAAAAGCCCTCATGACACAACAGGAGTGTTGCTACAGGGGCTCACCGCTTTCGGGGCTCCGCGGCCATGAGCACTTCTTTCGGCGGCACTTTCAGATAGGGATTGGCACAGCCGATCTTCAGTGTGCGTGCCGGTGCCCACCGCGAGTTGTTACCCACGCGGTCGAGGATGCAGTAGGTCACTTCCAGTCGAAGGTCTTCGCCAGCTTCGAGAATGATCGCCGGGGGCACCCAGACCTGAATCGGCTGACCCACATCGCAAGCCTTGAGCTTTGGCAGGTCCATGCGCACATCGCCCCAACGCAGGGTGATTTCGTCGTCGGCGGCCATGTTCAGGTAAGGCTCGATGGTCAACGGAACACCGCGTTTGACCTGGTTCGGATTGACCCCCTGACGGCGAATGGTCTCAGGGATGAATACGGGCGCCAGGCTCTGGTTTTCCTCATCGCAAAGAAGCAGGCCACCCGGGCAATCGAGCTTGATCTGGACGCGCGCCGCCGGTGATACCGTCGGCCCCTGTCCGACCTGCATGACCTTGTAATGGACGCGTGCAGAACCATTGGCAATGAAGCTTTCCGGCACCCGCAGGCTCACGGTTTTGCCGCCATGGTCGGGGCCCAGGACACTGGAGGCCACATAGCAGTTGTTCCAGAACAGCTCGATCAGATCGCCTTCATCCATACCGGAGTAGGGCGCCACGTCGATCATAAGGTGAGCGGCAGAGGTGATATTGATGCCGGCCTTGTGGCTTTGCGCCAGGGTCGGGGCTGCAAGTTCAGATTTGTTTGAAGTGCTTGTCATGGGTTTCTCTCCTTGAAGCTTTGCCGCGAAGTCCATTTCTGAAAGATCGAAAGGCGTGAATTACCAAGCAACAAAACGATTCACTATTTGCGCGCTTAAACAATGATTGAGTGGGATGGCTGTTGCCTGTTGGAGACTAGATAAGAGTGCGTTTGAATAGGTGTCAATAGCGTTGGTTGGTTAAAGGTTAGTTCTTGCGTGATTCAGAAAGCTCCTACGCGGCGTGGTTAATAAACCGCATCGCTCTGTCGAACAAAGTCCAATATTTGGTGGGTTTTAGGCCTCTGAGGCAGTAACCCTTTGAGCGTAAACAGCCAGAGGTTTTATAGATTTTAGGCGATATGAATCTGTTGCAGGACATATATATGTACCGCATGGGGCGGCGGGGAGTTATTTATGATGAGGGCGAATCAAGTAAGTCGTTGAAAGCTGCTATAGGCTTTTATAAAGCGGAGTTAATGTCACTTCCATCCATGGAAGTTGACAGTTTTCGAGTGGGGCAGCACTAAGCGTTATTAAGAAACTTGCTGAGAAACTGCTTGGTCCGTTCCTCTTTCGGATTGGCAAACAGTGCCTTGGCTTCGCCTTGCTCGACGATCACACCCTTGTCGAAAAACACCACGCGGTTGGCCACGTCCCGGGCAAAGCCCATTTCGTGGGTGACGATCACCATGGTGCGTTTCTCTTCGGCCAGACCGCGGATGGTCGCCAACACTTCGCCCACCAGTTCCGGGTCCAGCGCTGAAGTCGGTTCATCGAACAGGATCACTTCCGGTTCCATCGCCAACGCCCGGGCAATCGCCACACGCTGTTGCTGACCGCCGGAGAGGCGTCGCGGGTAAGCGTCTTCCTTGCCTGCCAGGCCGACCTTGGCCAACAGCTTTTTACCCAGGGCAACGGCTTCGGCACGCGGGATTTTTTTCACCACCAACGGGCCTTCGATCACGTTTTCCAGGGCGGTGCGATGGGGGAATAGGTTGAAGTTCTGGAACACAAAACCCACGTGCTGGCGCAAGCGTCGTACCAGGCTCTGCTGCTGGTTCAGGGGGCGGCTGCCATCGATCTCGATGTCGCCGACCTTGATCCGGCCGCTGCTAGGCTCCTCGAGAAAATTCAGGCAACGCAGAAAGGTGGTCTTGCCCGAGCCACTGGGGCCGATAATCGCCACCACCTCGCCTTCCTTCACCTGCAGATCGATGCCGTTGAGCACCACCTGACCCTTGAACTGCTTTGTCAGTTTTTCCACGACAATCATTGGGTCAGGACTCCTGGTCGTGCCGATTGACCCGCGCTTCCAACTGGTTCTGCAGGTGCGACAGTACAGTCGCCAGAACCCAGTAGATCAGCGCAGCGGCAAGATACATGGTGAAAATTTCGAAGGTACGGGCGGTAATCAGCTGTGCCTGACGGAACAGCTCCGGCACCTGAATGGTGGCCGCCAGCGCAGTGTCCTTGACCAGCGAGATGAAGCTGTTGCCCAAAGGTGGCAAGGCCGTGCGCGCCGCTTGCGGCAGGATGGCCCGGCGCAGGGTTTGCGCGCGGGTCATACCGATACTGGCGGCAGCTTCCCACTGGCCGCGCTCGATGGAGCTGATGGCGGCACGCAGGATTTCGCAGGCGTAGGCCGCCATGTTCAGCGAGAAGCCGATCAGGGCCGCCGGCAGCGGATCAAGTTCGATGCCCAGTTGCGGCAAGCCGTAATAGATCACGAACAGTTGCACCAGCAACGGCGTGCCGCGAAAGAACGACACGTAGATGCGGGCGATCCAGCTCACCAGTTTGAAGCGCGACAGGCGCATCAACGCCAGGCCGAAGCCCATCAGCAGGCCGAAGAACATTCCGCCCAGGCTCAGGATGACCGTGTAGTACGCGCCCTTGAGCAGAAAGGGCGCGGAGTCCAGCGCAAGTTGGAAAGCTTCTTCCATTATTTAGTGACATCAGCGTTGAAGTACTTTTTCGAGATTTTTTCCAGCGTACCGTCGGCGCGCAGTTTCTCGAGGGCCTGGTTCACCGCTGCCAGCAGTTCAGGCTCGCCTTTACGCAGGGCAATACCGGCTTCCTGACGGGAGAATGGTTCGCCGGAAACGGCGGTGTCCTTGGCTTTGGCGGTCAGTTCCAGAGCGGCCAGACGATCCACCAGAATGGCGTCGATGCGGCCTACGCGCAGGTCCTGATACTTGGTTGGGTCATCGTCGTAGGTCTTGATGATGGCTTGCGGGACGTTGTCCTTGAGCCACTGTTCGTAGTTGGTGCCTAGGCCCACACCGACCTTTTTGCCAGCCAGGTCGGCGGCGGTCTTGATGGTGCTTTCGTTCTTTTTCAGGGTCAGGGCCTGAATGCCGGAGATGGTGTAGGGCTCGGAGAAGTCATACTTTTTCTTGCGCTCTTCGGAGATGGTGACCTGGTTGACCACGGCGTCCAGACGCTTGGATTCCAGGGCTGCGAGGATGCCGTCCCACTTGGTCGGTTGCAGTTTGACCTTTACGCCCAGCTCTTTTGCCAGCGCCTCGGACAGTTCCACTTCGAAGCCGGCCAGTTTGCCGTTGGCGTCGACGAAACTGAACGGTGGATAAGTACCTTCCAGACCGACGTTGATCACGCCTGCGTCCTTGATTTTTTGCAGTTGCTCACCGGCAACCGCTTGCCCGAGCAGGCCGGCGCTCAGCGCCAGGCCCAGCGAACCCACCAGCAGATTTCGACGTAATGCGGAAAAATTCATGACAAGCCCCTGTGTTTTCTTATGGAAGACGCTTAAGGAAAGTTGGCAAATTCGGGATTTTAACGACTGCGATATCCTGCCCTAAAGCAGCTTATGCGTCTTGCTGCAAATTCGCCTGCGGCGTGACTATATGATGTTGTCTTTAGATTGGAAAATACTAAATATTAAGTCTGTTATTCTTTTATGAAATATGCGGGATTGCTTGGAGATCGTTCCCACGCTCTGCGTCGGAATGCCTCTAGGGACGCTCCGCGTCCAGTGACGCGGAGCGTCACGGGCTGCATTCCCACGCAGAGCGTGGGAACGATCAGTTATAGAAAGTCTTTGTAGGCAAACAACGCCGGCGCCCCACCGGTGTGCAGGAAGATGATCGGGCCATCATCGAAGCGCTGGCGCCCGATGCCGTCGAGCAAACCGGCCATGGCCTTGCCGGTATACACCGGATCCAGCAACAACCCTTCCTGACTCGCCAGCAGCTTCAGCGCCGACAATGTCCCGGCATTCGGCTCGCCATAACGCGGGCCGAAATATTCGTCCCACAGTTCGATTTTGAAATTCGCCGGCAGGCTCATGCCCAACAGTTCGGCCGTGCGCTCGGCGAGGCCCTGGACTTTCGGTCGTTGTGCTTCATCGCTACGGGAAACGGTCACGCCGATCACTGGCAAATCCGGCAGTACTTCGCTCAATGCCAGCGCCAGGCCGCTGTGGGTGCCGGCACTGCCGGACGCCAGGACCACGGCGGCGAATTGCAGCCCGGTGTCTTTGATCTGTTCGGCCAGTTCCAGGCCTGCACGGACATAACCCAACGCGCCCAATGCATTCGAGCCACCAATCGGCACCAGATATGGCTTCTTGCCGTTGCTGCGCAGACGTCCGGCCAGTGCTTCCAATTGCTCATCGGCATTGTCGAGGTTTTCCACCAGTTCGACCTTGGCATCGAACAGGTCCAGCAACAGCCGATTGCCGTTGCCGACATAGTTGCTGTCGTCGGTGCCGAGCGGATTTTCCAGCAGCGCTACGCAGCCCAGGCCCAGCTTGGCCGCAATGGCGGCGGTCTGGCGCACGTGGTTGGACTGGATTGCGCCAGCAGTGATCAACGTGTCAGCGCCCTGGGCCAAGGCATCGGCGGCCAGGTATTCGAGTTTGCGCAGCTTGTTGCCGCCCAGTGCCAATGGCGTCAGGTCATCGCGTTTGACGTACAGATCGCGGCCCAGCCAGGTCGACAGGCGTTCGAGTTTTTCCAGGGGAGTAGGATGACCGAGCAGGTCGAGGCGGTTAAAGCGGGCAAGCTGTTGTTTGATCATGGGTCCGTACTGGCGGAGGAAGATGTCAGGACTATAGGCACGGGTATTTAGTGGGGCAACTGCCAATCGCTTATAGCCAAAAGTATTGAGCACAGCACTATTGGTTCTTAATTCGGCTGCAAGCCGTTGCCGTAAAGTAATCGCGGTTAACGCGGCCAGACAGTCCGGCCGCCCGTGAGGAGTTTTTACCGTGAGCGAGCGTTCCAGCCATTGGCAATTGCAGACCATCGTCAGCCAACTGCGTACGGCGCGCGACCAGTGGCGCGCACAAAACGGCCGTGCCAGCGGCGAGCAGGGCGGTCGCGAGTTGCCGTCCCGAGCGGCCATGGCGGACATTCTCGAAGCCTTGTGCGGTGCGCTGTTCCCGATGCGATTGGGGCCGGTGGATTTGCGCGAGGAGAGTGAAGATTTTTACGTCGGCCACACACTCGACGTCGCACTGAACGCGTTGCTGGCTCAGGCGCGGCTCGAACTGCGTTACGCCGCTCGCCACAGTGCCCAGGCCGACACTGAAGTCGAGGCCAAAACCATCCAGATCATTCAGGATTTCGCCCTCGCTTTGCCGGGGTTGCGCACTCTGCTGGACACCGACGTACTGGCGGCCTATCACGGCGACCCGGCGGCTCGCAGTGTCGATGAAGTGTTGCTCTGCTATCCGGGAATCCTGGCGGTGATTCACCATCGCCTGGCCCACCATTTGTACCGTGCGGGCTTGCCGCTGCTGGCGCGGATTAGCGCGGAAATCGCCCACTCGGCCACCGGCATCGACATCCATCCGGGGGCGCAGATCGGTCGCAGTTTCTTCATCGACCACGGGACGGGCGTGGTGATTGGCGAGACCGCAATCATTGGCGAGCGCGTGCGGATTTATCAGGCGGTGACTTTGGGCGCCAAACGCTTCCCGGCGGACGAAGATGGCCAGTTGCAGAAGGGCCATCCGCGGCATCCGATCGTCGAGGACGATGTGGTGATCTATGCCGGCGCGACGATTCTGGGGCGGATCACCATCGGCAAGGGCTCGACCATCGGCGGCAACGTCTGGTTGACCCGCAGCGTGCCGGCCGGGTGCAACCTGACCCAGGCGAATCTGCAGCATGATGATGGGACGCAGAAGTAGGGTCCAAAATCTCTAGTGGTCTTTCTGACGCCATCGCGGGCAAGCCACGCTCCCACAGGGTTTGTGTCGAACGGTAATTCCGTGAACGACACGAAACCTGTGGGAGCGGGCTTGCCCGCGATGGTTTCAGGCCAGGCCGAGATAATGGCATCTAGCTAATTTCCCGCCGAACGAATCCCGCAAACCCCGCGTCATACCCTTCCTTGAACTAGTGTAGGAAAGCGACCGCCCAGCCCTGCGATTAGTCCTTAGCCCCCTATCCATGTTTAACTTGAACGCTCATTCAAGTTAAACCGCCGGTTTGCTGCCCGCTCACAACAGGAGGCTTGCCTTTGCCGAGTCCGTTATTGATTGCCCTGTTTCACCCCTTTGAGGTGCACCTTTCATGAGTGCACCGTCCACCCCCACAAGCGGCCAGGTCCGCATGAATCCGCCGGTTTTTTATTTCGCGGCGACCTTTATTTTGTTGTTCGCCGTTGTGGTCATGGCGATGCCCGAACAGGCCGGTGCCTGGCTGTTGCAAGCACAAAACTGGGCGGCCAATACGGTCGGCTGGTACTACATGCTCGCGATGACGCTGTATCTGGTCTTCGTGGTGGTCACCGCCTTGTCTGGCTACGGCAAGATCAAGCTCGGTGCCGACCACGACGAGCCCGAATTCAGCTACCTGTCCTGGGCCGGCATGCTGTTCGCTGCCGGGATCAGCATCACGCTGTTTTTCTTTTGCGTGTCCGAACCGCTGACGCACTTGGCACAACCGCCGCAAGGCGAGGCTGGCACGGCGGATGCGGCACGTCAGGCGATGCAGATTCTGTTTCTGCACTGGGGCCTGCACGGCTGGGGCGTGTTCGCCTTTGTCGGCATGGCGCTGGCCTATTTCGCCTATCGACATAACCTGCCGCTGGCCCTGCGTTCGGCGCTGTATCCACTGATCGGCAAGCGCATCAACGGCCCCATCGGTTACGCAGTGGATGGCTTCGGCATCATCGCCACAGTGTTCGGCCTCGGTGCCGACATGGGCTTTGGCGTATTGCACCTCAACTCGGGCCTGGACTACCTGTTCGGCATCGCCCACACCCAATGGATTCAGGTCGGCCTGATCACGCTGATGATGGGCGCGGCGATCATCGTCGCGGTGTCCGGCGTCGATAAAGGCGTGCGGGTGATGTCCGACATCAACATGCTGCTGGCCTGTGCGCTGCTGCTGTTCGTGTTGTTCGCCGGCCCCACCCAGCACTTGCTCAATACACTGATCCAGAACATCGGCGACTACCTCGGCGCCTTGCCGATGAAGAGTTTCGACCTCTACGCCTACGACAAACCCAGCGACTGGCTGGGCGGCTGGACGGTGTTCTACTGGGCTTGGTGGATTGCATGGTCGCCGTTCGTGGGCCTGTTCATCGCGCGGATTTCCCGTGGCCGGACCATTCGTGAATTCGTCTTCGGCGTGCTGTTGATCCCGCTCGGTTTCACCCTGGCGTGGATGTCGATCTTTGGCAATAGCGCCATTGACCAAGTCCTCAACCACGGCATGAGCGCGCTCGGCCTGTCGGCCATCGACAACCCGTCGATGACCCTGTACTTGCTATTGGAAACCTACCCGTGGAGCAAAACCGTGATTGCGGTCACGGTGTTCATCAGCTTCGTGTTCTTCGTGACCTCAGCCGATTCGGGCACCGTGGTGCTGTCGACGTTGTCCGCCAAGGGCGGTAACCCGGATGAAGACGGGCCGAAATGGCTGCGAGTGTTCTGGGGCGCGATGACCGCGCTGGTGACCAGCGCGCTGCTGTTCTCCGGCAGCATCGATGCTTTGAAGTCAGCGGTGGTGCTGACCTCGTTGCCGTTCTCGATGATTTTGCTGCTGATGATGTGGGGGCTGCACAAGGCGTTTTATCTGGAATCGCAGAAGCAGATCGCGCAACTGCATTCCCTTGCGCCGGTGTCCGGATCACGGCGCGGTGGATGGCGTCAGCGCTTGAGTCAGGCAGTGCATTTCCCGTCGCGGGATGAGGTCTATCGCTTCCTCGATACCACGGTGCGCCCGGCGATTGAAGAGGTGACGGCAGTGTTCGTCGAGAAGGGCTTGCACGTGGTCACTCAGCCCGATCCGGCCAATGACAACGTCAGCCTGGAGATCGGTCATGGCGAACTGCATCCGTTCATCTATCAGGTGCAGATGCGCGGTTACTTCACGCCGTCGTTCGCCCGTGGCGGCATGGGTTCCAAGCAACTCAACAACCGCCGTTACCATCGGGCCGAAGTGCATTTGAGCGAGGGCAGTCAGGATTACGATCTGGTGGGCTACACCAAGGAGCAGGTCATCAACGACATCCTTGACCAGTACGAACGGCACATGCAGTTTTTGCACCTGGTGCGTTGATTGAGGAGGGGCGCTGACGTCTTGTCAGGCGTCGGTGCTCATCGTCATGAACAACACCAGCGCGGCCACCGGTACGCCGAATACCGCGCTACCCACCACCAGTTCGGTGCTCAACGGCTGGCCGGCGTTGACCATGCCGACCACGCCGTTGATCAAGGTCAACGCCAGCCACAGCACGACAAAGCTGTAGGCCAGGGTCTGGCGGGGGAAACCGATTTTCTCGCCGATGAACAGCATCAGCGCCAGAAGGACCAGGCCGAAGAAGATGATGATGGTGGTGTGCATGGTGCGTTCCTCCCCTTCAGATTTGTGGTGTCTTTGAGGCCGTCTTCGCGGGCAAGCCCGCTCCCACAGTGGTCGCGGGTGTTCACAGGAATTGTGTTCACTACCGATCCCTGTGGGAGCGGGTTTGCCCGCGAAGGCGTCCTTACTGCTCACCCCAATACATCGAGCATAGTTAAACCAACCCACCATTCACCCGCAGAATTTGCCCATTCACCCAAGCCGAATCCGGCCCCACCAGAAACGACACAACGCGAGCAATATCCTCCGGCTGACCCAAACGCTCCAGTGGAGGCATCTTGGCGAAGTTCTGGATTTGCTCTTCACTCTTGCCGTGCAAAAACAGCTCCGTCGCCACCGGGCCAGGTGCCACCGCGTTGACGGTAATGTTGCGACCACGCATTTCCTTGGCAAACACCTGGGTCAGGGATTCCACTGCCGCTTTGCTGGCGATGTACACCGCGTAGCCCGGCAAGTTGAGGCCAACGGTGCTGCTGGAGAAGTTGATGATCCGGCCACCGCTGTTCAAACGCGTCGCCGCTTCACGCAAAGTGTTGAACGTGCCGCGCGCGTGGATGTTGAAGGTCTGCTCGAACAGTTCGTCCGTGTGCTGCGCCAACGGCATCACTTTGAGGATGCCGGCGTTGTTGATCAGCACATCGACCTTGCCCAGTTGCGCTTCAGTGTCATCGAACAACCGGCGCACGTCGTCGGCATTGGCCACGTCAGCCTTGACCGCTATGGCCTGATGCCCGGCCTGACGCAACTCCACCACCAGTTTTGATGCTTCAGTGGCGCTGTTGGCGTAGTTGATGGCAACGGCGAACCCTTCGCTGGCGAGTTGTCTGGCGATCACGGCACCTATGCCGCGGGAGGCGCCGGTCACGATGGCAACTTTCAAAGTTTGAGTAGTCATGGTGTTGATTCCTTGGGAGGGGTTTGAAGTGGAGCCAGACTCACATGTTTACTCAGGGCGATAAATGCATGAGAGTTGGCTTGACTGTTCAATAATTGCCAACAATCGATCGTCAGGAGCCCCCGCGTGGATCAAGTCAAAGCGATGAAGGTTTTCGTGCGAATCTACGAGCGCAGCAGCTTCACGCTGGCGGCCAATGACCTGAATCTGCCGCGGGCGACCCTGACTCACACGCTGAATCAGTTCGAAGCCTGGCTCGGTACGCGTTTACTTGAGCGCAGCACCCGCAAGGTGCGTCCTACGCTGGATGGCGAGGCGTACTACTTGCGGTGCGTGCAGTTGCTGGCGGAACTGGAAGAAGCCGAACTGGCATTCCGCAGCGTGGCGCCGAAAGGGCGGTTGCGAGTGGATCTGCACGGCACCTTGGCCAAGCACTTCGTGATCCCCGCGTTGCCGCAATTCATGGCGCGTTACCCGGACATCGAACTGTCCATCAGCGAGGCCGATCGCTTCGTCGACCTGATCGCAGAAGGCGTTGATTGCGTGTTACGCGCCGGTACCTTGGGCGACTCGGCACTGATCGGTAAACGTGTCGCCAACCTGCGCCAGATCACCTGCGCCAGCCCCGCCTACCTGCGCAAATACGGCGAACCGAAAAATCTCGAAGACCTGAAAAACCACCGCGCGGTGAACTACGTTTCGCGCACCACCGCCAAGTTGTTTCCGTTTGAATTCATGGTCGATGGCGAGCTGCAGGAAGTGACCATCGATGGCGCATTGTCGGTGTTCGGTGCGGAGATTTATGCAGCCTCGGCGATTGCAGGCCTGGGCCTTATACAGTGCCCGCATTACCGAATGGAAACGCTGATTTCCCAAGGGGTGGTGCAGGAAATCCTGGTCGACACACCACCGCCAACGATGCCGGTTTCCGTGTTGTATCCCCATAACAAACACATGTCACCACGGGTTCGGGTGTTTGTGGATTGGTTGGGGGAGGTGTTTGCGGGGGCCCGATAACCGATGGTCCGCGGGCAATCTGGCTTGCTTGAGTTAGGCTAATATTTATTAGAGTGTGTATCGTGTGTATTAAAGATGTGATCATCACGTAATGTGCTCAGCAGATGCTGCCCACAAGGACGAAGGTGATGCGAAGTCGGGAAATGATCAGGATGATCGAGGAGGATGGTTGGTATCTGGTGGCCGTGAAAGGTAGCCACCATCAGTACAAGCATTCGTGCAAGTCAGGCAGGGTGACGATAAAGCACCCTGATTCGGATCTTCCCAAAGGCACGATCAACAGCATATTGAAACATGCGGGTCTGAAATGAGGCCCGACATCGGAAACGAAAGCCTCGAAGGGGCCACATCACAGGAAGGACTCATCGAAATGAAATTCCCGGTCGTTCTGCACAAGGATGCCGACTCAGAATACGGAGTGATTATCCCGGACGTGCCGGGATGCTTCTCCGCAGGCGCTACTGTGGCGCAGGCATTTGAAAACGTGAAAGAAGCGTTGGCTTTGCACTACGAAGGTCTGGTCGCCGATGGTGATCCACTGCCGCAGGTGCGTGAAATTGACGCTCATCTTGATAACCCTGATTACGCTGGCGGTGTGTGGGGTGTGGTCGACTTCGATATCACGCCTTACTTCGGCAAGTCGGTGCGCTTCAATGCCACGCTTCCTGAGCAATTGCTTGAGCGTATCGACCAGACGGTCAGACGAGATCAGCGATACAGCTCAAGATCTGGCTTTTTGGCGGCTGCGGCGCTGCGTGAGTTGTCGGCATGAACGTTGAGGGTGGATAGCGGCTCTATGGCGGCAGGTCAGATTTAATAATCTGTGAAACGTTTCAGCATTTTCTCGAGTCCGAGGTTTATCGGCGTTTGTCCAAGCGTATGCTGGGCAACTTGCAAAGCAGTCGATACCACATTCAAGACAGACAAGAGAGGATTCGATGACCTACACCGCTGCCGAAAATCGCTACGATTCCATCCCTTACCGCCGTGTAGGCCGCAGCGGGTTGGTGCTACCGGCACTGTCCCTGGGCTTGTGGCACAACTTCGGCGACAGTACGCCGATCGACACCCAGCGCTCATTGCTGCGTACGGCGTTCGATCTCGGTATCAACCATTTCGACCTGGCCAACAACTACGGCCCACCGTATGGCAGCGCCGAGATCAATTTCGGTCGTTTGCTGCGCGAAGACTTCAAGCAGTACCGCGACGAGTTGATCATCTCCAGCAAGGCCGGTTGGGATATGTGGGCCGGCCCTTACGGCCAGGGCGGGGGGTCTCGTAAATACATATTGGCCAGCCTCGACCAGAGCCTGCAACGCCTGGGCCTCGACTACGTGGACATCTTCTATTCCCACCGCTTCGACCCGGACACGCCGCTGGAAGAAACCGCCAGCGCACTGGCCACCGCCGTGCAGCAGGGTAAGGCGTTGTACATCGGCATCTCGTCCTATTCCGGGGTGAAAACCCGTGAAATCGCCGGGTTGCTGAAAGAGTGGAAAGTGCCATTGCTGATTCATCAACCGGCTTACAACCTGCTGAATCGCTGGGTGGAAAAGGACCTGCTGGACACCACCGATGAGCTCGGCACCGGCGTGATCGCCTTCACGCCATTGGCTCAGGGGCTGTTGACCGACAAGTACCTCAATGGCGTGCCAGCGGATGCGCGGGTCAATCGTCCGGGCGGTGGTTCGTTGCAGGCGTCACACCTGTCCGAAGCCAACATCACCCATGTGCGGGCGCTCAATGAAATCGCCAAGCGCCGTGGTCAGAGCCTGGCGCAACTGGCGTTGGCCTGGACCTTGCGCGATCCACGGGTGACCTCGGCGCTGATTGGCGCGAGCCGGCCGGAGCAGATCATCGAGAACGTCGGGGCGTTGAAGAACCTGAGTTTTAGCGTGGAAGAACTGGCGGAGATTGATCGGTTTGCCCAGGAGGGTGGGGTCAATTTGTGGGAGAAGCCTTCGACGGCGGAGTAAGTGTTCGGCGCCGGATCTTCTGGTGCCTGTTTTGGCCCTATCGCGAGCAGGCTCGCTCCCACAAAGTTATCGGTTGGCCACAGAACTTGTGGTCAGCACAGATCCACTGTGGGAGCGAGCTTGCTCGCGATGGGGCCATCAAAGTGAATAAAGAGTTCCGGGGCTCAACGGAAAAACGGCACATCCCCCAACACCGTTGCCCGCTGCATCACCCGCCGCGCCGGGCGGTAATCATCCACGGCGTGATGCTGGGTCACGCGATTGTCCCAGAAGGCGATGTCGTCTTTCTGCCAGCGCCAACGGATGGTGAATTCCGGCCGTGTGGTGTAGGCGAACAAGAATTTCAGAATCACCTCGCTTTCCGTTTCCGAAAGCTCATTGATCTTCGACGTGAACCCTTCATTGACGAACAACGACCGGCGCCCGCTTACCGGATGCGTGCGAATCACCGGGTGCGGTAACGGTGGGTTTTTGCGCCGGGCTTCTTCCCACTGGGTTAAGGCTTCTGGTGTATTGCCATAGCGTTCCAGCGGGAACGAGCGGGTGAAGTCGTGAGTAGCGGTCAGCCCTTCGAGCAGGGTTTTCATCGGCGCGGACAGCGCTTCATATGCCGCAATACCACTGGCCCACAGCGTGTCACCGCCAAACTCCGGCAGCAGTTTGGCGCTGAGCACTGCACCCATCGCCGGGGTCGGCAGGAAGGTCACGTCGGTGTGCCAAATCGCGTTGTCCCGCACGTCGGTGATGGCGGTATCGAGGATCAGCACTTCCGGTTGCTCCGGCACGTTCGGGTAGATCGGGTGGATGTGCAGGTCACCGAAATAGGCGGCGAATCGCGCTTGTTGTTGCGGCTCGATCGGCTGGTCGCGGAAGAACAGCACTTGATACTTGAGCAGTGCCTGCTCGATGGCGTCGCGTTGTTCCAGGTTCAGCGGCTGGCTGATGTCGATGCCGCTGATTTGCGCGCCGAGTGCCGAGCTTAAGGGGACGATGGTCAGGTGGCTCATAGTGGTTCTCTTCAATCCGGGGCGTCGACTGCGGGAGCGATCTGTGGCGAGGTCGCTCCCACATGAATACTCAGTGAGCCTGGCCGTGCCATGGCACCAGTTTGCGTTGCAGCGCACGCAGGCCCATTTCCATGGCGAAGGCGATCAGCGCGATCACCAGAATCCCCAGCACCACCACATCGGTGACCAGGAACTGCGCCGCTGACTGCACCATAAAGCCCAAGCCGCTGGTGGCGGCGATCAACTCGGCGGCCACCAGCGTCGACCAACCCACACCCAGACCAATCCGCACGCCGGTCAAAATGTCCGGCAAGGCACTGGGCAGAATCACATGCCGAATCAACTGCGCCCGAGTCGCGCCCAAGGACTGCGCGGCACGCAATTTCGCCGGGTCGACAGTGCGCACGCCAGTGGCAGTGGCAATGGCGATCGGGGCGAAGATCGCCAGGTAAATCAGCAACACTTTGGACAACTCACCGATACCGCACCAGATCACGATCAGCGGCAGATAAGCCAGCGGCGGAATCGGGCGATAGAACTCGATCAGTGGATCAAGAATGCCGCGAGCGATGCGGTTGTGGCCGATGGCGATGCCCACCGGCACGGCGGTCAGCACCGCGAAGCCCAGGCCCAGACCAATACGGCTGAGGCTCGCGCCCAGGTGCTGCCACAAGGTCGAATCCATGTAGCCGCTGGTTACCAGCAGCCAGCCTTTTTGCAGCACGGCAGACGGCGGCGGCAGGAACAGCGGTTCGATCAACCCAGTGGCTGTGACGGCCCACCAAATGGCAACGAGAGCGACCAGCGTCAGTACACTGATCCAGCGCGTGTTCAAACTGCGACGCAGCGCAATGACCGCCGAGCCCTTCACCTTTGAGCCCGGTTTCACCGTTGCGGCGGGAATTTCATAGGTGCTCATGCGCGCTCCTGCCGCTGGACGGCACTGCGTTGGGAGAACACTTTGGCGAGCACGTGTTCGCGGGTTTCAATAAAACGCGGGTCGGATTTGATCGCCCGCGCCGATTCGCCGGCCGCGTAACGCTGACCAAAGTCCAGGCTCAGACGCTCGACGATTTGCCCGGGATTGGGCGCCAGCAGAATCAGGTCCGTGGCGAGGAACACCGCTTCTTCAATATCGTGGGTAATCAGGAACACCGGTTTGGCGGTGCGCTGCCAGACTTGCAGCAACAGCTCCTGCATCTGTTCGCGGGTGAAGGCGTCGAGGGCACCGAAGGGTTCGTCCATCAGCAAAACCCGAGGATCTGCGGCGAGGGCGCGAGCGAGGCCGACACGTTGTTTCTGCCCGCCCGAGAGCTGCCAGATTCGGCGGTTTTCGAAACCGGAAAGGTCCACCAATGCGAGCATTTCCCGGGCGCGCTGTTCACGTTGTTCTCGCGGAGCGCCGGCCAGTTCCAGACCGAAGCCGACGTTGGCCAGCACGTCCTGCCAGGGCAGCAGGGCGTCGTCCTGGAACACCACGCCGCGCTCGGCACTCGGGCCTTTGACCGGTACGCCGTCAAGGGTGATGCGCCCGGCACTGGGCTCGACGAAACCAGCAATCAGGTTCAACAGCGAGGTCTTGCCACTGCCGGACGGGCCGAGGGCGACCAGCAATTGCCGGGGGCCAAGGCTCAGGGAAATATCCGCCAGCACAGGTTCCACTGCACCGGGGTACTGTGCGCAGATGCGCTCCAGCTGTAGCAAAGCCATCGCGGTTAACTCCCGATCAGTTGGTGATGTACTTGGCGCTGACGTACGGCGCGTAATCCGGCAGCACGGCCTCGACCTTGCCCTGTTCCTTGAGGAACACCGCGGTGTCGGTAATGGCCTTGGTGGTCGGCGCGCCAAGGGTGATCACCTGATCAGCCGCGAGCGGGAAGACGTTGCCTTGCAGCAGCAATGGAATGTCGCTGGCCTTGGCGCCGGAGAGCTTCACCAGTTTGTCGACATTGCTTTGGTTGGCGAGCCAGGCTTTTGGGTCTTTGCGGTAGTCAGCGTAGGCATCGAGGGTCACCTTGGCGAACGCGGTGACGATGTCCGGGTGCTTCTCGGCGAAATCCTTGCGCACGATCCAGGCATCGAAAGTCGGTGCGCCAAACTTGGCCAGTTCGCCCGAGGTGATCAGCACTTTGCCGTTTTCCTTGGCCACACCGAGCGCTGGATCCCACACGTAGGTGGCGTCGATATCACCGCGTTTCCACGCAGCGATGATCGCTGGTGGTGCGAGGTTGAGCACGGTGACTTTCGATGGGTCGATGTTCCAGTGTTTCAGCGCGGCCAGCAGGCTGTAGTGGCCGGTGGAAACGAACGGTACGGCGATTTTCTTGCCGATCAGGTCTTGCGCAGTCTTTATCCCGGAACCATCGCGCGCGACCAGCGCTTCGGCGGCGCCAATCTGGGTGGCGATGAGGAAGGTTTCCACCGGGACTTTGCGGGTGATTGCCGCCGTCAGGGGGCTGGAGCCGAGGTAGCCGATTTGCACATCGCCGGAAGCGATGGCGGCGATGATGTCGGCGCCGTTGTCGAATTTACGCCAGTCGATGTTGGCTTTGGTGGCTTTTTCGTAGGTGCCGTCGGCTTGGGCGACTTTGGCCGGGTCAACGGTGGTCTGGTAGGCGACGGTCACATCTGCCGCCTGAGCCAGGAAACTCGCCGAAGCCAGAAACGCGGCGGCCAGAAGGCGAAGAGGGGAAGTCAGTTTCATCGGGAAGCTCCTTGTCAGGCGACCGAGAGTCGGCGTGAAAAGGAGACTAAATGATATAAGAATCCGAAAATAAATAACTTTTTCGAATTACCTTATGAGCGGAAAATTCTAAGAGAGGCCGTTGTCGATCGTTCCCACGCTCCGCGTGGGAATGCAGCCGGTGACGCTCCGCGTCACCTGGACGCGGAGCGTCCCTTGAGGCATTACCACGCAGAGCGTGGGAACGATCGGAGCGAGGCTTGCCCGCGATAAGGTCCGCAGGATCTTCTGAGTCTAGTTGCTGATCGCCAGAATACTCGCCTGATACGCCCCGACAAACACATCAAAATCGCCGACTTCGTTCTGTTCCAGCTCCACCTGCTGAGCCAACGACGAACGCGCCAGCTCTTCAAATCTAGCCTGTTCTTCGGCTGAAAGCGGCTCGCTACGGAAAAATTCCGCATGCACCTGACTCTGACGCAAGGAGAACTGAGCGAAGCTTTCCTTGTGCTCGGCCATCGCCGCCAACACCTGAGCCGATGGCGTCAGGGACGAATCCTTGACCTTGGCCATTTGGGCGTCCAGTGCCTTGCTGTGGGCATCGCCGCCATGGCTTTGATCCAGCAACGCCGCCAATGGCGCAATTTTTTCCAGCAATTCGCCGGCCCATTCCTTCAGGTCTACCGGGTGCCCGTCGCGTTGCAATTGCAGGCCCGGACGACGACCTTCCTTGACCACGCTGAGGAAGTTAGACGTCGCGTTGCCACAACTGGTACTGGTCAGCAGCGGGCTTTCGTTCAGCGCGCAGTACAACAGGAACGCATCAAGGAACCGCGACTCGGTGAGGTCGATGCCCATCGGCAGGAACGGGTTGATGTCCAGGCAGCGCACTTCGACGTACTGAATGCCACGGGCCACCAGCGCCTGGATCGGTCGTTCGCCGGTATAGGTCACACGTTTCGGACGGATGTTGGAGTAGTACTCGTTTTCGATCTGCAGGATGTTGGTGTTGAGCTGAACCCACTCACCGTCCTGGTGCGTACCGATCTCGACGTACGGCGGATACGGCGTGGCCACGGCTTTGCGCAGGCTGTCGGTGTAGCTGGTCAGATCGTTGTAGCACGGTGTCAGACCGGCCTGAGCGTTGCTCTGGTAACCCAGGTCGCTCATGCGCAGGCTCGTGGCGTACGGCAGATACAAGGTGTCCGGGTCCAGCTGTTCCAGCTGATGCGAGCGACCACGCAGGAAACCGGCGTCCAGCGCAGGCGAGGCGCCGAACAGGTACATCAGCAGCCAGCTGTAGCGGCGGAAGTTGCGGATCAGCGCGATGTAGGCCGACGACTGATAGTCGCGATCGGTGCCGACAAAGCCTTCGGCCTCTTTAAGCAGCGGCCAGAGCTTTTCCGGCAGGGAAAAGTTGTAGTGGATCCCGGCGATGCATTGCATGGTCTTGCCGTAACGCAGCGCCAGGCCCTTGCGATAGACGTACTTGAGCTGACCGATGTTGGAGGTGCCGTAATAAGCGATCGGGATGTCTTCCTCGGCCGGCAACGGGCACGGCATCGATGGGCTCCACAGGTACTCATTGCCGAGCTTGCTGTAGGCAAACCGGTGAATTTTGTCCAGGCTCGCCAGCGTATCCGCCGGGTCTGGCAGGGCGGGCGTGATGAACTCCAGCAGCGACTCGGAATAGTCGGTGGTGATTTGTTCATTGGTCAGCGCGGAACCCAATGCTTCAGGGTGCGGCGTTTGCGCCAGGCGCCCTTCGCCTGTCACGCGCAGGCATTCACGTTCGATGCCGTGAAGGCACTGTTCGAGCAGAGAGAGGTTAGCGCGCTCGCCGAGCAGAGCCAGGCGGCGGTTGAGAAGTTCGCTCAAGTTGGATTCCTTCACGCGTCAGTCGCCCCAATATGGGGGTGGGCAAGACGGTCTACAAGGGTGAAGTTGAAACTGGCGTTTTCGCCTGGTTTTCGGGCCTGACAGGCCATATGCCGATTATTCAAGAACTGCACGATCCCTGTGGAAGCGGCGGTGCGACGATTCGACTTGCCCGCGATGTGGGAGTGTCAGTCACCGTTTATGTCGTCTGACACACCGCCATCGCGGGCAAGTCGAATCGTCGCACCGCAGCTCCCACAGGTTGCTTTGCGTTGAAATTAACTCAAATTGATGGCTTCTAGCTACAGGACAGCGAACGTGCCTTGTGCTTTTGCGACGAGTTTGTCGCCTTGCATCACGTCGGCTTCGACCACCAGCGTGCGGCGGCCCGGGTGGATCACCCGTGCCGTGCACATCACTTCACCGTCGGCGACGGCGCGGATGTAGTTGATCTTGCACTCGATGGTTGCGCTCTGCTGGTCAAAGCCGTGGGTGCTGGAACAGGCCAGCCCCATGGCAATGTCGACCAGACTGAACAGGGCCCCGCCGTGCAGCTTGCCGCCGCGATTACGCAGTTCTGGCTCCAGTGCCAGGGCGACTTGCGCCACCCCGGTTTCCAGACTGTGCAAGCGACACCCCAGCAGCTTGAAAAACGCGCTTTCGGTCAAGCCGGCCGGGATTTCCATCAGCGTTTTTTCAACTGTTTGGCGTTAGCGAACAGCGAGGCCATGGCGTTGTTGGCCGGGGCTGCCGTCGTGGTTTCCTTGCGCGGTGCGCTGTTCTGGGATTGGCGTGGTGCCGAACCCGGACGCGCGCCACGGGCACCGTCGATTTTCTCGCCCGGGGTATCGCTCATGCGCATCGACAGGCCAACGCGTTTGCGCGGGATGTCGACTTCCATGACCTTCACCTTGACCACATCACCCGCCTTCACCGCTTCACGCGGATCCTTGATGAACTTCTCCGACAGCGCGGAGATGTGTACCAGACCGTCCTGATGCACGCCGATGTCGACGAAGGCACCGAAGTTGGTCACGTTGGTGACCACGCCTTCGAGGATCATCCCCAGTTGCAAGTCCTTGAGGTCTTCGACGCCTTCCTGGAACTCGGCGGTCTTGAACTCGGGACGCGGGTCGCGGCCGGGCTTTTCCAGCTCTTGCAGGATGTCGGTGACCGTCGGCAGACCAAAGGTTTCGTCGGTGTACTTCTTCGGATCCAGGCGCTTGAGGAACGCGGCGTCACCAATCAGCGAGCGAATGTCGCGGTCGGTTTCAGCGGCAATGCGTTGCACCAGCGGATAGGCTTCCGGGTGGACCGCGGACGAATCCAATGGGTTGTCGCCATTCATCACGCGCAGGAAACCGGCGGCCTGTTCAAAGGTTTTTTCACCCAGACGCGCGACTTTTTTCAGCGCCGCACGGGTTTTGAAGGCGCCGTGCTCGTCGCGGTGGCTGACGATGTTCTGCGCCAAGGTCGCATTGAGGCCGGAGATACGCGCCAGCAGCGCCACGGAGGCGGTGTTGACGTCGACGCCCACGGCGTTCACGCAGTCTTCGACAACGGCGTCCAGGCCGCGCGCCAGTTTCAGCTGCGACACGTCGTGCTGGTACTGGCCGACGCCGATGGATTTCGGATCGATCTTCACCAACTCGGCCAGCGGATCCTGCAGGCGACGGGCAATCGACACCGCGCCACGGATCGACACGTCGAGGTCCGGGAATTCCTTGGAGGCCAGTTCCGACGCTGAGTACACCGATGCTCCGGCCTCGGAGACCATGACTTTGGTCATCTTCATGGCTGGGTATTTTTTGATCAGTTCAGCAGCGAGCTTGTCGGTTTCACGGCTGGCGGTGCCGTTGCCGATGGCGATCAGGTCCACCGAATGCTTGGCGCACAGGGCAGCCAGAATCGCGATGGTCTGGTCCCACTTGTTGTGCGGCACGTGAGGGTAAACCGTGGCGTGATCCAGCAGTTTGCCGGTGGCATCGACCACGGCGACCTTGCAACCGGTGCGCAGGCCCGGGTCGAGGCCCAAGGTGGCACGCGGGCCGGCCGGAGCCGAGAGCAGCAAGTCGTGCAGGTTGTGTGCGAAAACGTTGATCGCTTCGGTTTCCGCGCCATCGCGCAGCTCGCCCAGCAGGTCGGTTTCCAGGTGGGTGTAGAGCTTGACCTTCCAGGTCCAGCGCACCACTTCGCCCAGCCATTTGTCGGCGGCACGGTTCTGGTTCTGGATGCCGAATTGCTGGCCGATCATGCCTTCGCACGGGTGCATGGTGCCCGGCAGTTCCTCGCCGACTTTCAGCGCGGAACTCAGAATGCCTTCGTTACGGCCACGGAAAATCGCCAGCGCGCGGTGCGATGGCATGCTTTTCAGCGGTTCGTCGTGTTCGAAATAGTCGCGGAACTTGGCGCCTTCCTCTTCCTTGCCGGCGATCACGCGGGCACTGAGGGTGGCTTCCTGCTTGAGATAGTTGCGCAACTTGTCCAGCAGGCCGGCGTCTTCGGCGAAACGCTCCATGAGGATGTACTTGGCGCCTTCAAGGGCGGCTTTCACATCGGCCACGCCTTTTTCGGCGTCGATGAAGCGCGCGGCTTCGGCTTCAGGGTTCAGGCTCGGGTCGTTGAACAGGCCGTCGGCCAGCTCGCCGAGACCGGCTTCCAGGGCGATCTGGCCCTTGGTGCGGCGCTTCTGCTTGTACGGCAGGTACAAGTCTTCGAGACGGGTCTTGGTGTCGGCGAGTTTGATGTCGCGCTCAAGTTGCGGGGTCAGTTTGCCCTGTTCTTGAATGCTGGCGAGGATGCTGATCCGCCGTTCGTCGAGTTCTCGCAGGTAGCGCAGACGCTCTTCCAGATGACGCAACTGGATGTCATCGAGGCTGCCGGTCACTTCTTTCCGGTAGCGGGCGATGAAGGGAACGGTAGAGCCTTCATCGAGTAGCGCGACGGCCGCTTCGACCTGTTGTGGGCGTACACCGAGTTCCTCGGCGATGCGGCTGTTGATGCTGTCCATAAAACCACCTGACAAATTGTGAAAGCAGGCTCGCAGGCGCAGAGATAAGGGCTCGGCGAGTCTGGTTGAGCGGCCTGGCGTGCGCCGCTACCTGAGCCAACAGGCTTCCCGTTGACCCGTGAAATCGAACAATTACTGCCAGCGCCATGAAAAAAAAGCGGCTGCTTACAGTAACGATCAGACGTTGCCTGACACAAAAGGCCGCGCATTATAACCAGCGTTCTGTCCATTCGGGGGCATCGCTGGTTGCAGGCACAATGCCCGGTTTTCTGGCGGTGAAGGAAAAATCTGCTAACAATGCACACGGTGCGTATAACGGCAGCTACGCCATAATGCGCGCCGAGATCAAAGGAGCATCCAATGAGCAGCACTGCAAACATTGCTGAAGGCGAAAAAATTCTTATTGTTGACGACGATCCTGGGCTGAGCAGCCTGCTGGAACGCTTTTTCGTCAGTAAGGGCTACCGTGCCCGCGCCGTCCCGAACACTGAACAAATGGATCGCCTGCTGGCGCGTGAAGTGTTCAACCTGGTCGTCCTCGACCTGATGCTGCCCGGCGAAGACGGCCTGACCGCTTGCCGTCGCCTGCGCACGGCGAACAATCAGATTCCGATCATCATGCTGACCGCCAAGGGTGATGAGCTTAGCCGCATCAAGGGCCTGGAACTGGGCGCCGACGATTACCTGGCCAAGCCGTTCAACCCGGACGAGCTGATGGCTCGGGTCAAGGCGGTTCTGCGTCGTCAGGCGGCACCGGTGCCGGGCGCCCCGGGCAGCGAAGACGAAAGCGTGACCTTCGGTGACTACGAACTGTCCCTGGCCACCCGCGAGCTCAAACGCGGCGACGAAGTGCACATGCTCACCACCGGTGAGTTTGCGGTACTCAAGGCGTTGGTCATGAACGCGCGTCAACCACTGACCCGCGACAAGCTGATGAATCTGGCCCGTGGCCGCGAGTGGGATGCTTTGGAGCGTTCCATCGACGTGCAGATTTCGCGTCTGCGCCGGATGATCGAGCCCGATCCGTCCAAACCACGCTACATCCAGACTGTCTGGGGCGTGGGTTACGTGTTCGTTCCGGATGGCGCCGCCACGAAGTGATCGGTGATTTGTAGGAGCGGGTCTTGCGGGTAATGGGTCAGATGACCGTTCCCGCAGACCCGCGACCCGCAATATGCGAGCATGCTCGCTCCTGCAAGTGTGTAGCGGTTACCCATGAAAACCCCTGTTTGGTTCCCTCAGAGCTTCTTCTCCCGCACCCTGTGGCTGGTGCTGATCGTCGTCCTGTTCTCCAAGGCGCTGACCCTGGTTTATCTGTTGATGAACGAAGATGTGCTGGTGGATCGCCAATACAGCCACGGCGTCGCCCTGACGCTGCGCGCCTATTGGGCCGCCGATGAAGAAAACCGCACCAAAATCGCCGATGCCGCGACCCTGATCCGGGTGGTGGGTGCCGGTGTGCCGGAAGGCGAACAGCACTGGCCTTACAGCGAGATCTACCAGCGGCAAATGCAGGCTGAACTGGGTGCCGACACCGAGGTGCGATTACGCATGCATTCGCCGCCGGCGCTGTGGGTCCGGGCGCCCAGTCTGGGCGATGGCTGGCTGAAAGTGCCGCTGTACCCGCATCCATTACGTGGCCAGAAAATCTGGAACGTGCTCGGCTGGTTCCTCGCCATTGGCCTGCTGTCCACCGCCTCGGCGTGGATCTTCGTCAGCCAGCTCAATCAACCGTTGAAACGTCTGGTCTATGCCGCAAGGCAACTCGGTCAGGGCCGCAGCGTGCGCCTGCCGATCAGCGACACACCGAGCGAAATGACTGAGGTTTATCGCGCCTTCAACCAGATGGCTGAAGACGTCGAACAGGCCGGTCGTGAGCGTGAGCTGATGCTGGCCGGGGTCTCCCACGACCTGCGCACGCCACTGACCCGATTGCGACTGTCCCTGGAACTGATGGGCGATCACAGTGACCTGACAGACGACATGATCCGCGACATCGAAGACATGGACGCGATTCTGGATCAGTTCCTGGCGTTCATTCGCGACGGTCGTGACGAGTCGGTGGAAGAGGTTGACCTGATCGATCTGGTTCGCGAAGTCGCCGCGCCGTACAACCAGAACGAAGAGAAAGTGCACTTGCGCCTGGAACCGATCCAGCCGTTCCCGTTGCGTCGGGTGTCGATGAAGCGACTGCTGAACAACCTGATCGGCAATGCGCTGCATCACGCCGGCAGTGGAGTGGAAGTGGCGGCTTATGTGTCCGGGGATACCAGCGCGCCGTATGTGGTGCTGAGTGTCATGGACCGTGGCGCGGGGATTGATCCGTCGGAGCTGGAGGCGATCTTCAACCCGTTCACCCGTGGCGATCGGGCCCGGGGCGGGAAGGGGACCGGGTTGGGGTTGGCAATCGTGAAGCGGATCGCTTCGATGCATGGCGGGAATGTCGAGCTGCGCAACCGGTCCGGTGGTGGGCTGGAAGCGCGAGTACGGTTACCGCTTGGGTTGATGCTGCCTAGAGACGCGGTTTAAAGGCTGGCCCTTACGCTGGGGTTGGTGGCCCCTTCGCGGGCAAGCCCGCTCCCACAGGGATCACCTGAATCCTGTGGGAGCGGGCTTGCCCGCGAAGGCGGCCTTCCAGCCGCCATAAATTTCAGGGTTTAACCCTTGCCTTTGGTCCGAGTCATATTCGGCCCGCCATTTTTCTCCAAGTGCTCAATGATGATCCCGGCCACGTTCTTCCCGGTGGTGGTTTCGATCCCCTCCAGCCCCGGCGACGAGTTCACTTCCATCACCAGCGGTCCATGATTGGAGCGCAGGATATCCACACCCGCCACCGCCAAACCCATGACCTTCGCTGCACGCAACGCGGTCATGCGCTCTTCCGGGGTAATCTTGATCAGGCTCGCACTGCCACCGCGATGCAGATTGGAGCGAAACTCCCCTGGCTTGGCCTGGCGCTTCATCGCCGCGATCACCTTGTCGCCCACCACGAAACAACGGATGTCCGCGCCGCCGGCTTCCTTGATGTATTCCTGAACCATGATGTTCTGCTTCAGGCCCATGAAGGCCTCGATCACTGACTCCGCCGCCGTGGCCGTTTCACACAGCACCACGCCGATGCCCTGGGTGCCTTCCAGCACCTTGATCACCAGCGGCGCGCCGTTGACCATCTCGATCAAGTCGGGAATGTCATCCGGGGAGTGGGCAAAACCGGTGACCGGCAAACCGATCCCCCGGCGCGACAACAATTGCAGGGAACGCAGTTTGTCTCGCGAACGGGCGATGGCCACCGATTCATTGAGCGGAAACACCCCCATCATTTCGAACTGGCGCAGCACCGCGCAGCCATAAAACGTGACCGATGCGCCGATCCGCGGGATCACTGCATCGAAACCCTCCAGCGGTTTGCCGCGGTAGTGGATCTGCGGCTTGTGGCTGGCAATGTTCATGTAGGCGCGCAGGGTGTCGATCACCACCATTTCATGGCCACGCTCTATACCGGCTTCGACCAGACGACGGGTGGAATACAGACGCGGGTTCCGCGACAGCACAGCGATCTTCATGCAACACCTGTGGAGAGGGTAGATACCGGGAACACCGGCTTGTCTTGTACATATTTGATGCCCGGATTGACCACCAACTGGCCGTCGATCAAGGCTTTGGAACCGAGTAACAGGCGATAACGCATGGACTTGCGGCAGGCGAGGGTGAACTCGACCCGCCAGACCCGATCACCGAGGGCCAGGGTGGTGCTGACCACATAGCGCATCTGCGCATGGCCATTGGAGCTTTTAATGGTTTTCCTCGTTACCAGCGGGGCTTCGCAGCGCCGATGCCGCAGTTGCACCACCGTGCCCAGGTGCGCAGTGAAGCGCACCCACTGTTCGCCGTCGCGCTCAAACGGCTCGATGTCGGTTGCGTGCAGGCTGGAGGTGCTGGCGCCGGTGTCGATTTTTGCCCGAAGGCCCGCGACTCCCAAATCCGGGAGCGCCACCCACTCGCGCAGACCGATAACGGTCAAATGGTCAAATGTCTTCAAAAGTGCTCAACCGGCAAAAACCGCTCAGACCGCGTGCGGCCGAATTCGCGGTATTCACGCAGAATAATGGGTAAAAGGCGACAGATATCTACGGCCCGGATTTCCATCCCTCAATTGCGGGGAATGCCTGCATTCTAATCCACAGCGTGATGATTCATGGCACGACAGAAACGGTAGTACAGTTCATTGATATTTCAGAATGAGGTCATCCAATGGCACAAAAAAGCGAAGAGGACGACAAGGTCCGTCTCGATAAATGGTTGTGGGCCGCGCGTTTTTATAAAACACGTGCCTTGGCCAAGGCCGCGATTGAGAGTGGCAAGGTGCATTGCCGGGGCGAGCGCTGCAAGCCAGGCAAGGAGCCGAGGGTCGGCGATGAGTTTCAGATTCGCACCGGCTTCGAAGAGCGCACGGTGGTAGTCCAGGCGCTGTCAATCGTGCGTCGTGGCGCGCCAGAGGCCCAGGCGCTGTATGCCGAAACCGAAGCCAGCATCGCCAAACGTGAAGCGGCTGCGGCCATGCGCAAGGCCGGGGCGTTGGGTGTGAGCACCGACGGCAAACCGAGCAAGAAACAGCGCCGGGATTTGTTCAAGTTTCGCGGCAGCAGCAACGACGAGTAGTGACGGCCGTCGGGCGCAGACTTGTAATCGCCTGCCTGTGCAGCCATATGGGGGATATTCGCCAACGGCGCATTTCGCAGGTGAAAGCACCGCTCGTCGAAAACCGAGGTTTGACCTTGCTTGGAACAACCCCGAATTGTTCATAAAATGCCGCTATGGCTAAGCTCACCCCCAAAAGTGCTGCTACGGCGTGTTTCATTTTTTGTAACCTTTTTTGTCACCACTTCAGATACCCAGACCTATGACCGATCTACCGGATACCGACTACACCCAACGCTTCATCTTCGATGACAGCGACACCCGCGGCGAACTGGTGGCATTGGAGCGTAGCTATGCCGAAGTCCTCGCCAAACACACCTATCCGGAGCCGGTCGCGCAACTGCTGGGCGAGCTGATGGCGGCTGCAGCGTTGCTGGTAGGCACCTTGAAGTTCGATGGCTTGCTGATTCTTCAGGCCCGTTCCGAAGGCCCGGTGCCGATGCTGATGATCGAGTGCTCCAGCGAGCGCGAAATTCGCGGCCTGGCCCGCTACGACGCCGAGCAGATCGCGCCCGATGCGACGCTCGCCGACCTGATGCCCAATGGCGTGTTGGCGCTGACTGTCGACCCGACTCAAGGCCAGCGTTATCAGGGCATTGTCGATCTCGACGGTGAAACCCTGTCCGATTGCTTCACCAACTATTTCGTCATGTCGCAGCAGGTTGGCACCCGCTTCAAGTTGTACGCCGACGGCCGTCGTGCCCGTGGCCTGCTGTTGCAGCAATTGCCTGCCGACCGTCTGAAGGATGAAGAAGATCGCGCCGCCAGTTGGCAGCACATCACCGCCCTGGCCAGCACCCTGACCGCCGACGAATTGCTGAGCCTGGACAACGAAACCGTGCTCCATCGCCTGTACCACGAAGAACAAGTGCGTCTGTTCGATGTGCAGAAACTGCGCTTCCATTGCAGTTGCTCCCGGGAACGCTCGGGCAATGCGCTGGTCAGTCTGGGACTGGAAGATGCGCAGCAGCTGGTCGTCGAACATGGCGGCAGCATCGAGGTCGATTGCCAGTTTTGCAACGAACGTTACCTGTTCGACGCGGCCGATATCACTCAATTATTCGCCGGTGCAGGGGTCGATACGCCGTCAGATACCCGTCACTAAAACGTTTCAGTGCAGGTAAATTCACTGCTTAACGCCGGAATAACGCCGTTCTGACGGGAGGGCCCTACACTTTTTGGGCTTTTCTGGCATAATCCGGCCCACTTTTTTCGCGGTAGTAGTGCACGACTTTCTACTACAAAACGTTTGGAGCACTCGGCCACTGGCCGACGGGGAACCTCATGACGCAAGCCAATAACGCCGTGTACACCGATCTGAGTGTTGATGATCTGGTTAAAGAAGCCCTGAATCGCGGTGAAGGCGAGCTTGCCGATACCGGCGCGCTGGTTGTTCGCACCGGTCACCGTACCGGCCGTTCGCCAGTCGATCGTTTCATCGTTGAAGAGCCGACCACCCAGGACGCCATTGCCTGGGGCCCGATCAACCGCAAGTTCCCGGCCGACAAGTTCGATGCCTTGTGGGCTCGCGTCGAGGCCTTCAACAACGCGCAAGAGCATTTCGTCTCCCATGTCCACGTAGGTTCGGCTGAAGAGCATTACCTGCCCGTGAAAATGACCACCCAGACTGCCTGGCAGAACCTGTTCGGTCGTTGCCTGTTCATCAACCCGGCCCAGTACAACCCGGCTGGCCGTGAAGAATGGCAAGTCCTTAACGTCGCCAACTTCGAGTGCGTGCCTGAGCGTGACGGCACCAATTCCGACGGCTGCGTGATCATCAACTTCGCCCAGAAGAAAGTGCTGCTCGCCGGCATGCGCTACGCCGGTGAAATGAAGAAAGCCATGTTCTCGGTGCAGAACTTCCTGCTGCCGGCCGCCGACGTGTTGCCAATGCACTGTGCCGCCAACATCGGCGAAGCGGGCGACGTGACCCTGTTCTTCGGTTTGTCCGGCACCGGCAAGACCACCCTGTCCGCCGACGAAAGCCGTTACCTGATCGGTGACGACGAACACGGCTGGGGCGAGGGCGTGGTGTTCAACATCGAAGGCGGTTGCTATGCCAAGTGCATCGACCTGTCCGAGAAGAACGAGCCGGTCATCTGGAAAGCCATCAAGCACGGCGCAGTCTTGGAAAACGTCGTTATCGACGACGCCAAGCACGCCGACTACACCGATGTCAGCCTGACCCAGAACAGTCGCGCCGCCTACCCGCTTGAGCACGTTGCCAAGCGTTCCGAGAAGAACCTCGGTGGCGAGCCGAACGCAGTGATCTTCCTGACCTGCGACCTGACCGGCGTGCTGCCGCCAGTGTCGATCCTCAATGAAGAACAAGCCGCTTACCACTTCCTGTCCGGCTACACCGCACTGGTGGGCTCGACCGAAATGGGTTCCGGCAGCGGCATCAAGTCGACCTTCTCCACCTGCTTCGGCGCACCGTTCTTCCCGCGTCCGGCTGGCGAATACGCCGAACTGCTGATCAAACGCATCCGCGGCTTCGGCTCCAAGGTCTACCTGGTCAACACCGGCTGGACCGGCGGCGGCTACGGCGTCGGCAAACGCTTCAACATCCCGACCACTCGTGGCGTAATCGCAGCGATCCAGAGCGGCGCGTTGATCGGTGCTGAGACTGAGCACCTGGACACCATCAACCTGGACGTTCCGTTGGTTGTGCCGGGCGTTGAGACTGGCCTGTTGAACCCACGTAATACCTGGGCTGACAAGGCTGCTTATGATGAAGCCGCGAAAGCACTGGCTGGGTTGTTTGTTGAGAACTTCAAGAAGTTCGACGTGAGCGACGCGATCAAGGCTGCTGGGCCGAAGTTGTAAGAATCGGTAGTGGTTTGAGGTAAGAGAAAGCCGCCCTTTGAGGGCGGCTTTTTTATGGGTGCTGATTCAGTTCCCTTGAGGCGTAACTGGCAATATTCCCGCAGTAAACACGCAAAACAGCCAGAATAATGCCACTTCTGTTGCGCTGATCTGCTAGACCTCTTCCACTTCCTGCGTGTCCCACCGTTGCTTCTTGACTGCTTGGTAGAGCATGCCAATGGTCAGCGGGACTTTGTCGCCACGACCCTTCGCGCGGCGCTTGAGAAACACATCAAACCCTTCAGGCTGAAAGTAGCGATACGCGTCGTAGTCGATGAAGTCGATGGCGAACTGTTCTTCCAGCACTTCCATCAGGTGCCGCGCATCGGCGCCGTCGCAGCCCAGGTCGAAGTTGATCGAGGTGGTGAGGCTGATGGTTTTGCGTTCGGGCAGGCCGAGTTCTTCGTGCAGCAGCTGCATGAGCAGGTGCATGGCGTGGTCATCGGGGAAGTTGGGGGCGAGGTTCATGGTGCATCTACCGTTGGGTGTATATCGGTGAGACTGATTAAGCCTGACTTTACGTCGAGTTGGACGTCGATCAACGCTGCGAACTTGGCCTGAGTCAGATCGGTAGCCTTACGAATTTCCTGGACTTGCAACGCATCAACATGGAGTTTGCGAGAAGGCTCACTCCCACCGCGGATGATTTCGTTCATCTGTTGCACGCTTTCCATTAGCTCATCAAAAAACTTGCTCATGATCATCTCCAGTGTTCGATGACGGCTTTCGGCGCTCGGTGTCCCAAGAGCCGAACGCGGAGCGTCCGTAGAGGCATTCCCACGCGGAGCGTGGGAACGATCTTCACTCAGCGTCAGGCCGGTGCTTTCCAGCTCATCATGCGTTGCTGGGCGACTTGAAGCAGGTCGCAGCCGTCCTGGGTCAGCAAGAAGAGCGCGTGGGTGATGTGGGGGATGTCTTCTATGTCGCCGTGTTTGAAGCAAATGCAGTGCAGGGTTTTGAGGAGGTCGCTGGAGGCTCGGATGCGCTGGAGGGCGGCTTCGAGGATGTCTTGCGGGTTGGCCTCTGTGTCGATGATCAGGGGCAGGGAATCGGTGAGGTTGGTTTGCAGCGGAAGGTAACGATCGTTGGTGAGCGGATTCCATGTATTCATTTTATGTATTCCCAAAGCATCAGATGGAAGCACCACCATCGTGACCAAGCGATGGAGGCGGACTGTGTTCGGGTTGGTCAACCGGAGGAATACATAAGACCGGCACGCCTAAGGCGTCCCAAACACAGCCACCATATAGCGTGCAGACACTTGAGGTGCCGGCAGCATACAACGGACGCGTTTATGTATTCCATCGGGTGACCAAGCCCGAGCCGCTGATTTGGCAGCGACAGTCACGACTATAGGTTTGAGCCACCGGGCAGCGATAGGCGACAAGGTGTCTTCGGTTGTAGGACCGGGATGAAGCTGTGATAGGGCGTTGCTTACAGACTCATCGCTTCAGCAATTTGTCCCGTTTGATTGCCATCAGGCGTTTGGCTTCATCATTTGGAATGCTGGGGCGAGGGTCGTCGAGGCTGGCTTGTACTTGTGCTCTGAACCATGCCTCGTAGGCCACTTTGTCTGCGTTTTTCATCAGGCACACCGCGTTATCGTTCATCGCGAGCAGGCTCGCTCAAACCGCTGTGGTACTCGGCAGACGTTGCCGGGCAATTTCGAGCAGTTCGTTGCCGTCCTGTGTCAGCAGGTACAGCGCGGTGACGATGTTGGGGATGTCTTTCACGTCGGCCTGTTTGAAGCACAGGCAATAAAGCGTTTCCAGCAGGTCGCCGGCGGCGCGGATGCGTTGTCGGGCGGCGTCGAGGATTTCGTGGGGATCGGCTTCGGTGTCGATGAGCAGCACGGGGGTGTCGCTGTAGCTGGTTTTGAGCGGGCGATAGCGGTCTGTTAACGAGTGGAACGTGTTCATCAAAGTCAGTCCTGTGGGAAGTCGGGCAGTCTCGCCGGCAGGCCGACACAATGTTTTCAGCCGCGTCGAAGACTATAGAGGGCCAGGGCGAGGCGTCGCAAGGTGGCGCAAATGGACAGGATTTGTAGGGGGTTTACCGTCGATGTCGCCCTTTGCCTACGCATACTCCGACTATTTTTTAAGCTTTTCCTTTGGCGGTCGATATTCCTACGGGCCTGTCAGGCTTAACGCATCAAAGCTCTGTATGGTGCGCGCCAGAATTTGTAGGACGTTTCGAAGCGTCTGAGTCGACTCTTAAAGGGAATTAGGTATGCAATGGCTACGTATAGCCTCGATTTTATTGTTGTGGGCGGGTGTTTGTCGGGTGGCGGACGCTGCCGACGTCGTTCATTCGCTAGCCCTCGCCAACATGGACCGCACCGGTTGGCCACAGGCGTTGACCACTCAGGCAGACGTCGACACTGCGTCCCGCGCCGAGGTGTTGATGGTGGGCAAGGCGCTGTTGGCCAGCGAAGCGCTGGATGAACAGGGTTTGAAACAGCGACTGGGTGTGCAGGCTGTGAAGCTCAAGTCGGTCAGGCAAGTGCGTGAGGGTTTGTGGGATCGGTTGCTGATTACCTACCGCAACGCCAGCCAGAACTGTGACGGTGAACCCTTTTGCCCCCGTGTGCGAAGTGTCGCGGATTTGCGTCAGTTGGCGGCGGCGTTCACTGGCGAAATCAGCCCGGCTTACGCGGTTTGGGCGAGCAAGAGCCAGGTGTTTCATGAGCAGGCGCTGGATGAGCAGTTGCGGGTGGCGGTGTTGAGGCCTTGAGTTCGCTGGTGGTTGATTGATCGTTCCCACGCTCCTGCGTGGGAATGCAGCCCGTGACGCTCTGCATCGCATTCAACGGCTGGAACGCGGAGCGTCCCTTGAGGCATTCCCACGCAGAGCATGGGAACGATCATCCTCCCGACTATCCGCTGTATCATCCCGTATCGTTTTTGCCCCCGACCTTTTCTCGACTCGCTGCGTTCGCCGGCTAGGCTTTGGGCTTCGCAGCGGTCAACGGAGTGACAGCTTATGCACAACACCCTGGAACAGGTTTTCGGTTATCCACAGTTTCGGCCCGGCCAAGAGGCGGCGGTCAGTGCTGTGTTGGCCGGGCGCTCGGCGGCGGCGATTTTTCCCACCGGTTCGGGCAAATCCCTGTGCTATCAGTTGCCGGCCTTGTTGCTGCCGCACCTGACGTTGGTGGTATCGCCTTTGCTGGCGCTGATGCAGGATCAATTGGCGTTCTTGCAGCGCCACGGCATTGCGGCGGGCAGCATAGATTCGGCCCAGAGCCGCGATGACGCCAGCGATGTGATGGCCCGGGCAAAGTCCGGCGAACTGAAGATTTTGATGATTTCCGTGGAGCGTCTGAAGAACGAGCGCTTCCGCCACTTTTTGCAGCAGGTGCCCATCTCGCTGCTGGTGGTGGACGAGGCCCACTGCATCTCTGAATGGGGTCACAACTTCCGCCCCGATTACCTCAAGCTGCCGGACTATCAGCGTCAGTTCAACATCCCTCAGGCCCTGCTGCTGACCGCCACCGCGACACCCAAGGTGATCGCCGACATGGAGGCCAAATTCGCCATCGCCCCCGAGGATGTGGTGACCACCGGTTTCTACCGGCCCAACCTCAATCTGTTGGTGGAACCGGTACGCGGCCAGGACAAGCGCCGACGCCTTGTCGAGTGGATGAGCCAGCGTCCCGGCCAGCCGAGTATCGTCTACGTCACCCTGCAGAAAACCGCTGAGCATATCGCCGAACATCTGGAACGCAACGGCATTCAGGCCGAGGCCTATCACGCCGGTTTGCCCCATGAGCAGCGGGAAGCGATACAGAAGCGATTCATGGGCGGGCAGTCCAATTGCATCGTTGCGACCATCGCCTTTGGCATGGGCATCGATAAAAGCGATATCCGCAACGTGGTGCATTTCGATCTGCCCAAATCCATCGAAAACTACAGCCAGGAAATCGGTCGCGCCGGACGTGACGGTCAACCGTCCGATTGCCTGGTGCTGGCCAACCGCGACAGCCTCAACGTGCTGGAAAACTTCGTCTACGGCGACACGCCGGAACGGGACGGCATTCGTTGCGTGCTCGAGGAGTTGCAAGCCGCCGTGCCAGAGGGACAGTGGGAGTTTCTGCTGGGGCCTTTGGCCGATCAGAGCAACATTCGCCAGTTACCGCTCAAGACCTTGCTGGTACAGCTGGAGCTGCGCGCAATAATCGCACCGCGTTATGCCTATTACGCCGAGTACCGCTTCAAGTATTTGCAGGAGCCTGAGGCTTTGCTGGCCCGATTTGAAGGTGAGCGAAAGGACTTCGTCTCGGCGATCATCCAAACCTCCAGCCGTGCGCGTACGTGGGCCACGGTGAATTTCGATGCGTTGTATGAACAGCATCAGGCCGAGCGCAGTCGGGTGGTCAAGGCGCTGGATTATTTCCAGGAGAAGGGCTGGGTGGAGCTTGAAAGCAAGCAGATGACGGAAGTCTACAGTCTGCAGCAAGCGGACTTTGATTCCCGAACCCTGAGCGCTGAATTGCACGCCTACTTCACCCAGCACGAGCACACCGAGATCGCACGGATTCACGCCATGCTGGATCTGTTCGCCACTGACCACTGTCTGGGTTACCGCCTGGCCGAGTACTTCGGCGACGAAAACGCGCCCCGGCAGTGTGGGCATTGCTCGGTGTGTCACGGTCATGTGGCGCGATTGCCGGCACCGCCGGAATTGCCAGCGCTTGTGGATAAAAATTTCGAGGCGCTGTGTGGTGATTTTATCCACAGGCACGAGCTGCACACGGGCAACATCCCTTCGGCTGAGCGCGTAACAAGATTTCTATGTGGGATCAGTGTGCCGCTGTTTACCAAGCTCAAGGCTCGGGCGATTCCGGGGTTTGCGGCGTTGGAGGATTATCCGTATGGCGACGTGCGCGACTGGGCTCAAGCGCACCTGCCAGGTTGAAACACCGTCAATGTGTGAGCGGGCTTGCTCGCTCCCACAGGGATATCAGTGCTTTTGAACGCACATCCATCCGCTGAATGTCGCTCATCACAGGAATAAATTTCAAAAAAGCCCGGCGCCTGACTATGGTGAGGACTGTCTTTGGATCGCTAAAAAGAGAACAACCATGAGCCAGACACCGTTCGATATTCAGCGCGCCGCCGTGATCGGCGCGGGAACCATGGGCCGCGGCATTGTCATGTGCCTGGCCAACGCCGGGGTGCCGGTGCAATGGGTCGACAACAATCCGCAGATGCTTGAGCAGGCGCTGACCAGTGTGGCTGAGACTTACGCCCACCACGTGCGTCAGGGGCGGATTGATCAGGCAGAGGCGGATGCGCGCATTGCACGGGTGACGGCGGCTGCCGATTACGCAGCGATCCGCGATGTTGATCTGGTCATCGAAGCGGTCTACGAAAACCTCGAGTTGAAGCAGAAAATCTTCCGCGAACTTGATGGCCTGATGAAGCCTGAAGCGATTCTGGCCAGCAATACCTCGGCGCTGGACATCGACGCGATTGCTGCTGCCACTCGCCGTCCGCAGCAGGTCCTGGGCCTGCATTTCTTCAGCCCGGCGCACATCATGAAATTGTTGGAGATCGTGCGCGGAGCCCAGACGGCGCCGGCGGTGCTTGATGCGGCGCTGGCGCTGGGCAAGCGCATGGGCAAGGTCAGCGTGGTGTCGGGCAACTGCCATGGTTTCATCGGCAACCGCATGCTGCATCCGTACGTGCTTGAAGCGCGCAAGATGCTGCTGGAGGGTGCCTTGCCTTATCAGGTGGATGCGGCGCTGCAAGGTTTCGGTTTCGCCATGGGGCCGTTTCGTATGTACGACGTGGTCGGCATTGACCTGGAATGGCGCGCTCGGGAGCTGGCTGGCAAAGGTCAGGATGCGCCGGAGGTTCAGGTGGACAACCGCCTGTGCGAGCTCGGGCGTTTCGGTCAGAAGAGTGGTGACGGGTATTACCACTACGAACCGGGCAGTCGCCAGGCTGAGCACGATCTGGAAGTCGATGCGCTAGTTCTGGAAGTTAGCGAGGGGTTAGGGTTCCAGCGTCGCGAGATCGGCCCTGAAGAGGTTCTGGAGCGTTGTTTGCTGGCGCTGGTCAACGAAGGGGCGAAGATTCTTCAGGAAGGCATTGCGACGTCGGCGCACGACATCGATTTGGTGTACCTCAACGGTTATGGCTTCCCGGCAGACAAGGGCGGGCCGATGGCTTGGGCGGATCAGCAAGGGTTGGAAGATATTCATCTGCGGTTGCTGGCCCTGGAGACCCGTCAGGGTGATCAGTGGGCGCCGGCGCGGTTGATTGGTGAGTTGGCGGCGCAAGGTAAAGGGTTTGCGGATCGGTAAACTCCGCAGTTGCTGATCGTTCCCACGCTTTGCGTGGGAACGCCTCCATGGACGCTCTGCGTCCGCTCCTGAATGTGACGCAGAGCGTCACGGGCTGCATTCCCACGCAGAGCGTGGGAACGATCATGAAAGGAACGTTCTGATGCCCCAACGCACCGACTACCCCCACTTCCAGCCCATCACCACCCGCTGGCACGACAATGACGCCTACGGTCACGTCAACAACGTCACCTACTACAGTTTTTTCGACACGGCGGTGAACACCTATTTGATCGAAGTCGGCGGTCTGGATATCCATGACGGCGAGGTGGTGGGTTTTGTGGTGAGTTCGGCCTGCGACTACTTTGCTTCCATCGCCTTCCCGGATCGAGTCGAGATCGGCCTGCGGGTCGGCAAGTTGGGCAACAGCTCGGTGCAATACGAACTCGCGGTGTTCAAGTCTGGAGACGACGAGGCCTGCGCGGCGGGGCGCTTCGTGCATGTATTCGTGGATCGGGTGTCGAATCAGCCGGTGGCGATTCCTGCCGGGTTGCGTGGGGCATTGGAGCGGCTAGCGGTTTGAAGGGCAAAAAAAATCGCAACCCGAGGGCTGCGATTTTTTTTGATCTACCGGTAAACGAGGCGATTCAAGCCTCAGTCGCGATAGCGATGTTTATGCTTGCGATGGCCGTAGGCATGGCCGCGACCCGGGTGACCACGGTAGTAGCGACGATCATCATCGTCATAACCACGACGATAGGAACGACGATCATCGTCGCGATCACTCTCTCTGCCCATGTAGTTACCCAGCGCGCCACCGGCACCACCGCCTGCTGCGGAGCCGATCAGGCTGCCAGTGGTGCCGCCCATGCTGCGGCCGACCACGTTACCACCTGCTGCGCCCAACGCACCACCAATGGCAGCTTCGCCACGGCTGCGTTTGTCTGCGCCGACTGCGCTACCACCCGCGCCGCCCAGGGCCGCACCAATGGTTGAACCTGTATTGCCGCCTAGCGATTGACCGACGACCGAGCCAAGAACCCCGCCCAATGCGCCGCCCACACCCGCTTCGGTGGTGCCGCCTGCAGAAGCGAAGCCACTGACCAGGCCAAGGGACAACAAGAGAATCGAGGAGAACTTCATAGAGGAACCTCAAGGGGATGACGGCGCGATCCTGAGGCTGTGTGATGGTTGTGACAATCGAAATCCGACGAGTAACACGACTTGAGCACAATTCTATAAGTTACTGTTTTTTTGGTGGAACTTAAGTGTTTTTCGCCGGTCTTTAACTACTTCGCAAAGGCCGTTTTTATACAAAAACGGCCTTTTTTGTGGGCGATTGGAAAGTGTTCGAAGGGTGTCGATACGTGTGTTGCCAAGTCGAATGTCTTCGCGGGCAAGCCACGCTCCCACAGAATTCGTGTCGTGTACAAAAAATGCGTACGGCACAGATTCCGTGGGAGCGTGGCTTGCCCGCGAGGGGCCGGGCCTGCTGTCGTCTTTAAGCCGACTTGGCCATGATCAACCCAGTCTCACTCGCCGCTTCCAAACGAATCGCCACAAACTTCGACGTCGGCGTATGGCTGCCATCCCCGGTGCTTTCCAGCGGTACCAGCGGGTTCACTTCCGGATAGTAAGCAGCCGCTTGTCCGGCAGGAATATCAAACGCCAGCAGCGTGAAGCCTTTCACCCGGCGCTGACGGCCATCATCCCAGATCGAAACGATGTCAGCCTTCTGCCCCGGTTTGAACCCCAGGCGAAGGATGTCGGCCTCATTGACGAACAATACATCCCGCTGACCTTTCACCCCGCGATAACGGTCATCAAGACCATAAATCGTGGTGTTGTACTGATCGTGGGAGCGCATCGACTGCATGATCAGGTCTGGCAGCACGCCGGTGGCGCGGGTGCGTTCGTGCACCAGGTCTTTGGGCAGAATGTTCGGACGGAAATTGGCCCGCCCCGACGGGGTATTCCAGCGACGTGCGCCGGCGCTGTTGCCCAGGTAGAAACCACCTGGGTTCTGGATTTTCTCGTTGAAGTCCCGGAAACCCGGGATGGTGTCGGCGATCAGGTCGCGGATGCGGCTGTAATCGGCCACCAGCCAGTTCCAATCCACCGGTTTGTTGCCCAGGGTCGCGGCGGCGATGCCGGCGATGATTGCAGGCTCCGAGCGCATTTGGTTCGACAGCGGCTGCAGTTGACCGTTGGAGGCATGGACCATGCTGAACGAGTCCTCCACGGTTACCGCTTGAGCGCCTTCGGTCTGGATATCGATGTCGGTACGTCCCAGGCACGGCAGGATCAACGCGTTTTTACCATGGGCCAAATGGCTGCGGTTAAGTTTGGTGCTGATCTGCACGGTCAGGTCGCAGTTGCTCAAGGCCTGGAAGGTCCGTGGGCTGTCCGGGGTGGCTTGGGCGAAGTTGCCGCCCAGGCCAATGAAGACTTTTGAGCGGCTGTCGGCCATGGCGTGAATCGCCTCGACCACGTTGTGGCCGTTTTCACGCGGCACTTTGAATTGGAAGCGGCGCTCCAGAGAATCGAGGAACGCCACCGGCGGACGCTCGTTGATGCCCATCGTCCGGTCGCCCTGCACATTGCTGTGACCACGCACCGGGCACAGACCGGCACCCGGCCGACCGATGTTGCCGCGCAACAGCATCAGGTTGGCGATTTCCTGGATGGTTGGCACCGAATGACGATGCTGGGTGATGCCCATGGCCCAGCACATGATCACGTTCTTGCCTTTGGCGTACATGCGCGCCGCTTGCTCGATTTCCACCAGCGTCAGGCCGGATTGCTCGACGATCTGCTCCCATGGGGTGTCGTCGATGACGCCCATGTATTCCAGCACGTTGACCGCATGTTCATTGAGGAAATCGTGATCGAACACCGCCGGGGCGCCAGCCTTCTGCGCATCGCGTTCCCATTGCAGCAGGAATTTCGCCATGCCGCGCAGCACTGCCATGTCGCCGCCCAGTGCCGGGCGAAAGTACGCGGTGTTGGTCGGCTTGTCGCCGTTGGTGAGCATTTCCAGCGGGTGCTGCGGATGTTGGAAGCGTTCCAGGCCGCGTTCTTTCAGCGGGTTGACGCACACTACCTGAGCGCCGCGTTTCACTGCTTCGCGCAGAGGTTCGAGCATCCGCGGGTGGTTGGTGCCGGGGTTCTGGCCCCAGACGAAAATCGCATCGGCGTGTTCGAAATCATCGAAGGTCACGGTGCCTTTGCCAACGCCGACACTTTGCGCCAGAGCCACACCGCTGGCCTCGTGGCACATGTTCGAGCAGTCGGGGAAATTGTTGGTGCCGTAGGCGCGCACGAACAGCTGATAGAGGTACGCCGCTTCGTTGCTGGCGCGACCCGAGGTATAGAACTCGGCTTGATCCGGGCTCGACAGGCCCTGCAAATGTTTACCGATCAGCGAGAAGGCGTCTTCCCAGCTGATGGGTTTGTAGCGATCCGTCTCGGCGTCGTAGCTCATCGGCTCGGTCAAGCGGCCTTGATACTCGAGCCAGTAGTCGCTCTGCTCCAGCAGCGAGCTGACGCTGTGTTTGGCGAAGAACGCACCGTCGACACGGCGTTTGGTCGCTTCCCAATTCACCGCTTTGGCGCCGTTCTCGCAGAACATCACCATGCCCTTTTCCGGAGAATCGCCCCAAGCGCAACCTGGGCAGTCGAAGCCGCCGTTCTGGTTGGTCTTGAGCATTATGCGGAGGTTTTTCAGCGCGTTATCGCTGGTCAACCAGGCTTGGGCGACGCTGATCAGCGCGCCCCAGCCACCGGCTGGGCCTTTGTAGGGCTTGTAGCGCGGGATGGGTTTCTGGTCGGCTTGACGGTGTTGACTCACGCTTGATTCTCCAACGCTGGGCTGTAGACCCGCGGTGCACTTTTCTGCGGCAGGTGGATGAGATTGAGGTTGTGTCGACGGGCCCATTGCACGGCAAGGCCCGTGGGCGACGACAGGCTGACCAGGGTCTGGATGCCGGCGCGTAAAACTTTCTGGATCAATTCAAGGCTGCAACGGCTGGTGACAATCGCCAGGCCGCCAGTGGTCGGGATCTTCTGGCGGATCAACCCGCCGATCAGCTTGTCGAGGGCGTTGTGCCGGCCGATGTCTTCGCGGCCCAACAGCAATTCGCCGTTGCCGTTCATGAACACCGCCGCATGCACCGCGCCGCAATGCTGGCCCAGTGGCTGGAATTCGCCGATGCGCTGGCGCAGGCCGTCCAGCCATTCGGCCGGGGGCAGCGGGGCGCCGGGCAATACTTTGAGGTCGGGCAGCGCTTGCTCCACCGCTTCCACGCCACAAAGCCCGCAGCCACTGGTGCCAGCCAGTTGCCGACGCTGCTGCTTGAGGTTCCAGAAGGCGCGATTGGCGATAGTCACTTGCGCGTATTGCGCCGAACCTGTGCCACTCAGTTGCAGGTCGTAGATATCGCAAGCGTCTTCGATGATGCCGCTGCCGAGGCTGAAGCCGACGATGAAGTCTTCAAGGTCCGTTGGCGTCACCAACATGACCGCCTGGCTGATGCCGTTATAGGCGATCGCCAACGCGACTTCCTCGGCCAGCGCGGTGCTGGCCGATTCGGTGTATTCAAGGTTGCAGTAACTGTATGTCTGGCTTGCGGCGGTCGCGGGCGTTTCAACAGCAGGCGCCGCGCGGGCAGGGCGCTTGGCGTTCATTAGGCATCACCGACGGTTTGGTCAGCTTTAAGCCTAGGCGTGTCAACTTGTCGCGTCTAATTGCTATTACTGATCTGCCGATAGATGGGGTCGATCAAGAGTCTGTCAGTGATTGCTGATAGATCGCGAAACAAGCTTCTGCGAGCGCCGAACGTGGAGCGCTGCGCCGCATGATCAGCCCCAGCCGGGCGAGGGTCCGGGCGCTTTCTATGGGTTGCAGACGCAAGTGATCGGTGAGGTTTTCGAGGCCACTGTCCAGGGGCATCACTGCGCAACACAGTCCACCGTGTACCGCTTGTAACAATTGATGGACCGCATCGGTTTGCAGCAACGGCTGTGGGGTCAGGCCACGGCTGTGGAAGTTATGGTCGATGGACTGGCGAAAATGCATGCCGCTGGTGAGCATGCCTAGCGGCAATTCAATCAACGATTCCCAGCTTAACGGCGCCTCGCCGAAACTGAAGAAACGCTGGTCGTAAAGCAATCCCATGCGGGTTTCGCTGAAGGCCAGGGAGTCGAAACGCTCACCGTCCAGACGCTCCAGGTACGACACGCCGAGGTCGAGACGGTTGTTCGCCAGTTGTTCGAGGATCTGTTCGGAACTCAGGGCCGAGAGTTCGAAGCGCAGGTTCGGGTGTTCAGCGTGCAAACGTTGCATCAACGGCACGGGATCGAAACTCGACAGCGGCACCACGCCCAGACGCAACGTACCCACGAGGTTGCCGCGACAGGCTGCCGCTTCGGCCTGCAAACCGTCGTAGGCCGCCAGCACCGTACGCGCCCACGCCAGCACGCGTTCGCCCGGCGCGGTGAAGCCTTCGAAGCGCTGGCCGCGGTTGACCAGCGGCAGGTCGAGCTCTTCTTCGAGGCTGCGCAGGCGCATGGACAGGGTCGGTTGGGTGATGTGGCAACGCGCGGCGGCCTGGCCGAAATGCCGGGTTTCGTCGAGAGCGATGAGGAATTTGAGCTGCTTGATGTCCATCTTCGCTCCAGGGCGCGGGCAAGGTTCGCGATTCTACCGCCTGCGCGGGGTTGGGTCATTGGTCGGCTGGGAGCCGGGCTTCGCTTGGCTGGTCTAGTCTTTGGCGTCTGGAATCTAAATCCCAAGGAGCGTGCATCATGAGTATTTTTAGCTTTGTGAAAGAAGCAGGCGAAAAACTTATCGATCTGCTGACACCTGGCAATGCGAATGCCAGCGAGCAGTTGAAGGAACACATCAGCAAGGTCGGCCTGGGTAATCCGAATGTTCAGGCGACCATCGAGGGCGACAAAGTCATCATCACCGGTGAAGTGGCGAGTCAGGAAGAGAAGGAAAAGATTCTGTTGGCCGTGGGCAATATTGCCGGTGTCGGCAGTGTTGATGACCGGATCACCGTGACCGGGCCGGTGACGAAGGCCGCTCGTTTCGTTACGGTGAAAAAGGGCGACACCCTCAGCGCGATTTCCAAGGCGGAATACGGCGACGCGAACAAGTACAACAAAATCTTCGAGGCCAACAAACCCATGCTTTCGCACCCGGACAAGATCTATCCGGGGCAGGTGTTGCGGATTCCTGAGTAAGACTTGAGTTCGTGTGATGGCCATCGCGGGCAAGCCACGCTCCCACAGGTTTTGCGTCGTATGCACACTACGCGAACAACACAAAACCTGTGGGAGCGTGGCTTGCCCGCGATGCAGGCAACTCGGTCTAAAGCCCGGCAATCAACTCCCGATAATCCCCCACCGCTGCAAACTCGGCCGTGTCCTTCGGCCCTTTGCGACTGTCCGGCTCGCTCACGGCCAGCAGATGCGCCACGCCAAAATTGCGTGCACTGCGCAGGATCGGCAAGGTGTCATCGATAAACAGACTGCGCGTCGGGTCGAAGCCGATGTCGGCCTGCAAGGCATCCCAGAACTGCGGGTTTTCCTTGGGGAACCCGTAATCGTGAGAGCTGATCAAGCGCTCGAAATACGGCGCCAGTTCAATTCGCTCCAGCTTCAATGACAGCGAGTCGCGGTGGGCGTTGGTGATCAGTACTACGCGTTTGCCGGCCCGTTTGATCGCCGCCAGAAAAGTGTCCGCATCCGGACGCAGGGCGATCAGATGCGCGGTTTCCAGTTTCAGCTCACGCACCGACAGCTTCAGCTCGGCGCTCCAGAAGTCCAGGCAGTACCACTGCAACTGACCGGCATTGCGTTCGAACAGCGGCTGTAACTCCAGCTCCGCCATGGCCCGGCTCACCCCGTGCAGATCGGCATAACGCTGGGGCAGGTGTTCCATCCAGAAATGATTGTCGTAGTGCAGGTCCAGCAGCGTGCCGTCCATATCCAGCAAAACGGTATCGATGTCGCGCCAGGGCAGCAGGGACATAAAAAACTTCTCCAGCGGTAAAAAAGATATCCGGGATAAACAATCAGGATAGGCCGGGTAAAGGCTGGGTTGAAAGCGTCGCGAGCGAAGGGAGTGCAAGGAAAAAACAGGCGAGGACGGGGAGTTTACGAGTTGTAAATGACCCGTCCGAGCCTGTTTTTGACGCAGCAATCTCGAGCGCAGCAGCTTTCAAACAGCCTGTATAGTAACCCGCTTACGCCAAGGAGCCATCTATGCGCCAGAAACCCACCGTACTCGCTCGCGAGATCGTCGCCACCAGCCGTTTGTTCTGTGTCGAAGAGCTGAAGTTGCGCTTTTCCAATGGCGTGGAGCGCACTTACGAGCGTCTGGTCAGCAAAGGCACCGGCCATGGCGCAGTGATGATTGTGGCGATGCTCGACGCGGAGCACGCGGTATTGGTGGAGGAGTACTGCGGCGGCACCGATGCATACGAATTGTCCCTGCCCAAAGGCTTGATCGAACCGGGCGAAGATGTGTTGGCAGCGGCCGAGCGGGAGCTCATGGAAGAGGCTGGGTATGGCGCGCGGCAGCTTGAACATCTGACCGAGTTGTCGTTGTCACCGGGCTACATGAGCCAGAGGATCCAGGTGGTGCTGGCCACCGACCTGTACGAAGAACGCCTGGAAGGTGATGAGCCCGAGCCGATGGGGGTGGAAAAGATCAGCCTGCGTGAATTGTCGTCTTTGGCGCAAAACCCGCGATTCACCGAGGGCCGTGCCTTGGCGGCGCTGTATCTGGCCCGTGACTTACTGACTCAACGTGGGGTGTTTTTGCCGTGAACTTGAATTTTCCCCATCCGTTGATGGCGCCGGTCGTTGAACTGGCTTTGAAGGCTGGCGAAGCGATCCTGCCGTTCTGGCGCGTCAATGTTGCCGTGACTGCAAAGTCCGATGATTCCCCGGTTACAGCCGCCGACATGGCCGCTCATCATGTGATTCTGGCTGGACTGACGGCGCTGGATCCGAGCATTCCGGTGCTGTCCGAAGAGGACGCCAATATCCCCCAGAGCGTGCGCGCCGGCTGGCAGCGCTGGTGGCTGGTCGATCCGTTGGACGGGACCAAGGAGTTCATCTCCGGCAGCGAAGAGTTCACCGTCAACATTGCGTTGATTGAGCAGGGGCGTGTGGTGTTCGGCGTGGTGTCGATGCCGACCAACGGGCGCTTTTATGTCGGCGGTGCCGGAATGGGTGCCTGGCGTGGCGATAAAGGTGCCGAGCCGTTGCCGATTCAGGTTCGCGAAGTTCCGGCTGCGGGCGAAGCCTTCACGGTGGTCGCCAGTCGTCGGCATTCAAGCCCTGAGCAGGAGCGGTTGCTCGCGGGGTTGAGCGACAGTCTGGGCGAGCTGCAACTGGCCAATATTGGCAGTTCGTTGAAATTTTGCCTGCTGGCGGAAGGGGCGGCGGATTGTTATCCGCGGTTGGCGCCGACTTCGCAGTGGGACACGGCGGCTGCGCAAGGTGTGTTGGAAGGCGCGGGGGGGGAGGTGCTGGATTTGAATGGTGAACCGTTCTGTTATCCGGCGCGGGTGTCGTTGTTGAATGAATTCTTTTTGGCGCTGCCGGCTAAGGCTGCGTGGCGGGAAAAGTTGTTGGCTTTGGCTCGCAACTAAGATCGTTCCCATGCTCTGCGTGGGAATGCCTCTAGGGACGCTCTGCGTCCAGTGACGCGGAGCGTCACGGGCTGCATTCCCACGCAGAGCGTGGGAACGATCAGTCATCGGTGCAGCACGTACTGTCCCACGAACTTCACCGCATCCTCGTCACTCCCGGCATTCACAATCCGCGAATGCAGTGTCAACCGGGCCCGCCCATACCGCTCATACGTGGCCAGAAACTTCTTCCACACCGCTGCACTCGGTGCCCGGCAAATCGCCGTTGCGTCCATGGTGACCGGCAGCGGGTAGCTGATCTGCCCTTCCTGAATCACGATGTGCCCGTCTTTAATGCCTTCTTCGTGCAAACGCAAATGCAGCCAGCCCCAGCCGGCCAGTACTGCGCCGCAATACAGGCTGCCACCGAACATGGTGCTTTTGTGATTGACGTTGGCTTCCAGCGGCAGGTGCAGGCGCAGTTGTTGGTCGTGCCAGTCGAGCACTTTGAGGCCCATCTTCCGCGTGAGGGGAATGTCGTGATGGAGGATCGATTCCAGGTGACGACTGTCGCGGTTCATTCACGGGCCTTTTGTTTGAAGGGGATGATTTTACGGTAGCTCAATCAAGGTCGTCGGTGTGGCTGCTGGCGCCGGCATCGGCGAAGTTCAGACCATGCTTGCGCAGCTTGTCATGCAAGGTTTTGCGCGGAATGCCGAGCGCTTCGGCGAGGCTGCGCACGGAGCTGTGAGAGCGCGCCAGTTCAGCGGCAATCAGGCTCTTCTCGAAGTTCTCCACTTGCTCGCTCAGACCGCCACTGACCACTTCAATCGTGCTGCCGACGCCGCCATCCGGCGTGTTGTTGTCCAGCGCCAGTTCCAGGCCCAGGGCAAAGCGTTCGGCGGCATTCTGCAGTTCTCGCACGTTGCCTGGCCAGGTGTGACGTAGCAGCAGCGCCCGGTGCCCCGGTTGCAATTCGTGAGGCGGCAAGCCGTGGCGCGCGCTGGCTTCGTCGGCGAAATGCTGGAACAGCATCAGCGCATCTTCGCCCCGCTCGCGCAGCGGCGGAATGCGTAGCGGCGCGACGTTCAGGCGGTAATACAAGTCGGCACGGAAGCGGCCCTGATCGGCGGATTGACGCAGATCTTCCTTGGTCGCGGCGATGATGCGGATGTCCAGCGGGATCAGCTGGTTGCCACCCAGACGCTCGACGACCCGCTCTTGCAGCAAGCGCAGCAGTTTCACCTGCACATCCAGACTCATGCTTTCGATTTCATCGAGGAACAACGTGCCGCCGTTGGCGAATTCGAACTTGCCGATGCGGCGCTTCTGCGCGCCGGTAAACGCACCGGGCTCGTGACCGAACAGCTCGCTTTCCACCACTGACTCGGCAAGAGCCCCGGCGTTGATCGCCACGAACGGGCCGTTACGCCGACTCGACAGGTCGTGCAACGCGCGGGCCACCACTTCCTTACCCGCACCGGTTTCGCCGAGGATCAGCACGTCGGCCTTGGTCGCCGCCAGCGCACCGATCTGCTCGCGCAGGCGCAGCATCGGCGCTGAATGCCCGACCAATCGAGCACTCAGTTCGTTGCGATCGCTCAGGGCCAGACGCAGGCTACGGTTGTCCAGTACCAGCCGGCGAAGGTCCAGAGCACGACGTACGCTGTCGAGCAGAGAGTCGCTGGCGAAAGGTTTTTCCAGAAAGTCATAAGCCCCGGCGCGCATGGCTTGTACCGCCAGCGGCACATCGCCGTGGCCGGTGATCAGCAGCACCGGCAGCTCCGGGTCCTGGGCGTGGAGTTCGGTCAGCAGTTCGAGACCGTCCATGCCCGGCATGCGGATGTCGCTGACCACTACCCCCGGCCAGTCGCGTTCCAGTTGCCCGGCCAGGCCCTTGGCTTCAGCCAGCGGCAGGATCTTCAGGCCGGCCAGGTCCAGGGTCTGGCTCAGGGCCTGGCGCAGGTGGGGATCGTCGTCGATCAACACGACCTGGATGCGGTTGTCGATGGTCATGCACTTCGGTCCTCGGACGGTTGCAGGCTCACACCCGGTGCGCCTGCGCGCAGTTTCAGGGTAATCAGGGCGCCGCCTTCCTTGTGGTTGGAGAACGACAGTTCACCACCGAAGGCGCGCATCAGGGTGTCGCAGATCGCCAGCCCCAGCCCAAGCCCCTGAGTGCGGGTCTTGGTGGTGTAGAAGGGCTCGCCGGCACGACCCAGCGCTTCCATACAGAACCCGGGGCCATTGTCGCGAATGTACAGATTGACGCCATCGGTGGTGGATTCGGCACTCAACCAGAGTTTACGCGGCGGGCCTTTTTCCGTCAGGGCATCGAGGGCATTGGCCAGCAGGTTACCGAGTACTTGGCGCAGACGGGTTTCTCCGGCCTCGACCCACAGGGTGGCGGCCGGCAGGTCACGGATCAGCTCGACTTCCATGCTCCGTCGACGCTTGGCCAATAACGCCAGAGCGTCGTCCAGTGCCGGTTGCAGGGCCACGCTTTCCGGGGCGTGACGATCACGTCGGGCGAAGGCGCGCAGGTGGGCGATGATCGAGGCCATGCGCCCGGTCAATTCGCTGATCAGCTTGAGGTTGCCGCGAGCATCCTCGGTGCGCTGATGATCGAGCAGCACTTCGGCGTTTTCCGCGTAACTGCGGATCGCCGCCAGCGGTTGGTTGAGTTCATGGCTGATGCTTGCCGACATCGTCCCCAGCGCCGAAAGCTTGCCGGCCTGCACCAGGTCATCCTGCGCGCGCACCAATTCCTGCTGGGCGTGTTCGCGCTCCAGCACTTCTTGTTTCAGTCGACGGTTGAGGCCTTCGAGGTCGCTGGTCCGTTCGGCGACCCGGCCTTCCAGTTCATGGCGAGCCTTGCCTTCGAAGGCGATCCGCTCCAGGTAATGGCGTCGGCGTTGCATCATCAGGCCGAGCAGCAGCATCAATACCAGCAGCGTTGCGCCGCCGATGGCCACGACCGTGCGCACCGGGCGGTCGATCAGGGTACGCGGCGCAAGGATACTGACGCTCCAGCCGGTTTCTTCGATCTGCCGGGTTTGGGTCAGCCAGGCGTTGGCGTCGAGACTCAACGGCTTGGGATCGCGGGTGGGGTAGGGTTGAATCGCGGTGATGGCCTCACGCTCTGCGTCGCTCAATGGGCGTGTCGAGCGGAAACGCCACTCGGGCCGCGACGTGAGGATGACCACGCCATTGTGGTCGGTGACCAACAGTTGCTCCGGGGTTTTGCCCCAGAGGCTTTCGGTGTGGTCGAGATCCACCTTGATCACCAGCACGCCGATGATTTTTTCGCGATCACGTATCGCCGCCGCAAAGAAGTAACCGCGTTTGGCCGAGGTGGTACCCAGGCCGAAGAAGCGCCCCAGACGCCCGGCCATGGCTTCGCTGAAATAAGGACGGAAAGCGAAATTGCGGCCGACGAAGCTGTCGTGTTTGTCCCAATTGGAGGCAGCCAGCGTCTTGCCGGTGGTGTCCATCAGGTACATGACTTCGGCACCGGTCTGGGCACTGATGTTTTTCAGCAGGCGATTGGCATTGCCCTGAATCACGCCCTCGTCGGGTGCGGCTAATGTCGCACGCAGGGCGGGCAGCTCGCCGAGAATCTGCGGCAACACTTCATACCGATGCAGGGTACCCAGCAGGTTGGCGACGTAGAGGTCGAGAGTCTGACGGTTCTGGCCGGCCAGTTCGCTGCGGTAGTAACGCTCGGCCAGATGTTCCAGCGGCCACAGCAAGGGCGCCAGGCACAGCGCGAGCAGCGCCAGGCTGCGCCAGCGGGGTCTGCGGGGAAGGGTCGGTGTCATGAGCATCAAGCGCCTGTGGGTACAGACGCATTATGCCTAGGCTTGCGGGCGCAGTCTGCGCACCTTGGATCAAGTGCGCGCTGGCGGTGAAAATTCACACAGGAATTCAGGAAAAGACTTCAGCGTCCTTGAAGAACGCGGCGGACTGATCTTTAGCTGACAGCTTCGGTGCTTCGTCCAGCTGCCAGTCAATACCCAGATCCGGATCGTCCCAGCGAATGCTGCGCTCGGCCGACGGGGTGTAGTAGTCGGTGGTCTTGTAGAGGAACTCGGCGAAATCGCTCAGCACCACGAAACCATGGGCAAAACCTTCCGGCACCCAGAGTTGGCGATGGTTGTCGGCGGACAGGCGCACAGCGACCCATTTGCCGAAATTAGGTGAACTGCGGCGAATATCCACCGCCACATCCAGCACTTCACCGACGGTGACACGGACCAGTTTGCCCTGAGTGTTCTCCAGTTGGTAATGCAAACCGCGCAGTACGCCTTTTTGCGAGCGGGAATGGTTGTCCTGAACGAACTGGGTGTTCAGGCCGGTTGCCTCTTCGAAAGCCTTGGCGTTGAAGCTCTCATAGAAGAAGCCGCGCTCGTCACCAAATACCTTGGGTTCGATGATCAGAACACCGGGCAGGTCGGTGGTGACTACATTCATGGTGTTTCTCCAGCGATAGGCGTGATGGGTCGACATTCTTACGCAAAGTGGCAGCGGGTGCGAGTGGGGCGATGAAGAGAGTTGCGCGGGCATTTGATTCGCGCCAACCAGGAAGGGGGTTGCGTATCGCCCCAAGCAATGGCGATATAAGCGCCTAATAAAATTTCAGGGGGTTTGTATGCCGCTCGCCACGTTGATTCACCGCGCCAGTCTGCCCAGCCCGCAGGTATCTGCGGCGCAAGCGCTTGAGCTGCTGGAAGAGCATTACGGGCTGAGCGGGCGGTTGCAGGCGCTTGGGAGCCAGCAGGATCTCAACTATCGGGTCGACAGTGATCAGGGGCGTTTCGTCCTGAAAATCTGCCGTGGCGATTATTCGGCGCTGGAGCTGCAAGCCCAACACGCAGGGCTCAAGCATCTGGCTGAATATTCTGGCGTGCAGGTGCCACGAGTTATCCCTGCCAAAAACGGCCCAGACTTGCTCTCCTTGGAGGTCGGTGGCCAAGCGGTGCATATGCGCCTGCTCGATTACATCGACGGCCAATCCCTGACGCACCTTGATCATCTGAGCCATTCAGTGGTTGCCGGTTTCGGTCGACTCTGCGGGGAAATGGATCTGGCGCTAGCCGGTTTTGATCATCCGGGGCTCGAGCGCACCCTTCAATGGGACGCCCGCCACGCCAATGCGTTGATCGCGCATTTGCTGCCGGTGATCAAGGATGAGCGGCAACGAGCGTTGCTTGCTGAAGCGGCTGGACAAGCCGATCGCCATTTGCAGCCTCTGGTGGATAAGTTGCCGGTGCAGGCGATTCACATGGACATCACTGACGACAACGTGGTCTGGCAGCGGGATTCGCAGCGCCAATGGCAGTTGCAGGGCGTGATCGATTTCGGTGACCTGGTCCGAACCTGGCGGATCACCGATCTGTCGGTGACTTGCGCCGCGCTGCTGCATCATGCCGACGGCGATCCGTTCTACATTTTGCCGGCGGTTCGGGCTTATCACGCGCTCAATCCGTTGCAGCATGAAGAGTTGCTGGCGCTCTGGCCGCTGATCGTTGCGCGTTCGGCGGTGCTGGTGCTGAGTGGGGAACAGCAGGTCAGCATCGATCCGGGCAACGAGTACAGTCGCGACAACCTGACCCATGAGTGGGAAATATTCCGCGTTGCCACGTCGGTGCCGTTGGCGTTGATGGAGGCGGCGATTCTTACTGCGGTGGGTCAAAGCCTGCCGAGCATCGGCAGTGAAAGTTTTGCTCCATTGTTGCCGAGTCTGGTGGGGCGTGAGTTTGCGTTGATCGATCTGGGCGTGCTCAGTCCGCATTTCGAGGCCGGTAACTGGGAGCAAGAGGGGATCGACCAGCGTCTGCTGACTGAGGCCGCAGCGGCTCACGGTCTCGCGGCCAGTCGTTATGGGCAATACCGACTGTCTCGCACCCGGCCAGATTGTGCCAGCGAACCGGACACATGCCCATTACACGTAGAGTTGCGAGTGCCCCACGGCACGGCGGTTGAGTCGCCGTTTGCCGGGATGGTTCATTCGCCGACAGAGGGTGTGCTGCAACTGGATGGTCCGCAACTGAGTGTTCGTCTGTGGGGCGTGACTCCATCTCTGCACACCGGCGCGGCGCTGGTCAAAGGCCAGGTGCTGGGTTCGGTCAGCGGGCCGTTGATCGTGCAGTTGTGTCGAAGCGCTCAGCTCGACGTGCCGTTGTTTTGCACGCCATCGCGCGCAGCAGCCTGGCAGGCGTTGTGTCCTTCACCTGCCGCGTTGCTGGGCCTGGCCTGCGATGCGGAAGAGGAACTCGACCCGCAGACATTGCTGGCCCGCCGTGACGCGAGTTTCGCTCGCTCCCAGAAGCACTATTACGTCGACCCGCCACGCATCGAGCGTGGCTGGCGCAATCACCTGATCGACATGCAGGGCCGCTCTTACCTCGACATGCTCAACAACGTCGCGGTCCTGGGTCATGGACATCCGCGCATGGCTGCCGTCGCCGGCCGGCAGTGGTCGCTGCTCAACACCAACTCGCGTTTTCACTACGCGGCGATTGCCGAGTTTTCCGAGCGTTTGCTGAAGCTGGCCCCGGACAATATGGATCGGGTATTTCTGGTCAACAGCGGTACCGAGGCCAATGACCTGGCGATTCGTCTGGCCTGGGCCTACAGCGGCGGTCGCGACATGCTCAGCGTGCTGGAGGCGTATCACGGTTGGTCGGTGGCGGCGGATGCGGTCTCGACCTCGATTGCCGACAATCCCAAGGCCTTGAGCAGCCGTCCCGACTGGGTGCATCCGGTGACCGCGCCAAACACCTATCGCGGTGAATTCCGTGGTGTCGACAGTGCACCGGACTACGTGCGCAGCGTCGAACACAATCTGGCGAAAATCGCCGAGCAAAAGCGCCAATTGGCCGGTTTCATCTGCGAGCCGGTGTACGGCAATGCCGGCGGTATCTCACTGCCGCCGGGCTATTTGAAGCAGGTCTATGCGCTGGTCCGCGCTCAGGGCGGGGTGTGCATCGCCGATGAGGTGCAGGTCGGTTACGGCCGCATGGGCACATTCTTCTGGGGCTTCGAGGAGCAGGGCGTGGTGCCGGACATCATCACCATGGCCAAAGGCATGGGTAACGGCCAGCCGTTGGGCGCAGTCATTACCCGTCGGGAAATTGCTGAAGCGCTGGAGGCCGAGGGTTACTTTTTCTCGTCGGCCGGTGGCAGCCCGGTCAGTTGCCGGATAGGCATGGCGGTGCTGGATGTGATGGAAGAAGAAAAACTCTGGGAAAACGCCCAGGTTGTGGGCGGGTATTTCAAGGAGCGTCTTGAAGCGTTGATCGACCGGCATCCGTTGGTGGGGGCGGTGCATGGTTCCGGCTTCTATCTGGGCGTGGAGTTGATCCGCAATCGAGAAACCCTGGAGCCCGCGACTGAAGAAACCACGGCGTTGTGCGATCGCCTTCGTGAGTTGGGGATCTTCATGCAGCCGACAGGCGATTACCTGAACATTCTCAAAATCAAGCCGCCGATGGTTACGTCGCGTCAGAGCGTGGATTTCTTTGTCGACATGCTGTCGAAGGTGTTGGACGAAGGGTTGTAGATCGATCCAGCTGTCAACGCGGGCTAATGTGTGAGTCGAGGTATAGTTCGATTGTTATCGGGTTTAAGAGAGTAATTTTAGACAGAAGGAATATTAATAGCTTTAAAAGCCGATTTTTATCGGCTATAAAGTCGTCACTGCCCACGGTGTGGACGAACCACGCCCGGTGCTGCCTCTTTCTGTCATCGGTCGATGCCATTCTCGACCTCAAGCACTTGCCCAGGAGATGATTCATGAGCCGTATCGTTACCGTCGCCGCTACCCAGATGGCCTGTTCCTGGGACCTTGAAGCCAACATCGAAACCGCTGAGAAGCTGGTCCGTGAGGCTGCGGCGAAAGGCGCGCAAATCATCCTGATCCAGGAACTGTTCGAGGCGCCGTACTTCTGCCAGAAACCGAACCCTGATTACCTGCAGCTGGCCACGACGGTCGAAGACAACGTTGCCATCAAGCACTTCCAGAAAGTCGCCAAAGAACTGCAGGTTGTTCTGCCGATCAGCTTCTACGAACTGGCCGGCCGCGCGCGTTTCAACAGCATCGCGATCATCGATGCCGACGGCAGCAACCTCGGGATTTATCGTAAAAGCCACATCCCGGACGGCCCTGGCTACCACGAAAAGTACTACTTCAACCCGGGCGATACCGGCTTCAAAGTCTGGAATACCCGTTACGCGAAAATCGGCGTGGGCATCTGCTGGGATCAGTGGTTCCCTGAGTGCGCCCGCAGCATGGCGCTGCAAGGCGCGGAAATCCTGTTCTACCCGACCGCCATCGGCAGCGAGCCACACGACAAGACCATTTCATCCCGCGACCACTGGCAACGCGTGCAACAAGGCCATGCCGGCGCCAACCTGATGCCGCTGATCGCCAGCAACCGCATCGGTAACGAAGAGCAGGACGGCTACGACATTACCTTCTACGGCTCGTCGTTCATCGCCAACCAGTTTGGCGAGAAAGTCCAAGAGCTGAACGAAACCGAAGAAGGCATTCTGGTTCACAGCTTTGACCTCGATGAGCTGGAGCACATCCGCAGCGCATGGGGCTCGTTCCGTGACCGTCGCCCGAACCTGTACGGCGCGATCAAAACCCTCGACGGTTCCCTGGAGTCCTGAACCATGACCACTTTGAACAGCACCCCTCGCACCGACGGCTTTTATATGCCAGCCGAATGGGCACCACAAACACAGACCTGGATGGTCTGGCCCGAGCGCCCGGACAACTGGCGCCTGGGCGGCAAACCGGCGCAAGCCGCGCATGTGGCGGTGGCCAAGGCCATCGCGCGTTTCGAACCGGTGACCGTGGCGGTCTCCGCTGGCCAGTACGAAAATGCTCGTGCCCGTCTCGACGTGCCGAATATTCGTTTGGTGGAGATGTCCAGCGATGACGCCTGGGTTCGGGATACAGGCCCGACGTTCGTCATCAATAACCGCGGTGAAGTCCGTGGTGTGGATTGGGACTTCAATGCCTGGGGCGGTTTCGACGGTGGTCTGTATTCGCCGTGGAACCGTGACTCGCAGGTAGCGGGCAAGATCCTCGAAATCGAGCGCAGCCCTCGCTACCGCACCGAAGGTTTTGTGCTCGAAGGCGGCTCGATCCATGTCGATGGCGAAGGCACCCTGATCACCACCGAAGAATGCTTGCTCAACCGCAATCGCAACCCGCACATGGACCGTGCGCAAATCGAAGCGGTGCTCAGCGCAAATCTGGCTGTGGATAAGATCATTTGGCTGCCGGACGGTTTGTTCAACGACGAAACCGACGGCCATGTGGATAACTTCTGCTGCTACGTGCGTCCGGGTGAAGTGCTGCTGGCCTGGACTGACGACCCGCAGGATCCGAACTACCCGCGCTGCCAGGCGGCAATGGAGGTGCTGCAAAACAGCACCGATGCCAAGGGGCGCCCATTCACGGTGCACAAGATGCCGATTCCTGGGCCGCTGTACGCGACCGAAGAGGAGTGCGCAGGCGTGGATCCGGTAGACGGCACTCAGGAACGCAATCCGACCGTTCGTCTGGCCGGCTCTTACGTGAACTTCCTGATCGTCAACGGCGGCATCATCGCGCCGAGCTTTGACGACCCATTGGACGGTCCGGCCAAAGAGATTTTGCAGGCTTTGTTCCCGCAACACGAAGTGGTCATGGTGCCAGGTCGCGAACTGTTACTGGGGGGCGGTAACATCCACTGCCTTACCCAACAACAGCCCGCACCGCACAAGGAGTGAGTGCGGTCGTAACAGCTTGAGTTGATTGAAGAATCGATTGAGCAACGATTTAGCCTCGTCGTTTCATGGAAAGCCCGCAGCCCATCAGGACTGCGGGTTTTTTTGTATCCACTTGTCGACACTTCGAAAACATTGGCACAGCTCTTGTATCTTCGATGGCGCAACATGGGGAGGGAGAGAACTTCGATGTTCTGTCATAAACCTTGGATAAGTTAGCCGCTCACAAACCAGGAGAGAGCGCTGAGATGAACGCCGAAATGAACGTCGTGAGCGAGCGGGCACTGCATCCCCTGGCAGTTAACAGCGAGTCGCTCCAGGTCTTGGCGCAGTGGTTGAAGTCCAATGGAACGCGTCAGATCAGGGAACCTGATCCGCGCCGGACGATGATCGAGCGCTACCCCGCTGGTTTATTCAGCGAGGCGGAACTGGAAGCACTGTGGGATGTGATGGAAGGATAAGAAGAAAAACAACGGATTGATAAAAGCGCTGCCGGGAAGGCGGCGCTTTTTTATGGGTGAAGGTCTTTATGGTTGATCGTTCCCACGCTCTGCGTGGGAATGCCTCACCGGACGCTCCGCGTCCATAGGGGACGCAGAGCGTCCCTGGCTGCATTCCCACGCAGAGC